>CBDUQU010000155.1:0-6505 GCA_965369445.1 uncultured bacterium | reverse complement strand
CCACCGGCCGTGGAGGAAAAGGTTACGGTATTGGCTCCGTCATTCGGCGTGATGGTTATATTAGTTCCAGCAATGAAATCAACATTTCCACCGGCATTGCTGACCCCATCCACACTCACTAATGCACCTGTCTGCGCAGCAGTAACCACATGTGGATTATCGGTTCTGGCAGAATGCGTCTCTCCAAAGGTGATAGTATTGGCCCCATCATTCGGACTGATGGTGATGGCATCCTGCTGAATGAGATCCACGTCCCCGCCCGGGTTGGAAACACCGTCCACGCTTACTATTCCCGCTGCGGGCGCGTTTAAAGCTGAATCCGCAGTAGCGCAATGAAATGCGTAGGCCGTCGTCACCATAGGCTTCAGAGGACTCATCTCCGGATCAGATTCCACCTGAACACCTAGGTATTTCGCGCTTCCATCAAAGATCGACGCCGCTAACGGATTAACACTTCCCAGGAGAACATTGAATATCCCTTCTTTCACCTCCACTTGTGTTTGGGTCTCACTCCACTCCAACACGGTGCCGAACGCGTCTGCATAGATGGTAAAGGTCATCTGAACCGTGTCGTTAAGACAACCACCTGAAGCGGTGGTCAGCTTTCCCTGATAATTGATACTGTCGGGGACGTCAGCAGATGCAACAGAGCAAAGGAAGAATACTACCATCCCCACCACCAGAAGAACAAAACTTTTGCGTTGCACGATGCAACTCCTTTGGTTTAAGGGTTAACTACACTTCCTGTCAACGGATTAATCGGATTCAGCGGATTATCCGTTCCATTCGTTCAATCCGTTGACCCGCTGAATCCGTTGACCCTCTCGTTGGTAGAGGATGCCTCTTCCTCTACCTCTCTTGTTGGGATAGGGGTTACACCCCTATCCCTCTGCGGACAGGGGTGCAACCTCTGTCCGAACCACGATCTTGCGGGGAATCTTGACGACAATTCCCGCACGAACAAAACCCTTCAGTGAACACAACATCCCCCTCTTCAGGAAGTTGTTCTCGATTATCCTCCTGGTTTCCACCTCCTTCAAAAAAGGGTTCAAAAGTCACGGTCATTCGCCAAATGCGTTTCCGGTCCTCTGTGCCAAGTGTAGAGACAAAAATCGCTTATTCCAGTTTGTGTCAACGCAAGAAAACAGGCAAACCTGAATGCAAAACCATCTTGTCACTACTTTTGCTTACTCTATCCTTCAGAGTCACATCTATCAGTGGACTTCGGCTAACTAGAAAGAAGCCCAGAAAAGTCTGTTACTCCGTAGCAAGGCTAAACAACCATCGTGCCTTGTGAAACCAGGATAAGTACTTATTATTTTTAATATACAATATCGACAGATGAAGTCAAGACCTTTTTTGACTCTACCTTCAAAATTTTGCCTCTCTTCCTCCCCTACCACCGAGCCCCCAGACCCCTTCCAAGAATAACATAATCGGCTCAAGAAAACTTTTGCCGACTCTTGCATTTTAGGTTGACTAACCCAAGGACGAAATCTGAGGATTTCTCTTTGTTCCGTCAAACCCTGTCGAAGCCAATTCCGCAGCCCCCTTTCCTCAACCACACCCCTTTTAAGAGAAATGAGCGGATAGCCTTGTCTTTGAAAAAACATATCCAGACTGCAAGTAGCCACCCAGAAAACGCAGGGGTGGAGCTTTAGGGAGTGTTGAAAAACCCCGAACCGGAGTGCCCGTCCGGGCGGTTCTCTTCAAAGTTTAAGTGGTTGCAATATAAGAACATCTGGATTTCAAAAACCGCCCATCTGGGCACTCCAAAACCACTTTTTCGACGGACCTTCAAGCTCCACCCGCATATTAGGGCCAACCTCACACGTTCTCCGCTGCACGCTTGACAGGGGAACAACTATACAGAATTGTCCTACTTCTTACGATAGAGATTGATGGCGTCCCTCAGTCGCAAGGCTTCTTTCCTGGCCGCCTGATCGAAATCCTCCTGGCTCGAGGCGTACAGAATGCCGCGGGAGGAGTTTATTATGGCCAACTCCCCGTTTTCGTCCGTGCCGAATCTCACCGTCGATTCCACGTCCCCTGCCTGTGCTCCAATGCCCGGAATCAGAATGGGCAGTGAGGAGGCGATCTCTCTGATTCTCTTCAATTGTTCGGGATGGGTCGCCCCCACCACCAGCCCGCAGTTGCCTTTTTCATTCCAACTCAATACCTTCTCTGCAACGGCTTCGTACAATGGTTTCCCCTCGACTACAGAGAGCTGAAAATCCTTAGCGCCCTCGTTCGACGTTAAGCAGAGAACGAATGCACATTTTCCTTCATGCTCTAAAAACGGAGATACTGCGTCCTCACCCATGTAAGGATTGACCGTCACCGCGTCCCCCTTCAATTCCTCAAAGAATGCCTTAGCATACATCCTGGCAGTATTTCCGATATCGCCCCGCTTGGCATCCATGATAATGGGAATCTCCTGCGGGATGTACTTGCAGGTCTTCTTCAAGGACTCCCAGCCCCTGGCACCCTGCGCCTCGTAAAAAGCCATGTTGGGCTTGTAGGCGCAGACTAAATCGGAGGTGGAGTCGATGATCTTCTGGTTGAAGGCAAAGGTGGGATCTTCTCTTTTTAGAAGATGCCTGGGAATCTTTTGCGGGTCCGTATCCAGACCCACGCAGACCAAGGACTTATTCTTTCGGGAAGCGTTCAAAAGCTTTTCAACGAATCTCATGATTGCGAGAGCTCCGTGTTTTTGGAAAGTTCATCGTTAGCCATTTATCTCTTCTCCAATATATTCTTCGCAGAACAAGATGTCAAAATCTTTTTCCTCCGGCCGCGCGGATTACCGGTATAGGTCGGGCGCAAAGACCACCGAAATATATCTTGACAAAACAAAACGGGGGGATTAGAATTATGCGAACTTGAGTGCTGTAGCGAAGCTTGAGCAAGAAGCAGTGGTTAATCATGGAAGAAAAGGCTGATTTCTTTGATATCCTGTTAGGGGCTATACGTAGGGAAACTGAGGCGTTCAATTACTACTTTGGCGCCAGCGAGAAGTCGCCCTCAGCCGAAACCAAATCTTTGCTTCTGCAGCTTGCCGAGGAGGAGAGACGGCACCGTACCATCCTGCTTCAGGAATACCGGAATCTGAAAAAGCTGACATCAGGCAAGGACAAAGAGGTCTTTCTTGAGAAAGAGAGGATAAGCTACCACCTCCCCGTAGAACCCGCATTCAAACGAACTCAAGCCTTAAAATCAATTGATCTGGCTGTCGTGACCCTGCCCACGGAGTTTGTGGGAGGTGACTTTTTTGACACGTTCATTGTCAAAGGCGAGGACAAGATGGGGTTTTTTATCTTCGACGTCATGGGGCACGGACTGACAGCGACAGAACTAAAAGCACAAACAAGAGTGGAGTGGGACAGGCTAAAAGAACTTTATCTGGGAAAAGGCACCCCCTCCCTTCTGCTCAGCCCGTCGTCGGTCATAACTCATCTGAATAAACGCCTGTTCGGGGAATGCCAGAGACGCCTGTCGTTTCTCTCTCTCTTCTATGCCGTTTTGGATTCGTCAAGAAACAGATTGACTTATGCTTCAGCCGGACACGAGCCACCCCTGCTTTTCCAAAAAGCGGGGTACAGTCAGCTAATTGAAGGGGATTTGCTGCTTTGCATCGACAAACACAAAACATACGGGGAAACCACCAGAGAAATTCACAGTGGAGACATCCTCGTCATGTTCACCGACGGGGTGGTGGAGAGCATGAATGCGAATGAAGAAGAGTTCAGCGTCAAGAGCCTGATCCGGGTGGTGGGAGAAAACAAGACCAGGAACGCCTCCCACATAGTCGGGCAGGTCTTGGCCGACCTGAAGGATTTCATGGGAGGAAAACCTGTAAGCGATGAGTTCACATTAGCTGTGGTAAAACTCAGTTGATGTTGGTGCAGCCGCACCTTGTGACGCAAGTACCTGTCATCGACCAGAGGAGGTAATTGATGGAAAAATGGGAATGTTTGGTCTGTGGCTACGTTTACGCCCCCGAGACGGGCGACCCGGAGAGCGGGGTCGATCCGGATACCACCTTCGAGGATCTTCCCGACGATTGGCTTTGCCCGGAGTGTGGAGCGGACCAGGAGGAGTTTGAAAAACTGGAAGATTAAGACTCTCAAGGGCGGCACTTAAGACGCAGGCGACGGCCCAGGCAATCGTTCGACAAAATTGCGTTGTTCGTCCTACCCTGTGTTGGATAGCAAAAGGGAACAGAAGCAGGTATGTCGAGAGGGGAGTTACTCCATTTTCTTGATGGCCCGAATTATCTCGTACTCGGAGGAAGCATTCAGAAGCTCTTCTCTGAAGTAGTCAAAACGGAGCATTTGGGCTAAAGCTTTGAAGACCTTCAGATATAATGAGTCGTCATACGGGGGGGCAGCCACAACGAAGAAGAGATGGACCGATCCGTTGTCCAGTGAATCGAAGTCGTATCCTTCCTCGGATCGGGCAAAGCCCATGATGAGTTCCTTCGCCTGCATCGATCTGATATGAGGAATCGCTATACCGTGTCCGATGCCGGTGCTGGCCTTTTTCTCCCGATTCACGAAATCCACCAGGAGCTTCTTGGGGTTCCCCACCTTGCCGGACTTCTCCAGTAGCTCCACCAGTTCGTAAAGGATGGCCTGTTTTCTTTTCCACAGTAGCTTTGCCGGATGAAGCTGGGAGTCTGGATCGTTTTCGATCTGGGCCTCCATCTCCAGCTTGATCAGCTCCGGCTTTAGGTATCGAGATATGTCCATCTTAACTCCGCACGGCTCTTTGCCGAGTCATACTGTTCAAAAAAGGTACATTTCTTATATCGGCAAAGCTCGAAATTGCTAAACCCTTTTCAGACTGTCATTTTTTTGACCGGTCTCAAAAGAAAACGAGCGGAACTATCTATCTGTTGGGGAAATACTCCCTGGGGATTGGACGAGCCTTGTCACCGGCAACCACAAACGCCAACGACCTTAGCAGAAGGCGGGGCGCTCTAAGACCGATCCAAACGCTTAGCAGAAGAATTCTCTCTCACCCTCAGCTAGTGACGAGGCTTCGATTCTGCGCGAGCATATTCTCCGTGGAAATGAGCCTCTTTAAGCTCCTTGAACTTCCTAGAATTCCTTATTCTCCAGGTGGTTGGAGACTGACGATTGGACCGTTGGAAGATGCTACGGAATATGGCAAGCTCGCTTACTATCCCGATCAAAGCAGAGAATATAATGAATAAAGCTTCTGACATTTCAAGCTCCCACTGATTTGGGCCATCTGATCCAGCAAAGGATCTTGTAGACTGTGAAAATACTCCAAAATGCTGTTATTACGACAGCGAAGGCCCAAGTGTTGGTCCACGAATCAGCTTCATACCCTGCTACTACACACCAAGCACCTGCAAAGATCACGGTCAGAAGAAGATGGGTCGCTTTGATAAACTTCAAGCGAGGGTCCTTCTTGATCTGTTCCAGGTAGTCGCTATACTCCCTATACTCAAGGCGTATTATGTAAGTCCAAATGGCGCCCAGGAGAAACACCACGCAAAAACCGACAACATACAGGCTGCTCAACACCGAGGCAAATATGACCAGTGCAAAGTACAGGCATCCGATCAGCACGTCGATAAAAACTCTCGCCCTTGCGAACATGTTTTTTGATACGTAAGGATAGTCTTTAACCAAAGCCCTTGAACCGGTCCAATCCGCCACTATGAAGACTAAAGCCATCAGAAAAAGAATCAGATGCTTTTCCATATCTACGGGAATCAGTTGATTTTGTTTAACAAGCGTACCGTAGACAATAGTAAAGCTGAAAGCGATAATCCCAGCATAGAGACTGTCGAGAAAACCCAAAAGGTAGTTATCTGTCTCCAGCTCTACTTCTGCAAGTCTCTTGTCATTATCGTCGGCTCTTTGCTCGTTCATTAGATAATTCGATTCAAACTGGCGACTGTGGCTAAATCCTTTTGAGACACCTTGGGCGCCCACAACATATTGGAGGCAGATGGGAAAGTCAAGACAAAAGATCGGTCGTGATGGGTTTTTTTTGCGAGTAGATAGGAAGTCTGCACATGTCCCTCATGTCGCCATTTTCGAGTCCGTTACCACCGCCTCCCTAACAGCCGACATCCACCGCCATGAGGCAGGGCCCGTTGAGACCAGGCAGCAATTGCTGTAGACCAGTTGCAGATCTTCTGTTGCGCCCGTTCAACGTGGTCCTTATAGAAGAGGGATATAGAACCTTCTCTCATATCAAGTCTCACAGACCACCAACACCGTGAACCATAAACCGTGAACTATGAACGGACGTGATCCGTCCGCCGTCCACGGTCCGCAGCGCTCTAACGATAACGCTGGTAGATTCTGAACCGTGAGCCACAAACTGTCGACTGTGGGCTCTTTCGGGGGAGGGGGGGTGGACGATAAACCATGAACCGTGAACTATGAACGGTTTTAAAGTGGAGGGGGGGAAAGTTTATCCTGAGCGCAAGCGAAGGACTTGTCCTGAACGAATGTGAAGGGCT
>CBDUQU010000154.1:0-6694 GCA_965369445.1 uncultured bacterium | reverse complement strand
CAGAACACGGTGGGGTCAACTGACGTCATTGTTACTCCCACGGACGTTACCGCTGCCGCCTCGGTGCCCTCCTCGTTTACCTCCACGAAGGTCTTGTGCTTCACCTCGCTGATGTAAAGATTCTGGGGGCCTTTGTACATATTGGAGAAGTCAGCAGCGAAAGGCTGAAAGGCAATTGTCATCCCCAATGCCTTCAATACGTCATTCAGTTTCAGTTCGTATTCCAGGGTGAATCGGGGTAATTCCAGCGTTCCCTTGCGCTCGGAGAAGCTGCGGATCCACCTGCTCCAGTTCTCCTGGCTGAATTCAGCTATCAGGGAATCGATGTCTTTGCTCATCCGGGGCAGAAAAACGATCATGCTGAAATCACCATCGCCGTAAGGTAAGTCGATGGCCTGAAAATCGGAATTCTCGAAGTATTGGAATTTGTCCTCCCGGGTCATCAGCTTGCACCGGCTCTTTGACCCATCCGGCAGAGAGAAGTCTGCGTCTTTGGTCAGCTCTTTATCAAACTCGTAAGTCCAGGTTCCCTTGAAGTAGATGGCATTGATCAGGAACATCACCATCATGGGGTCAATCGGCGGATCCACGATCTGGGTTATTCTACCATTGGTGTTCTCATCAACCCATCCATTTATGGCCTCCGCAGCTTTCGGATCGTCGAAGTCGAGTTCGCTCACCAGAGCGTCAAAGTATGTCTTATTCAGGTCGATGAACTCTTGCTCAAAACTCATCCCCTTTCTGTACCAGATCGAATTCGCAACCTGAAACCGGACCTTGGGATCGAGCTGACTCAGAAGTTCCAGCAAGCTCTTGTAGGACTTATTCACCTCTTCGATGGTCAGGCCCGAGAGCTCCAGGGTTTTCTGCATCGCTTCCCGGGTGGTCCCGGCGGCGCCGTTGTATGTCATCCCCAGGGCCATCGAGACACTCAATGGGGAGATGAAAATGTTCTTGTCCTTCTCCTCCCTGACGATCTCTTTGAAAAGCTTGAGCCCGAACCGGTCGTTTGATTCGACCAGGAGCTTTTCGCTGGCAGTTAATTCTCTTGACGCTACACGGTCTGCAGCCGTTGGATTATTCGAACACTGCAACACTGCAATGGCCAGTAGAACCACTGAAAGGAGATTCATTTTCTTAGGCATGATCGACCTCCTCTTCCTATGATTATGATGCTGCGGTCAAAATTTCAATTTCCTTTATTCATCTAAAGCTACGCTCAAGCTCGAATCTGAATTTGAGGTCTCCCCTGCTCTTCCTACTCTTGAATTCATTTACTCGTATCTTCGCTTCGGAAAACAGGGCCTGATCTGTCCAGTTATTCTAATCACTAACCAGTTGATCGGCAATAGAAATCTCGCTAAACCCTCTCTGTTCTTTTTGTGAACAAACGGTATGCCAGATTTTGGACATCGCAATTCGTTTCGCAAGTGGCTGTGGAACAAAAGGATATGGCTGGCATTATCCCCCTCGACTGTGCAGTGCGGGTTCCAATCCGCCGATTCTGGCGAATCTAAGAATCTGTCCCGGATTCTCCTCTGTAGTAACTGTCGCTATTAAAATAGGTTACTTGAATTCGAAAGAAATTACGATTGCGTCAGGAGAAGCATAGGACCACAAGCGAAGTACATATTGTGGCTTAGAGATATCTGACAAATCGCACCTGTATTAGTTTGACAAAGACTTCTCAAACACGTTAATTTGAAGGGAGCTTCGCTGGTTTTGGTTGCGGTCAAATAAGTTGTATCTACTTTTTGAGAACCAAGATGAACGATTTTGCCGTCACCAGAGAAAAACTACTCTCAGCAGAAAGAGGTAGAGTAACCAAAAGGTCTGCTCTTCTTCGCGCGGCGCTGGGATATCCCAACACCTACGAGGTGGGCATGTCCAACCTGGGTTTTCAGACCATCTATCGTCAGCTCAACCGAATGGATCGGGTGGCGTGCGAGCGATTTTTCCTTTTTGATTTTCCCCCATACGGTGGAAGTAGAACCCTGGAATCCAATCGCAATATCAAAGACTTTGACCTGATAGCCTTCTCCATTCCTTTCGAGCTCGACTATCCCAATGTTCTGAAGCTTTTGAAGCTTTCTGAGATTCCTCTTCTGTCCTCCCAAAGGAAAGAAAATACGCCCCTGATAATCGCCGGCGGAGTCGCACCGACACTGAATCCCGAAGTTCTGGCTCCTTTCGTCGATTGCCTGCTTATCGGCGAAGCAGAGGAGATGCTGGCGGAATTCATGGAGTTGTACTGTACCATCCACCGCCGGAAAGTGTCAAGAGAGAGAGTCCTGCTTGAGCTGTCCAGAATCGAGGGCGTGTATGTCCCCCGATTCTATGAGTTCAGCTATTATCCAGATGGAACAGTCAGGGAAATGACACTGAAAAAAGGCGTCCCTGAGAAAGTCGTGAGCAGAAGCGTCGGTCTGAAAAACCTGGAGACCTTCTCCCCCATAACTTCACCCTATGCTCATTTCAAGAATTCCCTTTTGGTCGAAGTGGGAAGGGGATGTGCCCGCGGATGCCGGTTCTGCGCCGCAGGCTTTGCCTACCAGCCCTGCCGATTCTACACCAAAGAATCCGTTCTCTCCCAGGTGGAGAAATACGCGGGAGTTCGCAAGCACGTGGGTTTAATCGGTTCCCTGATATCCGACCATCCGGAATTGGAGGGTATCTGTGAGGCTCTTCACCTAAGTGGATTTGAGATTGGAACTTCATCCTTGCGGGTAGATATGATCAGCTCTAAACTTCTGAAGATTCTGGTTGACTCGGGAATGAAAACGCTCACCGTTGCCCCGGAGGTGGGGACCGACAGAATGTGGAGGGCAATCAACAAAAAGATAGACAGGAAAGCCGTTCTGAAATCCGCAGAGCTGGCATCGGAGGCTTGCATTCCCAGGCTCAAGCTCTATCTTATCATCGGGCTTCCCTTCGAGAGAGAAGAGGACATCGACGGAATAGTAGACCTGGTGCGCGACGTGCATCGAATCTTCATACAGGAGTATAAGCCAGGCAAGGCGCGTGAAAAAAAGAGGAGTCTGAGAAGGCTAAGAATATCGGTCAATCCTTTCATCCCCAAACCACATACTCCCTTTCAATGGTGTGGCATGAATCAAAAGAAAGAGTTAGAAGGAAAGCTAAGCACGATCGCCGAGGGAGTCAAAAATCTAAAAGGGGTTCATTTTGAGAAGAAAAGCATCCGGCAGGCAATTCTTCAAGGGATATTCTCTTTGGGAAATCGAAAAGTAGGGGAGGGTTTATTCTATACCATCGAGGAGAATTTGAGTTTTCGCCAGGCATGGAAAAAAGCTGGAGTAGAGCCGGAACTGATAGTCCTCCAGCCCAAGAAATTAACTTCGCTTCTCCCCTGGGACGTTATTGATAGTGGCGTGAGTAAGACCAGATTGAGAAAGGAATTGGAAGAGGCCAAAAGGGCTGCCTCCGAAAGGAAACGAGAGATTTCCTGCCCGGGAGAATCTTAAAAACGCAACGGCCGGGCATCTCTGCCCGACCGTTATCTTCTTTCTTTCACCAGCCAACGAACCAGCAAACATCAGGAATCTTTAGTCTCTGCTAAAGCCTACCTGATAGCATCCACTTTTCCTGCCTTAATGCAACTGGCGCATACCCTCATGACGGTTCGCTTGCCTTCTTTGGTGACTCGCACTCTCTGCAGGTTGGGAAGCCACCTTCTTTTGGAGATGTTATGGGCGCGGCTGACCGTGTTCCCATATAACGGCTTCTTACCACAGATTTCACATATTTTCGACATTTTGTTCCTCCTTCACTTCAACTCAAAGATCCCGCCACATGCGGGAACAACATAACCATTATACGCACATTCTCAGAAAATGCAACAACAATCTTCCGTGGGAACAGCTCTACGTTCCCCGGTAACAGGTATCGGCCAAGAGAGACGATCTCTGAACCACAGGGCATAGCAGGAACAGGCGAAGGACATCCAGAGAAAGCAAACCCCGACTCCTCGGGAGCCGGGGTTTCACAGTTACATCTATCGAGGTTCCGGACCGACCTGGAATCAACAGCCAGGCGGCGGCCCGCCTTTGTAAAGGTAGTTCACCAAGTAGGTCAGGTCTCCTATGTCGATTTCGCCGTCACAATTCGCATCTGAAGTCCATAAAGGATCGGGAGCCGGACCTCCCCTGAACAGGAAGCACACCAGGTACACCAAGTCTCCTATATCCACTAGATAATTCCCATTGACGTCGCCAACCACACGGTCGGAAAGCAGAATGTTGGCGACGAAGACATCACCCGCGCCGTTGTAACTGAGGTCGTATGCCTCTGGCGTGACAGGGAAATCTGATGATCCGGTAATGCCCGTTACGTAAACGTTGTGGTTGAACGCAGGATAAATAGCCCATCCCTGTTCGCCAGACGCTCCCCCGAGATAGGTGTTGCCAACCAGCCACCTGCCCGAACATGCCAACTCTAAGGCAAAGGCATCGTAACCGCCATTGCGAATGCCGTGGCTGTCTTCAGTGACCAGGAAATCGGGCGAATTCGTATGTCCAACCACATATGCATTTCCGCAGGCATCAACGGCAAGACCGAGGACATAGTCGTCCTCCGTCCCCCCCAAAAAGGTGCTGTATACAAGGGAATCGCCGTTTGAGGAGAACTTCGCAACATAACTGTCCCGTCCACCGTTGTGATCCGGGTCGTATCCGTTAATGGCTGGGAAGTCAGGAGAAGAGGTTCGACCAGCCACATAAACGTTTCCTTTGGCATCTACTGCAATAGGACTCCCATCATCCCACTCCAAACCACCCAGATAGGTGCTGAACAGCACGGAGTTACCAGAACCGGATAGTTTCACCACGAAGGCGTCTCCGGAGCCGTTATGAGTGTCGTCATAGGCGTTGACCATGGGAAAGTCGGTCGACATGGTGAAACCCGCAACGCATGCGCTGCCCTGTGCGTCGACAGCGATACCATAACCGTGGTCGTTGTCTGTCCCTCCCAGGTAGGTGCTGTACTCCAGGGTTCTGCCTGAGGGCGACAGCTTGGCCACGAATGCGTCCTCGTAACCGTCAAGGCTTGCGTCGTAAGCGTTTTCCGTGGGGAAGTCTGAAGACTGGGTTGCCCCTACCGCATAGGCGCAACCGTCACCGTCAACAGCAATACGCCATCCAATATCTAGCGCCGCTCCTCCCAGATAGGTGCTATATATCAAGGAATCACCAGAAGGTGAGAGCTTTGCCACAATAACGTCCCTTTCGCCGTTGAAAGTGTCATCATAAGGCACGACGGTAGGGAAGTCACTTGACCAGGTCTGACCATTGATATAGGCGTTGCCCTCGGAGTCAATGGCAATCCCCAGACCCTCGTCCGGGCCAGATCCCCCGATGTAGGTGGAGTACAGCAGCGAATCTCCTGCTGGTGATAGCTTCGCCACGAAGATATCTCTTGACCCGTTATAAGTCTGATCATAAGCGTTAACCACGGGAAAATCGCCGGAAGAGGTCCAACCTACCACATAGGCGCTGCCCTCATCATCGACTCCGATGCCGAAGGCGTTTTCCTCGGATGTCCCGCCCAAGTAGGTACTGTATACCAGCTCTGGGTCGATAACCAGCGTATAGGCCGGGTTGTAGGGTTGGTCGACGGCAAAGCCGAAGACTCCCGGCTCCTTTATCTCGTAGCGTCCCACGATCTTGCGCCTCTCCCCGGCAATCTCCTGATAGATCAGAGGTGCCTTTTCTCGAAGGGGCCCGAAGCTGGTATGTCCCTCGAGATCTCCCCCGGGCGTGACGTGCAAACCTTCAAGGCCCTGATACCGAATTCTGATCATCGAAACATCCGCTTGTGGGTGCACCACAAAGTCATACTTCATGGAGCGCCCGTCACCGTAGTACTTCAGATCAATGCCCGGGTAGATATCTCGGTAAACCACGGATGAGAAATTCGCCACGTTGGTTTTCCATCGGGAGGGGTCGTTACCCAGAAAGTAGTTGTTGCTCTGGGAGAGCCGATCCACGCCCACGACCTCAGGATTGGGGTTGGCGCCGACAAACTGAGCTCTGATCAGCAGCCCTTCTCGGCGATGGTGAGGTTTACCAAACTCGGCGGGCGAATATGCTGGGCGGTCGGAGTTGCTTTCGCCTAACTCATCGGTCTGGCGAGTAATAAGATAGGCCGCCCCGTTAGCTGCCAGGTAGAATGTCGCCCCGGGGGCATCACACCGGAATCGGGTCTTCTCACCGAACTGCCCTTGATTCTCGGTAAATGACAGCGGCATGCGCGACCAATTGACTGCCGTTGCCTGCCCCTGCATCCTGGTCGCCCCATCGCCCCGGTCCGCATTTGTTAGCGACAAGACCGTCGCTGCAAAACCGAAGGCGAGAAACAGGCAAGCTACAAGCCCGCAAAGCCATACTTTGGTTTTGTACATCTTGCCACCTCTTTGTTAGTGGGTCTTCAGTTCGTCAATCCTTTAGGTTCCGCGATCATTACATCGGTAAAACACCAATTGAGCCGCCCACTTCGGCCACACAAACCGTGAGTGACCTCAGCGTCGGACTAAAAGGTAATGTTCCCTAATGAGAAATTAGTGTTCCAGTTATGTTTATTATAATCTGAACCCAACTTAATGTCAAGGAAAATCGTTCCACTACCCCCTGTTCTGCCGTTTCGCCTGGTTGGCCCACCCCACTGTGGAGCTATCCTAAAA
>CBDUQU010000153.1:0-6768 GCA_965369445.1 uncultured bacterium | reverse complement strand
TGTTACCCATGTGTCCGAACACCTGTTACCCTTCTCTCCGGTCTGTACAGGTATGCGCCATGTGGTTCATATCGTGGGAAGAGGGATTAGGAGGGGGTTCCCATCACACCCCCTGAATCACTTCACCATCATCATCTTCCTGACCTCAGAGAATTCGCCTGCGGTCAACCGGTAGAAGTAGACTCCGCTGGCGACTTCGTCTCCTGCGGCGTCCTTCCCATCCCACCACACCGTTCTATATCCGGCAGACTGCTGCTCATCCACCAGGGTGGTGATCTTCTGTCCCAAAAGGTTATAGATGGTCAACCTCACCTGTGCATCCTGCGGCAAAGCATATCTTATGCTGGTCTGCGGGTTGAAGGGATTTGGATAGTTCTGCGACAGCGAGAAACGCTGCGGTCTGGAATCAGTGTCTTTTGCCGCCTCCAGATTCAACTCGCCAGAAAGCTCAAGGGCCAATGGTCTGGCATTCAGGTCCACCAGAGTCGCTTTCGTGATCTTGATGCTGGTTAAATCGCTGCCTCTGGCGCGCAGAGTGATCAAGGTTCCCTCTCCGGGGGCTAGGAAGTTCTTCCCGGAAAGATCAACCATCCCGATCCTCTGAGTTCCGTCATTTACACCGGCAAAGAGTTGAAGTCCCTTGGTTAAAGAACTCAAGGCGGGATCGAGCATGTTCACCCGATCCGGATCGAACTCCACTTCCAGCTCCAGGCCGGCAACCTCCACATCAAATCTCCCTATCACTGAAATCTGAGACACCTCATCAAAACCGTTTCCAAAAGATTGGGTATGGGTGGCAGTGTTCTGATCAACATTGAGCACAGGCCAGATCTCTGCATGCCCGGAACCGGCAGTCAGCTTGGCGCTTTTAGCTGGAAGATCTCCGTCAGTTCCCGGGCACGGAGAAGGCCCTCCCTTGTACAAATAGTTTATCAAATAGACCACGTCGCCGATGTCGATCACACCGTCAGAGTTCGCATCCCCGGGGTATAAAGGCTCAGGTGCGGGACCACCCTTGTACAGGTAATTTATCAGGTAAACCACATCCCCGATATCTATTGTTCCATCCCCGTTGGCATCTCCGGGAGCAGGTAGGGCTTCCAGTGCCGCACATGCATTGATCCTGCCCCAGCCATAGTATGGATCCCAGCCAGCAACATCTTCGGTCCACAATCCAACCTGATCCTCGGCTGTGGATCGGATGATGTCTCTCACTTCGTCGGGCGAGAGTGTCCCGGGTGCCAGCATCATCAGGAGCGCAGCCAATCCCGAAACGAAAGGCGCGGCCATCGAGGTTCCGGACCAGTACGCATAAGTGTCGTTCCATGCCGTGCTGTATATCCAATTCCCTGGTGCAACCACGTCTATGTGGGAACCAAAGTTGCTGCCACGACCAGTCCCCCAATCCGTAGGATTACAGCGGGAATCGTCAGTATCAGTGGCTCCAACCGCAATGGTATTGGTGAAAGCAGCTGGATATTCAGGAGTGCTGCTGTTGCTATTCCCCATCGAAGCAACAACCACACAGCCTTGACCCCAAGCATAGTCAACCGCACTCTGAAGGGTAGTAGAGGAACCAGTACCACCCATGCTCATATTGATCACGGAAGCGTTGTTGTTTGCTGCATAGTAGAGGCCCTCCTCCCACCAGGAGTAGAGTCCATTATTATTGTTATCGAGCACCTTTACAGCCATGATCCACACATGCTCAAAGTAACCTGGACTGCCGGCCAGCCCAGCCACTCCGATGCCGTTATCCGTGCGGGCACCAACTATTCCGGCATTCACAGTGCCATGTCCATGATCGTCCCAGGGACCATCTGCATCATTGTACCAGAGACCTCCGGACTGCGTTCCGTTGACGAAATCAAACCCCCAGTTGTCATCCACATAACCGTTCCCATCGTCATCAACACCAGGGGTCCCCCCCCACGGGTCCCACCCAAAGATTTCGTAATAATTGAACCAAATGTTACCCTCCATTGGATTGAAAGGATGTCGAAGATCAGGATGGTCGATATCCACTCCTGTATCCAGAATAGCCACAGTACGCATGCGACGTACTGTCCAGGAATCCCATGCCTCGGTGGCGTCTACGTCCGCATCAGCCGTTCCCGGGTGGCCTGGAGGATTGCTGCCCGTGTTGCACAATCCCCATTGCACACCGAAACTGGGATCATCAGGCGTGTAATGACCATGACCCACATAGTCAGGCTCAGCGTATTCCACGTTCGGATCAGCCTCATATTCAGCCACCATGGCCTGAACGTCGGCCTCCGGGGCCGTAGCAAATCTGTAAATTCTGCCGAGTCCCAATTCCCTATACGCACTCCTTCCTTTTTCTGACTTGGGTTCCGGTGAGAAGACTTTTATGAATTCTCCAACACCATACTTCCTGTTGAGGGCATCAATGGAGGGGACACCTGTTCTAACGTATCCCTCCCTCTTTTCCACTTGTGCCTTCGTACCATCAGCAAATTTCACCATCAAAACCCCGGGCGCAAACTCTATGGCCTCTTCTGCTTTTACATTCTTCAGTCCAGCATTCCCAGGAATCCCGACCAAAAAGAGGAGGAGCATTGTTACTGTTAAGATTTTTGTTTTCATGGCTTTACTCCTTTTAGAAATCAAGGTTACAGGTTTAAGGTTAAGAGTTAAAGCTACTTTAAATATCGAACTGTGTCTCATTTTAATCACCTCCACAAGGGTTAACAGTTATGGGTTTTTCATTTTTCAACTTATCCTCTTTAGGTTGACAGAGGACTTTCTGTCCCCTGCCGACCCTCGTAGCTTACTTCATCATCATCATCTTTTTAACCTCTGAAAACTTGTCCGCGGTCAGCCGATAGAAGTAAACTCCGCTGGCGACTTCGTATCCGTCAGCATCCTTGCCATCCCACCAGATCGTCTTGAACCCAGCAGACTGCGATTCATCCACCACGGTGGCGACCTTTTGGCCCAGGACGTTATAGATGGTCAACCTCACGTGTGCATCTTGTGGAAGAGCATACCTTATGCTCGTGCGTGGGTTGAACGGATTGGGATGATTCTGCAACAGAGAGAAACGCTGGGGTCTGGAATCAGAGCCCTTAGCAGCCTCAAGGTTCAACTCACCAGAAAGCTCTAAGGCCAGTGGCCTGGCGTCCAGATCGACCAGGGTCGCTTTCGTGATCTTGATGCTGCTTAAATCACTCCCTTGCGCTCGCAGAATGACTAGGACCCCTTCTCCCGGCGGAAGGAAATTCTTCCCGGAAAGGTCTGCCATCCCGATCTTCTGAATTCCATCTTTCACCCCGGCAAAGAGTTGAAGTCCCTTGGTTAAAGAACTCAGGGCGGGATCGAGCATGCTCACCTGATCCGGGTCGAACTTTACCTCCAGCTCCACGCCTGACACGATCCGGTCGAATTTCGCCATCACTGAGATCTCGAACACCTCATCGGAATTTTTTTCAGAACATGAGGCAAAAGCAACAGTGTTCTGATCGGTTTTGAGTACGGGCCAGATCTCTGCATACCCAAGGCTGCCGCTGAGTTTGGCGGAGTTAGCTGGAAAACCTCCGTCTGTTGCTGGACACGGAGGCGGCCCTCCCCTGTACAGATAGGCTACCAGGTAAACGATATCCCCCACGTTGATTATGCCGTCAGAGTTGGTATCTCCAACCCACAGAGGATTAGGTGCAGGACCGTTCTTGTAGAGATAGGTGACCAAAAAGACCACGTCACCAATATTTACCACTCCATCTCCGTTGGCGTCGCCTCGGATAAAGGCGGACTCGGTAATGGTGAGGAGCGTGTCCACTGGAAGGCTGGTCAGCTTTTGCACGGTTCCAGAGGGCCACCTGATTATCAGACTATCTACTGAAGTTAAATATCCTATCCCAAACTCAACAGTCAAAGAGTTCTGCGACATATAACCTGATCCTCCTGAGATCTCTCGTATCTGAGACAGAGTGCCGGAATGAGCGCGAACTCTTGCACCTATCGCTGATTTGTTGGAGACGACTCCCACCAAGCTTACATGGAGCCAGTGCTTGGTAGAACCCTTCTGGTTTAGAAATAGTCTGTTGGGACCTTGCATGTTGGCTACATAAAGATCAAGATCACCATCGTTATCGAAATCTCCCAAACTTGCCCCGCTCCACAACCCCAAATCTACTAAAGCTCCGGAAGTTGCGTCAACAAAGGTCCCACCGCCATCGTTACGTAAAAGCCTGTTCGGACCCAAAGTTGCACCATCCCCTTTCGCCAAAAATAAATCCAGGTCGCCATCGTTGTCGTAATCTCCCCAGGCGATATTTTTCGCGTGTCCCCCATCCGCCAGGGGTCCACTGGTGACATCAACAAAGACTCCCCCTCCGTCGTTGCGAAGAAGCTTATTCCCAGTATACCGGTTAGCAAAGTAGAGATCGAGATCACCATCGTTATCATAGTCCCCCCAATCTACTCCTCTGCCGTTTAGTGCATCCCCCAAAGGTCCACTGGTGGCATCAACAAAAACTAAGTTCCCTTCGTTTCGGAGAAGTCTGTTAGCGTTACCGGCGTTCACGATGTAGATGTCCAGATCACCGTCATTGTCATAATCTGCGCAAGCCACTGCTACGCCAGTTCCTGAATCTCCCAGAGGACCGCTGGTGGCATCAACGAAAGTTCCACTCCCATCATTTCGGAAAAGCTTGTTAGTGCCGTCGGAGTTCACCAGGTAGAGATCGAGATCACCATCATTATCAAAATCCCCCCAGGCAACACCAGTTCCACATGCAGGATCTCCTAAAGGTCCGGTGGTAGCGTCAACAAAAACTCCCCCTCCCTCGTTTCGGAAAAGCTTGTTGGCGGTTCCGCAGTTTGCCAGATACAGGTCCAGATCGCCATCATTATCATAATCTCCCCAAGCTACCCCTTCGCCGAAGTCTGAATCCCCTAAAGGTCCGCTGGTTGCATCCACAAAAACTCCACCCCCCTCATTCCCGAAAAGCTCGTTGGGATTCCCACCATGTGCCAAATAAACATCGAGGTCGCCGTCGTTGTCATAGTCGCCCCAGGCAACGCCTAGGCTGTAGGTTGTGTCTTCTCCCAGAGGGCTATAGGTCAGATCAACCCACTCGGCACCAAAGGCAACAATTGCATCCCGCAAATCCGGTCGTGGACCAATCCATCCGGATTGTGGACCAACCTGAGGTGTTCCTGTGTTTATCAGAACAGTTCGGAGATAATGTGGGGAAGGTGGATTTGCCGAGATATTTGCCTTCCAATATCCCACACAACACGCAACTGCTCCTGCTACTATAGGAGAAGCACTCGACGTCCCATCGAAGTTTTTCCTGTACCAATAGTTGTACCCTTGAGCGCTGTATAAATCACCGTATCCGGTGGTGGTCACGTTTTCGCCCCAGCCTTGAAGGTCAAAACGTCTGCCAAAACTGGAGAAATCCAGTTTTTGAAGATCTCCTTGAGGCCAAGTGCCCCCAGGATACACCCCTCCTGCCCCCACGATGATAGCACCTGAATTCCCATACCAGGTGAGGTAATCGGTATTCACGTAACCGTTCCCGCCAGCTTCGACAACATTGATTCCGTTTGCAACGGCATTCTCAATCGCCGCATAAACTCCGTTGTATGACTGAGGATTAGGAGAATAATTGAGCCACCACTCGATAGGAATATAGTCCGTACCTAAATAGGTGTATGCCCATTGCTGTTCCAAAAGAATTACATCACCTGCAGAGAGGCTATCAATTGCATAAGCTATTGCGCCAGGAACGTTCCAGGTGGTAGCATTAGGATACACCGTGCCACAGGTTTTGAGAGTCGCCCCGTAGCAAATCCCGGTGGTCCCCCAGGCATTATTATCGGAAACCAACTCACCGATTACCGCGGTACCGTGGTTGGTGTCTGCTCCAGCGGGATAGAAAATCGGATTGGGATTGATTTGGGAGCCGACCGCTTTGGTGAGATCAGCATGGTTATAATTCCAACCATACTCCAGATCACATACGGTCACGCCGGTTCCATTTCCCCCGGTTTGGGTCCAGGCATAATCGGCGTCGATGCCTGTGGGAGTGGAGCTTGCCGAGCGCAAGTAACCTTGACAAGTGTCACCAGTGCACGAAGCATAATTGGGAGGAGAGGGAAGAGGCATGGGTTTTGGCACAGGTCGAGCAAGAATGATCCCGGGAAGTGCTTCCAACTCCTGACTTATTGCCCAGACGTCCAATCCCTTTGGAATCCGCAATCGATAGATGTTGTTCAGGTTGTAAACTGGCTTACCAGTATTTGCTTCGCCACGAGACTGAATCTCATCCAGCCGCTCCTCAGACACGTCACAGATTCGGTACCATTCGACCACGGCAGATTTAGCCAGCACTTCATCCACGCCAGCCAAAGCATCCGTTTTAAGATCGACCAACGCGTCTGCCCGGAGTCGCACCCTGGAATCTTGTGCGAACATCACCTCGATTAAGTCTTCCTCGCAGTCGTAAGGCTGGCCGGAAGAGGTCGCAGCTTCAGAAGAAGAGAATGAAAACAGGCAAACTGTCGTCAGGAGCACCGTCAGAATAAGGAGTTTTGTCCTCAAGGCTTTCCTTCCTTTCTTGAAGTTAGTTTTGGACTTGCGTTCAACAGCGGAAACGTTTCGTTTCACCTTGTCAGAGTTCATCTGAACACCTCCTGGCATTGGGTTAGAGTCCAGCATCTCCCAAACCCCCCACCATTGCATCTCTTCCGTCATAAGCGCCTCCGAGTTTTTCTTCCTTCCTTTTTTCACCTTTTCCA
>CBDUQU010000152.1:0-6821 GCA_965369445.1 uncultured bacterium | reverse complement strand
TATATTGTCACTGCATACGCCACTGGATACATCCCTGAGACCTATCCAGACTCGGTGATCGTAATCGAGGGACAGAATTCTCCGCGTATCGATTTTGCCTTGACTCCCAGCGGCGGAGGGACCGGCTCGATCTCGGGCAGGGTAACCAATGAGGTCACGGGTTATCCGATTGAAGGCGCAGCTATAGGTCTCAGCGATCTGGACTGCGATTGCATATGGTTCACCGACTCCTCCGGCCATTACGTTTGCGACCACATACCTCCCGGAGTTTACCAAGTTTATGCTTCCGCAGCCGGATACCATCCCGAGACATACCCTGAGTCTGTAATGGTGATCGGTGGGCAGAATACACCCAATATAGATTTTGCGCTGGCGCCTCAGGTCGGTCACGGCATGATTACAGGCAGAGTGACGGACGAAGTGACCGGCCTCGCGATCATCATGGCCTACGTGAGAGCCATTGGCTTGGATAATTACTGTTACGGAGAGGCCTGGAGCGACACCGGCGGCTACTATGGCATCCTTGACCTGTGCCCCGGGACGTATCAGGTCATTGCCAGCAAAGAAGGTTATGCGCCGGAGGTCTATCCGGATTCAGTGATCGTGATCGCTGGAGAGAATACGCCGAACATCGACTTTGCCTTATCACCGATTGGTGAGGACGGCTCGGTTTCAGGCATGGTGACTGATGAGGAGACCGGTTTCCCGATCAGTATGGCTCATCTGGTAGTAATGGGTTTGGACAACTGGTGCTACGCAGAGGCCTGGAGTGATACAGACGGATACTACCTGGTTCCGGAACTATGTCCTGGGACTTATGAGGTACATGCGAACGCACAGGGCTATATTCCGGAGACCTATCCGGATCCTGTGGTCGTGACCGCAGGGCAGAATACTCCTGATATTGATTTCGCCCTCGCACCCGAAGGTGGACCTGAGTTTGGCTCAATCTCGGGCAGAGTGACGGATGAACAGACAGGTCTCCCAATAATAATGGCCGAGATCACCATAACCGGAATATATTGCATCTGGTACACCGACACCGCAGGCTATTACCTCTGTGATCACCTTCCTCCAGACTCATATGAAGTAAATGCGCGAAAAGATGGCTACCACCCGGACAGCTATCCAGACTCGGTGATTGTGATCGCAGGACAGAATACGCCTGGCATTGACTTTGCCTTAGCGCCCACAGGCGAGTATGGCTCAATCTCAGGCAGGGTTACTGATGAAGAGACCGGTCTTCCGATTATCATGGCTCACCTGATGGCCATAGGGCTGGATAACTGGTGTTACGGGGAGGCCTGGAGTGATACCAGCGGTTATTACACCATCCAAAACATGTGCTCCGGCATCTACAAGGTCAACGCGAATAAGATGGGTTACGTTCCGGAAACCTATCCGGATTCCGTGATTGTGATTGCCGGTGAGAACACACCTGGGATCGATTTTGCCCTTGCGCCGGTGGGTGAACCCGGCTCCATATCCGGAACGGTCACAGATGCGAACAGTGGAGAGCCAATTTTTGGCGCTCACGTCTGGGGACACGGGGAGTTCGGTCATGGTCAGGCTTTCAGCGATTCGTTGGGCCAGTATACGGTCGAGAATCTCTTTGCCGGGGATTACTTCGTGAATGCCTGGGTGCCGGAGTATCATCCACAGGATTATCCAACTCCGGTAACGGTGTTCGAAGGTGAGGATACTCCAAGCATCGATTTCGCCCTGATCCCCTGCGGCGGACCCGGTGAAGGCGTGATTGCAGGAGTTGTGCTTGAGGACACCACCTATTACCAGCCCATACCCTATGCCATGGTCTTTGCCGTCTCCTGGAATGGGAGTTGGGGATTTGATCTGGCCGATTCCACCGGGATGTACATGATTGAGGGCCTGCATGTTGACGATTACTACGTTTTTGCCCTTGCCCCTGGATACATGGGCGAGTTCTATGACGGCGTCTATTCCTGGGAGGAAGCCACCCTGGTGACGCCCGACGCTTATGACATAGACTTCTTCCTCGCCCCTTGTGGGTACGGAGAGGGGAGGATCTCCGGTGTGATCAATTCCGAAGGCTCACCACTGGAGGGAGCATCGGTCTACGCTTACTTGGGTGAACAAGTGGCAGGGTACGCCCGCAGCTCCTCGGAAGGAGGTTACCTAATCAATGGGCTTCTTCCGGGCACCTATACCGTGTCTGCTTCCATGGTTTCCTACTACGATGCGACCTATCCTGATCCTGTGGAAGTAGTCTACGGGAAGGCCTCCGGTGTGAATATTGAGCTACCACCGGTTCAGGTTGGGGACGTTACCGGTGAGGGAGTAGTGGACGTCGGAGACGTGGTCTTTCTCCTCAACTATCTCTATCAGAATGGCGCCGTACCCAATCCCATTAACACCGGCGACGTCAATTGCGACGAGGTCGTAAACGTTGGGGACATTGTTTATTTGATAAACTACCTCTACAAGGCTGGACCTGCACCTTGCAGCCCCTGATGTGATAGGTCTATGAAATGAAAGTGCCCCGCCGTTAACATCGTCGTCGGGGCATTCTTCTATGTGCGTTGATTAGCAGATGTATCTCTTAGGGTTCAAGTAGCTGATGGTCGGATAGCATCTACCTCGCGCTCGCCTTCCGCAGGAAAGAAGGGGGAAAGAATCTCAAGAGCTTAAAGGAGCGATTATCACATAAGTAGATATGCTCGTCTCTGACCACCAGATTGCCCGGCCTGTCCAGCAAGCCGTAGCTGGCCGCAAGGAGGGGAGTAGAGGGGATGGCGATATTGACGACCTCTATTTTTTCATCTTCAAGAGTCAGGTAAGCGTACTCTCCTTCGGCGTACAGGTCTTTGATGTCCCCGGAGGTGAGATAGAACCCCAAAGACTCAGGCGTCTCCGGGTCCGTGATGCCGCACACCTGCATCCCTTCACCCTCACAAGCTAAGAACAATAGGCTGTCGGAGGAGAACACATCGCTACAGCTTCCCACCGTGGGGACGGACTTGACCACGTAAGGATTGTCCTTATCCGCAACGTTTATTATAGTTAATCCTGCAGACCGGTCCGCTGTGTAAAGATAATCTCCGGTAACGAAAACCTCCTGCACGCTTCCCGGAGTCAAAACGGAGCCTCTGGGGATTAAGCTGAGAGGGTTTTGGATGTCTATGATCTGAATGTCATTCCCGGCGTTTAACAGATAAGCAAACCCATCTTTCACCGTTACCCCATAAGTATAACCGTCCGGCTGATAGCTCTGCACCACCTGTGGGTGGTAGGAATCCGAGACGTCCACAACCTGCATTCCGGTCAAGAGAGCGGTGATGTAGGCATAACATCCTTCGACCTCGACGCCGTTGTTGTTGTAAGGCGCATGGAGGAGTCCTGCTATCTGGGGCTGGTTCGGATCCTCGGCGTTCAAAATATGAAGGCCGGAATGGTCACACATGACATAGGCAAAATCATCCGCTATGGCCACGTCTTTGCACGTCCCCGGGATGATCCACTGGCCGGCCACAAACGGGCGATCCGGGTTGAAGACGTTGATTACTCCTGTGGGTTCAAAGTGGTCGCTGACGAAAAGGAAACCTGAATGGAAGAAAACTCCTCTGGTATTGTATCCAAGATTCAGGGCAGCAACCTCTTCAGGTGAGGTCCTGTCGTGAAGGTCCAGAACCAGAAGCCCATCGTAGGTCAGGCCAAGATACGCATGATCTCCCCAAACCACCATATCAGCTATGGCGGATACGGACGTGTAAGCGGAGAGAGGAAAAATGTCTCTCGGATTGGTGACATCAAGAATAGAAAACTGTGCCGGATTTCCCAGATAAGCGAAGGTTCTTCCGCCCTCCGCTGCAGCAAAAACTTTGTTTCCTCCCGAGACGGCGTCGCTTGATCCAAACAGGAAAGGCACGTAAGGAAAAAAGACATTGACCAGTCTCAAGCCTCCGGCTCCTGCCAGATAAGCTGTGTTTTCGCGCAGGCAGAGTGAAAGTGGCTGAAAGCCTGGCAGGTCGCACGAGCCGATCACGGAGACGTCGAGGGGGTTCGAGACGTCCAGGACAAAAACCCCGGAGTCCTCTGTGGAAACATAGGCGCAATTCTCCCTGGCTGCAATATCTGTGGGAAGATCGGGGAGCTTAGAACTGCCCGCCAAGAGTGGCTGGTCCACGGATGAAATGTCAATCAGGTAAATAGTACTGTCCCTGGCAGCGACGCAGGCACGATCTCCTGAGATGTCCACTTTAAGCCCTTCCCCGGGAAGCTCCACCTGGCCGATCTGTGAGGGGGAGTTGATGTTGGACAAATCCACCACCGTTACCCCATCGAAGAATAGGGCATAGGCTATCGCGTCGCGGAACCCGATGTCTCTTAGGTCCGACCAGAGGGTGCTGGAGAGTTTGACGATGCCGGAGTCGGGAAAAGAGGACTCTTCAGCTCGAAGCGGCAAGGAAAAAAGGACAGACATCGTCGCCAGCCACAGCATGAAAGTGAGTTTTGCTAGCATCTTCCTGGTCATCTTAACTTAAGTAGGCTTCGGCATTCTCTCTGTATTTGATACGCTTGCCTTTCGGTTTCTGACAAGTCAAGCAGCCCAGTTATGTCCGTGTTTCAAAGGGACTCGCTTTTGAACCGGGCGAGGGCAACCTCCTGCGAGGAGACTCCTCTGTGGGAGGCAGATGTCGCTCCTTGGTGTCTGTCGCAGGGGAATCTCTGGCGCTAAGTCTGCCTGGAGAAAATCCGGAGGAAGAGTCAACTTTTTTCCTTGACCTGAGTTGGAAAAGATTCTATCTTAACATTGATTTCATGGGTTAAGCGAAGGATTCTTTGAGGGCGAGCTTCGGATCCCTCAGGATAGTTTTTAGCCCCCCTATCCTACCGGAGTGAGCCCTCATCTTTTGTGGTGAAGAGCGCGCATTAGGGTTGCCAAAAATAAAGGTTGTATTTCACATCTGTTCCTCTTATAATTCTATTGGCTTTGAGTTCGATTCCATCAATGGGACAGGATGAATAGAGAAACACATCTGGTGAGTGCTCTCTGGTTGCTCGTCGCGGGCTTGCTGGTCTGCAGTTGCGTTGGCAAAAGACCGGACGATGACGTGGCGATGATCAAACAGCTTCTGGCGAAGTTCGAAAGAGGCGTAAACCAGAAGAGCGAGACGGTGATCGATTCAGTCGTGCTGGACAAGAAACAAAACATATCTTCTCAAATTCTGGACGACCTGGACCTGCGAAGAGAGTTCGAAGGAGCCCGAATAGCAAGCAAGAGTTTTGTGATCGTCGGAGACAGCGCAGAGGTGAGATTGACGCTGAGCCTGGAATATCGTACCGATCAAAAAGAGCCCCGGGAGGTTGAAAAACCAATCAAGCTGTATCTGAACAAGAAACGAGGGAAATGGAGGATTAAAAGCTTCAGCACCGCAAGGGACGAGGGCGCCCGTGGCGACGGAGAGAGACCGTGATCGCAGGCTAATCTTGTCCCGAAGGACTCAGTCCGAGGGAAGCCTGCGGCTACCGAATGATCCCGCATAGGAAGGGCGAGGAAGGAGGTAGCCGCAACCTTCAGGTTGCGTTGGAGAAATGGCAAAACTTGCCCGTAGCCTCAAGTTAAGAAGAGAGAACAGCAATGCTGGACATAGACGAAACCATCGAGAATGAGATCAGCAGGGCGGTGAGCTTCATCCAGGAGGCATTGGATCAGGAGCCGTCATATATCGAGATGGACTCAGGCGAGGAAGAGACAGAGCCTCTGCTTCTGGATAAGAATCTAAATGAGCTTTCCTTCCATATTATAAAGGAAGAAGAGCCGGAAGGGAGGGTTGCCGCCGTAGACGGTGGTTCGGCCACGGTGGTCAAGGGGAGATCATTTTTCATCGGCGTGCACCGGGTGGGGTCGATCATTTTCCATCAGGGGAAGAGAATAGATCAGAGAATGATGCCCTTGAAGTTGGAGGTCATCTCGCGAGCCAACCTCTCGTCAGCCTATTCTTCAGCTTATAGGGATCTTGTGGGCGACGAGCCTTCCGAGGCGCCCGAGATGGACAGAATGCTGGACCGGCTGCGCCTTTTCGGTGAATGGAAACTGGCCGGGCAGCTCTTAGACGAGCTTGGCAGCGGTGATATGCTGCTTATCGATGGATCGCTTAAGGCCAGCATTGCCCCGCCTTATAACTTCTGGCTGGAGTTCACCCGGAAAGCAAAAGCTAAAGGCGTTCACCTGGTGGGAGTCACCAAAACCAGTACCCTCTATTGGGGAGACAAGTCGCCTCTCATTCCGGCGGTGATGAAAACAGGGGAGAAGTTCTGCCCCGACTCCAAGTGGTTCTGTCAAATCTCGGATGAGAAGCTCCATACTACCTCGTCCAGTTACTTTGGAAGAATCTATGTGGCCAGGCTCAAAGCATCCTCCGGTTTTGCGTTTCGTATAGATGTCAGCCGGATCGATCCGGTCGACGCAAATGTGATCTTCTCTGTTTTGTCACATCTTTCAGGAGACCCAGCTTTTCTGGGATATCCCTATCCTCTGGCGGCAGTTCATAATGTCTCCCGAGTTTCTCTGTCTGAAATTGAGGATATCAGATACAAACTGCAGTCGAGGGCTTTTGAGAGGGGTATCAGCCTTTCAGACTGGGATCTTTTGTTTACCGATTTTCATCAGGTGTTGAACGCAGACTTAAATGGATGAAGTGGATTTGTGACCAGAACCTAACTTAAGTTAGGTTCTGGTTCAACCCAAAAGAGGACGTTGGAATGGATTACAAAGGAAGGATCACCGGCAAGAAGATAACCGAGCTTTACTTTCGGACCTTCTATGAGGAGGACCTGCACCT
>CBDUQU010000151.1:0-6850 GCA_965369445.1 uncultured bacterium | reverse complement strand
TCACCTTCCAATCTTGTTGCCCGATTCCAACGCCGGGGGAAATAACTGGTGATAGGTTGCTCTTTGAATTGCCCGGTTTGCCCGGCTCAGGTCGGCGTTTTCCTCATAAAACCGTGCCATGTATAAATAGAACTCGTGATCCTGAGTGTCGCGAGACTCCGCCTTGCGGACAAGCTCCCCGCCCTCTATGGAATCCTAAGTGCACGGGGTCATCTTTCTATCAGAGTTCTGTAGTCGGGGAAAGGAAACAGTTGGTATTTCACCGCGTTCTCGAATGCCACAGCGGCCCGGGCAGTGTCGCCCTGCCCCATGTAGAAAGACCCCAGCTCCATGTAGAACTTGTGATGCTGGGGACAATAAGATTCCGCCTTCTGATAAAACTCCCTTGCCGCCTTCAGATTTCGCTCCATACAGAACGCGTTCAAATAAGCCCAGATGAGCGTAGACTTCCGGATACCACCAAGGAAAGATTATGAAATAATCCGGACGATGTTTGTCCAGGTACACGACGTACGATTCCTTTCCCATGATCTTGTAGGGTACGATCTGAGGAAATGCTAAACCCTCCAGATCCAGGCATTTTCGCTCCCCGAAGAACTTGATGGCGCCGATGTCATTTATGGCTATCAGAGACTCTCTGGGAACGTTCCGGTTCACCCATTTCCCTAAGTGAACCTGCATCTCGTTTATATTCTTCACGGATAGAGCATAACGCTGCCCGCGATCGATCAAGAAGCCTGTCTGCAGAAGGACTCCTGCAACCAGAAGTGAGTAGACGACCTTTTTCCCGACGCCATGTTTCTTCAAGAATCTGGAGGAGCCAAGGAGAGCGGCAAAGAGGATAAAGGCCGCGGTGAAGGGGAGGATGAACTTGAATTGGGCGAAGTTGAGCACGGATGGGAACAAGGGTCCCGCCAAGAAACGAAAGACCTCATCTTTCCTGACCAGAGGATCCAGGTAGAAGGCGAATGACAGAATTAAAACTGTACCTCCCAGATAGCAGATCCACTTTCTCCAGTTGCCCTCTTGTACTTGCCAGGATCCGCTCCACCCTTTGACAAAAAAACGGCCAAAAGCGGAAGCAAGAATGACGCATATCTCTGCTCCATGTAAAGGGAGTTTGTTACAGGCGCCAGCACACCCCGAAGCATTGGGACCATGAGGAAAATCAAAGGATAGATAAAGGTATCCCGGCGAAGAAATGAGTAGACCAAGCCCCTGCCCCAGAAAACCGCCCAAAGAGCATTGAGGGAGACAAGGGAAATCAGCATGGTGCCCCCCCAAACCAGGGGATTCAAAGTCAGGGAGACGATAAGCTCGCCTAAGTTGCCGTTTTTTATCGCCCAGATCAACCCGGAATCCATCGTCTTGGCCGCAAGCGTATTGGGAAGGAGGCTGCCCGTCACAAAGTAACTGAAGATGAAGGCAGGGCTCAAGAATATCACAAAGGTAAACGTTTTCTTGAGAATGCTCGACCAAGCCGCGCCGTACTCTCTCTGATCTCCTCTATTCTCCCGGTTGACCCAATCGTGTACCAAAAGCAGAGGGTACAGCGAGATAAGCTCAGGACGGGCGGTGAAACAGAGGGCGCCAAAGATGGGAGCCAGGAATACCCTTTTGATCTTCCCCCTCTCTCTCAGATGAAAATAGAGGGTCAGGCAAACAAGTAGAGTCGCCAGTGAGATCTCCATGCCTGAGAGCGCACCAAAGATCAGAGGGGGAGCCAGGCCAATAGTTAAAGTTCCAAGAAAAGCGACTTTCTCCTCGCGGGTGTGAAAAAGACAGATCCTGTAGGTCAGAAAAATTGAAAGCAGGAAAAAGAGCACCCCCCAGAACTTACTGATGAAAACCACACTGTGAGTAAAAAGGTACGACCCGGCCAGTATGAAAACCCAGAGAATGCTTGTGGTTCCCAAAACCGGTTCACCTGGGTTGAAAGAAAATCCTTGCCCCGTAGCCAAGTTCTTGGCGAAGACCCAGAATATCCAGGAGTCGTCCAAAGGAAAACCCAGGGTTGAGGCCACGCTGACCTCCAGGATGGAGAAAAACAGCAGAGCCGCCAGAGCGATGACAAACAGGAGAACAAGATACTTCTCAATCCTCATTGGTTGAATCTTCCTCCAAAACTTCTCTGACTGCTGCCTTGGAATCCACGGTCATCACTTAAGCCTCAACTTCGACCGGCACAAGAGAAAGAAGTTGCGAGAACAAGGTTGGGTAATAGCCGGAAGAAACTTAAGACCATTCCGATCATTTGGATTTCGATCGCTGCTTGCGCTTATTCACACCCAGCAATCCGCGCAGGATCCCTTCTGTGGTGGTCACGAAGGCGAATCCATAGGCCACATTTTTGAGGGTGGCTAAGTGCAGTTCTTCGTTTACCGCGCCGGTGGCGTCCATAAGGAAAAAGACCCGGTAATCCCGAAAGTAGGCGTCGCGTGTCGTGGACTCACAGCATAAGTTTGTCATAACTCCGGTAATCACCAGGTCGGTTACCTTCAAACATCTAAGCACGGTCTCTAAGTCAGTGTTGTAGAAGGCGCTGTAGCGGTGCTTATGGATTACCTTCTCCTCGGGCAGGGGGGCTAAATCAGGATGAATCTCCGCCTCAGCGCTATTCTCCAAAATCATCCCCTCCCACCACCAACCCATAATCCCGCCGTCCAGTTCCTTGCTTTTGTGCGCGTGCGCGGTATAGATCACCGGGAGGTTTCTCCTCCTGAAGGACTTTATCAATTCACCTACGTTGGGGAGTATGGCCAGCCCACCGGGAGTGAAGCCGGGACTCTTGGAATCGAGAAAGAAATTCTGCATGTCTACCACCAGAAGACAGGCGCTCTTGAGATTCGGCCTCATCCGGTGCACATTGTAGAAGGCGATCTCTTTTTTCCAGATTTCGGTCCTTGCTTTGAGGCTGGAAGTCGTGACATGGAATTTATCGCTCATGGGCTCCTCCGTTTTGGGCTGTGAATCTGAGAAGACTCGGTTATGAGAACTCGAACCGTTCAAGCCTTCTTTTTACGGCGCTGGAAAAGTCCGGTCACCTGCTCCTGCGCAAGAAGAATCCACAAGACGAAAGGCAGCGCGCCGGTGAAGATGTAAAGGGGACCACTCAGCTTCTCAAAAGCCGGGGACGGAACCCCAGGTCCCTCGTGCAAAAGATAAACGGCTTCGACGAGAATCACATGCCACAAGACCATGATCAGAAGTCCCATTAACAGACGTAGAACTTTGGTTCTGAGACTCATTCCTATTGCGATTATCATCAGGGAAACGAAAGCGAGCAGGCTGAGGAAAACCGCCACCGGCGGAGCAAAAAACTGAATGTTTAAACCCAGGATTCTCGCAAAGATATAGCTGTACAGGTGGTTCACAAATACGAGATACCAACCCTCTCCCTTCCATTGCCAGAGGAGGAACAGGGGGGCAGAGACCAAGATGAACTTAACGACGAACAGCCACAGTTTTTCCTTCATAATGTACCACCTTCTCGATCCACAAAACCCAGGCCGAGACGATTATCAGGATCATGGCCACCTGCCAGAAATAGAGATGCATGAAATCGAAGGTCTTGGGAGACCAGTTGCCCACCACCATTATGAAGACCATCCTGACTATGTTGACGGCATAAAGAAAGGGTATGCCCAGGGCCGCCCCCATCAGTTTCTTCCTCCAGCCGGCGGGGTAAGCTATCATGGCGGCAAGAAAGATGAGCATCTCATAAAGTCCGGTGCATTCGCCCACCACTTCAACTGAGAAGTTGGGCAACGAGATTATGGTTCCGCTCACCCGGGTGCCCATTCCAAAAGGCTTCAGGAAAAATCCGGTGACATCGGCCGTTGCCGCATTCAACCAGTAGACCTGCGGGTTAAACTTATCGGTAAGGTAGGGGAAGGTGGTCGCCAGGACGATCAGAAGTCCCACGAAGATCAGGCAAAATCTAACGATAGCTTTATGCGCTTTTAGCTTTGCTCTAACTGACCGGGCCTCGTCTTTCTTGATTTTCTTCTTTTTCTTCATAATAGCCTACTTGCCGATCAAAAAGGACTTCACGGCTTCTGCCCGGTTGGAATCTGCAGAGTGGCTCGAGATCCTCTTCTCTTTCCCTTAAACTAAAGATAACTGATCCTGCACTGTTGCGCAACTTCGTTTTTGTGCGAACCAAAGGTAGATCTGACCGCCGCCTAAGACCGCGCGGTTGTAATAGTAAGCCCCTTTCGGACTTCGCCAAAAGGGGCTTTGTGCCTCCTTTACAATTGGAGCTTACCACACTGCTACGCGAAGTAAGCTAGGGCAATGCTGCGACTTTCCTTTTCCTCAGCCAGACGAATATGGTACTTCCTACAATCAGAACCATCAGGATGATAAGTCCCCAGTTGGTGAGGGAGGGTATTGCGGATTCAGGTTGCATCTCGTGCTGACCGAAGTCAATGAAGCCGCTGACACCCCTCCCTTCGAGACGATAAATTAGAATTTGCCCGGGCTCCATCGATTCCGAAATCTGGAAAAAAACGGAATCCCAATGGCAACAAGGTTGAAGGGTCCTTGGCTGCCCGCCAAGGGAACGAGAACGCTATTCAACCAGCCGGTGAAGACATTCCATACTACTTTCCATGCTCATTGTATAGGTTTTCATCCAGCCAGCATGCATCTTAGTCCGGTGTATAATAGTAGGTCATCAGCCACCCATCCCAACATTTTCGGCAGCATACGGGTGTCACTTCCCGGGGTATTCCGGTATACGCAAAAATTTACGAAAATTTCTCTTGACAAGAGGGAATAGGGTGCTATCTTGAAGATGACAGTTGAGAGGGGAATGCTGTCGGTTTTGCATTTTTTATGCTCTTCCCCTATACAGTTCTGGAAGAGCGTTTCTTTAGGTGGAAGGGAGCTGTTTTGCTATCAACCAAGGCTAAGAATAAAGGCTTACCTCATATCGATATAGGATTCGACTTATTTCGTCTACTGCCCTTTTGGAGCCTATTTTCTGGCCATCGACCGACCCTCAAGACACCATATCAAGGAGTCTGAACAACATATACTGTCGCAAAGGAGGTATACCAAAATGAGGATTCGAACCTTCCTCGTGGTTTTGGGCTTGCTGCTGTTTATTATTTGCACAGTCAGCCCGGGTCAAGCAGCGTTGAGTCGCAAGAACAACCTCAACTATCTCGCCCCTCCCAACGAACATCCCTGGCAACATGAGGGTTCGCCTGGTGATCAGGACACCCTGAGCCCCAGTCCGATAGGCGGAGTGATCGTGCCATTGGCACCGGGGATAAGAGCCATTTTGTTCATCCAGACTCAAATCGGGATCAAGGGACATGGTAAGAATGCGCAAGACATAAACGCGTCTGAGGGAAACAATCGATATTCTACTGGAGGCAGATGAGCAGCCCTTCAAAAGGCAGCCGTCAGATCGTTAAGCTTGGTCAGATAGAAAGCTTAATTGAAGAGGGCAAATTCAAAGAGGCCCTGGCGGAAATTCGGGAGGTCGAGATCCGCAAGGACCTGGATCGCTTTTCCCATCAGTGGGGCTGGTTCTCTTACCTGGCTTCCAAGGCTCTCCAGGGTGTGGGAAGGTGTGAGGAGGCTGCGGGCAAAGCTCAGGAGGCCTTGAAGATGTTCCAGAATACCCAGGAGAACGAGAAACTCGCCCGAATTCAATTCAACCTGGGAATCATATATTCTGATCTGGGAGAACCGAGAGATTCGGAGCTGCAGTTTCGAGATGCAGCTTCCACTTACAGACGGATCGATGACAAGCGGGGCGTAATAAGAACCTATAACGAGCTATCCCGGATCTGCTTCACCCGCGCAAAGTATGACCAAGCGGTCGAATACCTTAGTGATGGAGCGGAATACTGCGAGGAAATCAAGGACCAGAAGCTGGCCGCGGCCATGTATGGAAATCTGGGTACCGTCTATGTGATTACAGATAGGTGGAGCAAAGCCAGAGAGGAACTTCTCAAGAGCCTTAACCTGAACAAAAGCTGCAAAAACGAAGTTAACGTATGCCGCTCCTACCTGTCACTGGGCAATGTATCAATTCTACTTCGTGAGTTTGCACAGGCGGAAGAATATCTGAAGAAGGCAGAACGTATTGTCTACGACAGCAGCTTGGCTCGGGAGGCGGCCATCTTCCACGAGTACGCAGGCCAGTTAGCCTTCGTTCAGGGTGAGTTTGATGCGGCGCATCAGCACTATGGTGAAGCAGTCAAGTTGGGCCAGCAGATAGCACCCAGAAGCGCCATTATAAGCCAGGCGTATCGGCTTCTGGCAGACCTTCAGGCGGAAGAGGGCGACTACCAAGAGGCTTTAGCCTCCTGCGAAAAATCCCTCCAAGTCTCCAAAGACATCGGCGAGAAAATAGAGGAGGCCGTTGTCTACAGAATCCTGGGGAAACTCTACAGCCAGGACGGGAAGCAGGCAGGGGAGGTGAGGGACTATTTCGAGCGAGGCACTCAGATGATGGAAGAGATGGGAGTCAAGTTTGAGTTGGTCAAGACTTATCTCGATATGAGCAGGTGCGACCTCTTCGACTTCCGGGAGAAGATGAAGTTTCTGGGAAGAGCAGAGGATCTGGCATCTCAACTGGACTCGCCGTACTATCTGGCCAGCGTTCAGGTCAGCTTTGCTGAACTCTTCATCCGGAACGAAGAACCCGCTGCTGCGCAGGATTTTCTGAGCAAGGCTAAGAGCGTATTCGAGGAGTTGGACGAAAAAGGCGATCTTGAAGTGCTCGCTGCTTTAGAGAAGAAGATCCAGGCGCCTCGTCCCGCAAGCCAAGTCACCTGCAGGGACTCTTCTGAGGATCTCTCCCTTGATGCTATCATCACCCAGGATAGGA
>CBDUQU010000150.1:0-6850 GCA_965369445.1 uncultured bacterium | reverse complement strand
TTGGGGGCTATGCACCATTGCTTGACCAGCCAAGGCTTTAATTTGTTTTTTTTACATCGGGGGGGTGGTTGGCCCGGGGGTGGGGGGCCCCACGCCACTGACCTTACGCCAAGCCAGTGTGAGAGGAAGGGGAATTAATCTCATCCCGGTTTTTTTCTTTTCCACCCGCAAGGTAACTTTAGGGTCTTAAGGAAATTCTTAAAATTCTCTTAAAAACGATGACCTGCCCGAAAATTTCCCTTTCTCAGTAACTCTCTGAATTATAAACGGTTAGGCCAAATACAGACTCGTTCGGGCGCGAGGAACTTCGAATATCGACCAGTTTTTTTGCAAAAGGTCCAGGTCTGGGAGAGTTATTGTCCATCCCTGAGTTCGGTGTCTGTCGTCCCTGGCGGTCGAATCCTATTCCAGCCCCATCTGCTGCCGGCCGTATCTCTCTGATTGCCTGACACTTAGAGAACAGCGGGGGTACATGAATGTGGGGTCCCGGCGAAAATCACTTTTCTGAGAAACCATCTCCAAAACGCCTTGACAAACCCTCGAATCGCAGATAGATTAGAAACGGCTAGCGAAGAAAATCGGACAAAAAGGGCTGAGGGACTTTGGAAAAGCTATGTTGAGCTATTTCTTTTCCTACAATCCTTCCAGGAATCGCAGAACATGGATTCTTGGCGTTCTGGTTGCCATCCAGTTCCTGTTCGGCACCCTCTCCTCCGCCGCTGAGATAAGGTGGAGAAGAGAATTCAGAGCCAGCTTGGACGGGCGAACTGTGGATTGTGCCTTTGCCGGAGGAATGCAATTCGCTAAACCAGCCTTCGTTGACATCGATGCAGATGGTGACCCGGACCTGTTCGTTGGCGACAAGGACGGGACGATCCGTTTCTTCGTGAATCAAGGCAGCGCTCAAAACCCCCGTTGGGATTTCGCCTCCGACTTTCACGACTCATCGATTGGAGAAAGAAGTTTTCCCTCTTTTGCAGACATCGACGATGATGGCGACCTGGACCTGTTTGTCGGAAACAAAAAAGGGAGAATAGGCTATTTCAGAAACGATGGGGCCGCGAATTCTCCTGTCTTTGTCAAGGTCTCCGACTTCTACGATTCCATCGATGTGGGTTCCGAGAGCACGCCCGCTTTCGTGGATATTGATGCTGATTCGGATTTAGACCTTTTCCTGGGAAAGGCGGACGGGCGCCTGAGCTTCTATCGCAATGTGGGAACAGCCGAAGCACCGTCGTGGAATCTCGTTTCCGAATACTACGGTTCCATCGACGTGGGAGCGCTCAGCATCCCCGTTTTTGCGGATATTGATGTCGACGGAGACTTAGACATGTTCATTGGTGAGGAGCAGGGTAACATCAATTACTACAGGAACGCCGGGAACGACGCGGTTGCCGATTGGGAACTGATCTCCAGCCATTACAACTCCATAGACGTGGGAAAACGCAGTTCACCGGCCTTCGTGGATATTGATGGCGATTCCGATCTCGATCTTTTCGTCGGTCAGGATGAGGGGCGAATCTTCTATCACAGAAATGATGGTACCGTTTATCTCCCTTCTTGGACGTCCTTGACCGAATCTTATCTTTTCATGGACTTTGGGGCGAATTCGGCGCCGGCTCTCGCGGACATAGATGGCGATGGAGACTTAGATCTTTTTATAGGTGAGTATGAAGGAAACATCAACTTCTATCGGAACGAGCAAGCAGTCCCCGTGTCTTGTTGGAGCAAGGTAACCGAGAGTTATTTTGCCATCGAAGCGGGTGATTATTCCTCTCCCACGTTTGCCGACATCGATGGCGACGGCGATTTAGACCTTCTCATAGGTAGAAAAGACGGGGAAATAGATTTTTACCAGAACATAGGCACGACCGAATCCGCCCTCTGGGATTTCATACCTGACCAATTCGATTTCGTTGACGTTGGAGGATATGCCTCCCCGGCTTTGGTGGATATCGACGGGGATGCCGACCTGGATCTGTTCGTGGGGCAGACTTATGGAAAGATATACTTCTATCGAAACGACGGGACGCCGCAGATTGGCGTCTGGACTTTTGTCTCGGAGAGTTTCGAATCCATTGACGCGGGTTCGTACAGCGCTCCCACCTTTGGCGATCTGGACTCGGATGGTGATTTCGACCTACTGGTGGGAAATGATGAAGGGAAGCTCCACTTCTATCGGAACGACGGGACTGCCGAGTCTTTTTCTTTTGTCTTCATCACCGATCATTACGACTCCATTGATGTGGGCGAACGAAGTGCTCCCGTACTTTGTGATTTCGACTCGGACGGCGATCCGGATCTGTTTGCGGGCGAATCGAAAGGAGGTCTCCACTATTACAGGAACCTCACCTTGAACAGCATCAGGGGGTGTGTGACCGACGAGACTTCTCCTCTCGAAGACGCGGTGGTCTATCTTTCAGGCGATAGAGAAGACACTACTCATACAGATTCATCCGGCCAATACGGGTTCGTTGGCTTGCCGGTAGGTGACTACTGCGTTTTTCGGGATTCGGCGTCATTTCAGTATTGTTTCTCGCCTTTAGAATCAGACACGTTCGACATAAACTTTGCCGGAGTCACGCAGGTTGAGGAGTTCCCGGAGAAAAGTAACCTCAAGCAACTTCAACTCTTTCCCAACTACCCCAATCCATTTAATCCGCTGACCAACATTACCTACCTCTTGCCCAAAGACGCGCAGGTCAGGCTCACCATTTACAACCTGAGAGGTGAGAATGTGCGCGAACTGGTGAACGGATTTCAGGGCCATGGCTGGAAAGAAATATCCTGGGATGGCAAGAATTCCCAGGGAATAAGCGTCGCCAGCGGAGTCTATTTCTGTAAGCTCCAGACCAGCGAGAGAAGCGAGATTATAAGAATGGTATTGTTGAAGTAAAGTAAGCCCGCTTCCCACCTATGCTCTGTTTCACCACAGCATAGCTGGCGGCGGGTGTCCCAGGGATCGTATAGAAGGGACACCCGCCGTGAGCACAAGATCTAAATGTGAGTCTCTCCTACTATTCGATCAGCGAGGAAACCACTCCTTGTATCCGCACTCGCAGGTTTCTGACGGAGCAGGAGGAACACCTGACCTGAACAGGTAGTTCACCAGGTATACCACATCGCCGACATTCAGTACACAGTCACAATTTACATCACCTGCTCTGAGCGGATTTGGCGGGACACCGCTTCTATATAGGTAGTTGACCAGATAAACTATGTCCCCCACGTTCACGATGCAATCAGAGCTTACGTCCCCACTATTCAGGGTGATGCGCACCTCACAGGTGCGGTAAGCCAGCAGGTTCCAATCGTAATCAAAGAAGTATAGAGCTACGCCACCAGTAACCCCCAAAACGCTCGTGGCGGGAGTGACTATGTTAATCCATAGAGTATCGCCGACGGTGGAGGTGAACCAGGACCAGCCCTCCTCTTCTGGTACATAGTCCAGAGTCTCAACGTAGGCTGGCACGAAATCCATCACAATTGGAAATTGATACACCATGGAAGCAGGTGGACACATCCGCACGGTGAAATCAAATATGGCGGCCAAAGAATCCTCACAGCAGCTTGTATACAGTTTGGTCACAATGTGACCGGGAAGGTACTCTGGCACCACGAAGTCAGCTTCGGCGACGGCGACCTGCCCCGTCAGGAGTTCCTCCCAGAGGTATCTGGTTTCAAATTGAACCAGAGCCGGCCCTTGGCCAAATCCTCCTCTGAAGAACTTCACGAACTGAGCGGTGCAGGGCTCGGTGTGGTTGTTCTGGATGAAAAGCTGAACGGTGTGGAGGCTGTCCTCAGGCAGCAGCGTGTCGGGAGTGACGGTCAGATCCTGGCTAATCAAGAGACAGGGATCAGGGTCACAAACATGATTGATGTGTTCTCTGAAGAAATCGAGATCCCAGAAATTGATCTCATCATTGCAGTTGTAATCGTTGCAAGGATCCACTCCGAGATGATGCCAATCGCTCACTGTCACTACATGATTCCCATCGGTGTCTACAGTCTTGACCGGCACGTAGCCAATTAGACCACACCGAGCCTTGATCTGCGCCTGGTGAACATCGTCGCACCCGCCGGCCTGAACGTGAAAGGTCATTACTCCGTTAGCATCTGAGGGGGCATCGGGATAGACGATTGGCCAGGATGCCTCCGCGCTGCAGGGGATGATACCGGTGCAGTCAGAGAAATCCAGAAATACACTGGAGTAGCCAGGCACCGGGCTTCCGTTGGCATCCCTCAAGTAAACTCTGAAGGGAATGTCGCCAATTGGACACGCCACCAGGCATGGATCGGAATATGACCTATCGCAATGGAGGATATCGGGCAGTCCGAAATTAATACATGTCTGAAAACTATTCGGATCAGGCGTTCCCGACCTGGGAATCTTCTTGATCGCCAGCCCCCCACCCGCCGGTTTTGTAACCCAGGTGAGCCGATTGGTGGGCGGCCAGAAACAGGTATCCAGACAGATGGCGGTGCTGTCCTGAAGGGTGAAAGTGATAGTGGAAAGAAGTACCCTACTGCCTCCGTCAAACCGGTGATCTTGGTGGCCCGTGGCTACGAGCGCGAGCCAGAAATTACTTCCCGTGCTTAGATCCAAAATCCTGGTATCCCATTCTAAGCCGAGATATTCAGCGGACAGATCCATCATCCAGTTTCGAACTTGCGGATCTTCCATACTGGGCAGGTGACGAAAGATACTCCGATCGAGGCCGGGGAAAGGTTGAAGCCCCGTGTTGTTGTAGTAGGGATCCATGACGGCATTGGCGGCAGGATTGGTCGACGCGAAGCACAGTGGAATAACGAAAGCCGCAATTGAATCCCAGGAATCGGCCACATCGCTTGTAACATAGATGGGAACCCTGACGAGGTATGGACCACCTCCCTGCAAGACTGTATCCTCGGGCCAGGCTTCCACGTACATGGTGTCACACTGGCCACGATCATTAGGGTCCTCCGGGCACTGACCCGAGGCTAACGTCCCCATAGCAAAAACGCCCAAACACAACAAAATCGAGAAACCTCTTTTCATCTTGCCGCTCCTTTCGATTTGACATGAAACAGCCGATCAATCTTGCGTCGCGAAAACCACCCAATCATTCTTGATGCGCCGCGGATTGAATGCGACTCTTGGAACTTGAGATCGGCACCTACCGCTACAAGATTCCAGGGCAGACCGGCGCAACATCTCCCCTATACAGATAATCAACCAAGATAATGACGTCAGCAACATCCGTTACTCCATCGCTGTTGCAATCTGCACGAGCCTTTGGACAGTAAGGCGCCGAGCCACCCTTGAACAGGTATGAGACCAAATAAACCACGTCCCCAACGTTCACCACGAAGTCACCCTGGACGTCTCCGCACACAGCTCTCTCCCTGGCAACTATGGCACGACCGGTGTCAACCAACGCCTGCATCTGAGCCTCGCCCTCAGGAGCCAGAACCTCTACTATGGTGAATGCTGCCTTCATGTTAGGATCATCTCCCGCGTCGATCTTGTGGGCAGTCAGAACAACCGAACGGTCCACGATGGAGTCAGGATCCTCGATGTAGTTACCGGGAGCGGAAGCAAGCTGGTATAGCTCTCCATCAAGCCAACCCCAAGGTGACTGCGGATACAGGTAGTGGTTGTTCTTGATGTTGGCCGTGGCGTAAGGAGTGGTCGTGGGAACACCATTCACCTCAGCCAAAGCTATGCCGGCGTGGTAATCCTCGTACTCCGGATGCTCGCCGGTGCGGCCAAAGCCTCTCACGTAGGCAATCTCGTTGACCGCATCGTAGCCGGCGTAGTTGCAGGCAGACTCGTCACCCAGGCCGGGCTCCGGTCCGCCGGAGCTATCGTACGGTGCATCAAGATCCATGGCAAAGCCGATGTAGGTCTCCTCGTAATTGGTGAAGGGAGTCAGATCGGGCCACCAGCCGGGAGGATCCTGTCGCGTGACCTTTATGTACTTGATCACGATGCGCTGGTAATCCACCGGTGCGCTAGGCTTGAAGAACTTAACCTGCTTGGCAATCTCCCACCAGAACCACTTGAAGTGATTCGGCGGTGACAGATGAGTAGCCTCGATGTAGATCTCCTTGGTGAACAGAATCCAGAAATGAGGCTCCCAGTCAGGCTCGCACTGCTCTAAGTAGAGCTTGTCCTGAGCGCCTGCATTCCAGTCGTTCTCGCCCATGAACCGGCCAACTAAGGTGTCGCCGCCCGAGGTGGTGGCAACGATGGTTCCACCCTGGAAGAAAACCTCATGCGTGTCCGGTTCCGTAGGCATCCCTATCTCGTTAATCCACTGCTGGCAGTTGGCATTCACGTACATCCGCAGGTAATCGTTCACCAGAGTATCAAAAGTCTCCGGATCCCTGGGGCACTCGTAATAATCATCCGCCACCACGGCATGAACCCGCAGCATGTGTTCCGTAAAGCCGGCCTCGTCAGTATAAAGGACCACGTTACCGGCAATGAAGGTGCCATTACAGGCTCCGGTCCCGTCTAACAGAACCGGAATCTCGATGGAGTCCTTGGGCGCCAGGTGGCTCGGAGGGACGGACACCTGGATGCAGGGATGATCACTGCTAACGCTGTATTGGAGAGCCTCGTTCCCGATGCTGAACACCTTAAACTTAATGGTCCTGGTCTGGTTGGGCAGGACCTTGATGGGAGGATGCCACCAGTGGGTCGGGTCCTCAATCCTGTAGTCTCCCCTCGGTCCCGGCGTGACCGCCCACTCGGGCAGGCGCATGTACATCACATAGTTCTCCGTCCAGGCTCCCTCATCCATGATGGCGCCGCCGGCATCCCGGTCGCAGATGTATTCGATGTGCAGATCGCCATTGAGCATGT
>CBDUQU010000149.1:0-6947 GCA_965369445.1 uncultured bacterium | reverse complement strand
ATCATTAAAGACGTACTCAGTCTCATTGGAGAATACGAAACTGGCACAATCATTGACGGCGCTATTTGAGGCGTGGGCAGTTCCGGTTCATACTGGCCCAAAGGCATCCATGTCCAGGCCAACAACGTTACGGTTCAGAACTTCACCGTTCAGGGATTCACCGGAGATTTGGTTAGCACCGGCGGATATGGAGTTTTGCACAGAGATTACGCTCACGATACCGAGGGAGAGGGATGGATCTTCTACGATGGTTGCACTGTGGACAATGTGACGGTGCAAAACTGCTATTCGGTTGTCTATGCCCTCTGCTTCACCCATCTCACCGTCTTGAACTGCAATCTGAACAATAACTTCTCCGACGGCATGTTTATCGCGCGTGGATCAGACTATGCCACCATCCATGACAACACAGTGACTAACTCCGGCGATCATGGAATATGGGTTGGCAATTGTTGGATGGGGCTTCGGCCTTCACACGACGCTACCATTTACAACAACACGGTCAACGGCGCCCGCGAAGGTGGAATTAGTTTTGTTGGTTCCAACAATGCCGTTATTCACCACAACTCTATCACCAATGCCGCTGGTGATGGTTGGTCAGTAGGTGCGCTCAGCCTCAAAGACGGACCTACTAATGTGGAAGCCTACTACAACGTCATCTATAACAACTCGGGAACCTGGGGTGGATACAACGGTACAGGGCATGGAGTGGGTATTGATGGCGCAGCCAGCAACATCGACCTCCATCATAACTCTATCTACGGCAACAGTGGATTGGGTGTTTACAACGGCTCAAGCAAGGGTCTGGTTGGAAGCTGGGAGCGGCGCCTGAGCGAGGACGGTAATTTACCTACTTTCGATGACATGGTCTCGCTTGGTGGAAATAAGGGATCGAAAGCCTTGGTGTTGGCCGAGCAGAACTGGTGGGGCGCGTACTGTGGGCCATATCATCCCACTACTAACCCAAACGGACAAGGGGATGAGGTGAGCGATTATGTAGATTTTGAACCATGGTGCGACTCCACCTTCACTGAATGTGACTTCACTACCACCCCTCCAAGTATAGTCTGGGTTGATGACGGGTACACTCCATTAGGTGCAAATGACGGTCATTACTGGTGTTATGACGCCTTCGATAAGATTCAGGATGGGGTGGATGCGGTGGCCACCGGTGGGACGGTGAACGTGGCTGCGGGGACGTATGAGGAGCAGGTTCGAATTGATGGCAAGGGTGTTGACTTAGTAGGTACCGGCGTTGGTCAGTCAATTATCGAGGCAGTGCCGGTCGTCGATCGCGTCACGTATACCATCACCCAGTGGACCGGATCATCAAGGACTATCGATGCTTGTATCGGTGTAACCGATGCAGGGACCGTGAACGTCTCGGGATTCACCGTGGACGGCAAGGAGCTTGGCCCGGATAACTTTTACGGCATTCACTACTTCAACACAGGCGGATCGGTGACCGACTGTCGAATCGAAGATATCACAGATGCAGCCCATCCCTCGAATTCGAGAGTTGTCAGCCTCGTAGCAACACATGGCGACGGGGAGACGATTACAATCAACTTCTCCAACAATGTCATCCCGAATTTCCAGAAGGGTGGGATACTTGTGATGGGGCCTGGCGCCACATTCACCGTCAACGGCAACTCTGTATCCGGTGTTGTCTCCAGCAGTATTGCTGGAAACTGCATTCAGCTCAGCTACGGTGCTACCGGCAGCACCGCCTCCAACTACGTCGAAGGTACCGCGTACACAGGATCTGATTGGGCCTCAACTGGCATATTGCTCTTCGAGTGTGGCGATATATCGATGGATGGGGATTCGGCCTATAACTGCGAGAAAGGAGTAAACTTCTCCGACTGGGGTTGGATATACAACCATCCGGTCCCGGTGAACCTCGGTTTTGCGAACCTTGTTCTCGACAACAATGAATGGTCGCTCGGAATCCAGCTCAGCCGAGACAACAGTGACGTGAACATGACGGTCACTGGTTGCGACGTTTCGAACAGCACCGGTGACGGCATAGATTTCTACTGTACCGGGGCCGGCTCGTATTACACCGGCTGGGATAACGGTGATCTAAATGCCACCGTGACCGGATCTAACATCACCGGAAGTGCCCTTGACGGCATATGGGGAGCCGATTACTCCGGAAACGCAAACAACGTTTCCATAAGTGTTAACTACTGCATGTTCAGTGGCAACGTTGGGTCGGCCATCAACAATGATTTCACCCAGATGATGGATGCTACGGCATGTTATTGGGACGATCCCAGCGGCCCGACTATCGGGGTGAAATCTGGTGCCACTCGCCAGGTGGCTCCAACTCCAAGCCCGTACGGCGATGATCTTCCCAACGACGGGATCGTTGTTATGACCGAAGCGAGCAATGCCGTGAAGGGTTCGGGTGAAACGATCTACGGACCGATTGACTACTCACCCTGGTGGGGCGACAACTATGTGGGCGATCCACACACCAGTCCCTGGACCTGGTATGTTAACACCTCCAACAACTCCACCATTCAGGAAGGAATTGACGCGGCCAGCGGAGGAGACACGGTGAGAGTCAGACCGGAGACCTACGTCGAGAATATCGTGATCGACAAGGCATTGGCTTTGTTAGGAGCAGGGCAGGATTCGGTTCTGGTTTATACTGATACCCATGATCTGGGCGCTGATTCCTGTTCCGGTCCAAGCTTTAGAGGTTCCCAGATGGTGGTGGTGCAAGCCGCCGATGTCTTTATAAGTGGCTTCACCTTTAATGGTGATAATCCCAGCATAGCCGGCAATCCTGATGCCCGTAATGGCATAATCTGCGATTACTATACCAGCAATCCAAATAATCTGGTGGTCAGGGATTGTACGGTCAAGAATGTATTCCTCAGGGGAATTTACGGCACTGGTATGGGACACATCACCGGTATAAAATTCATCCATAACAGTGTAGATAGTGTGTTGGGCTGTCAGGCAGGACAAGCTTCTGCCATAATGCTATATAATGCCACCGGAGATGTAGACTCTAACACAGTCACCGATTGCCATATGGGCTGTTTCCTCCATCAGTCCTCTGATGGAAACATTCGCTACAATGACATCACAGACTGCGACTTGGGCTGCGGCGTCAATAGCAATTATGCCCTTACTACTTTCAGCCACAATACCATCACCCGTTCTGGCGATTGGGGTGCAATTCAGGTGGTTCACCAGCATGGACCGGTAAATATCCATAATAATACCATAACCGATGCCCCTTGGGGACCGTCGGTCTTTGCCGGTTCTGCCGGAAATGTTTGCGATTTCCAAAACAACACCATCTATGGCCCGACCACAAAGAATCCCCAGCCCAGAATAGCTCGCACTGATTCCGACCCCCAGAAGGTGCCGCAAGATTCCCGTGAAGGCATATTAGTTGAAAACCCACCCGCAGGAGCTAAGTATGGGGACGTGGGAATCTTTCTGACCACCGAATCTGTGTTTGGGGACGGACCGGTACATGCCACCATCACCGGGAACGAGGTAGCAGGATACAATTATAATGTTATTTGTCATGAGCGTGCTGGAAACCCAAGCCAGCTTTTGGACGTAAACGCCAATGGCAGTACGGCCCCTAATCTTTTTTACGGCTACGGTACATACGCCTGGTATATGGAAAACTGTAATGATGACATCGATGCTCAATACAACTATTGGGACAAATCGTTGGTGTCTCAAATTGAAGAGGCCGTCTTTCACCAGGTAGATGATCCCGCCTTAGGTTTGGTCGATTTTTCTCAGCCTTATCTTTTAGGAGACGTGAACTTAGATAGGGTGATCGACATCGGGGACGTCGTTTATTTAATCAATTATCTATACAAGAATGGACCCGCCCCCTACATCCAAATATTAGGTGATGTCAACAGAGATGAGATTACCGACATTGCAGATGTGATCTTTTTGATCAACTATCTTTACAGGGGTGGCCCTCCACCGGTTCCAGCCCCCAGGGTTGCCAGGCCGGATGGGCAGAAACAGAAACTCTCTCCGCCCACCCCTTGCGGCGCTCCACTGAAATAGAGGCATATCCCGACGGGTGTTGGATGAGCGGACATTCTCACCCATTATTCTCAAGAGGCCCTTTTCGATCGGATTTGAAAAGGGCTTCTTTTTTTGCCTTGACCTGGTGGCTTCTTCCCGTAATATAATCGGTGATGATCATCCAACAGAATCGGCAGCCGACGGCGGTCGGCGGACTGTAGACTTTAAGAAAATGGCAGAATTTCAATTAGTCTCCAGCTACAAACCCAAAGGCGATCAGCCCAGGGCAATAGCAGAACTGACCGAGGGATTAAAGCAGGGTAGGAAGTACCAAACCCTGCTGGGGGTGACCGGATCGGGTAAGACCTTCACCATGGCAAACGTTATCGCCAATGCGGGCAAGCCCGCCATCGTCATCTCCCACAACAAAACCCTGGCAGCCCAGCTTTACGGGGAGCTGAAGGGTTTCTTCCCTCACGACGCGGTGGAGTTTTTCATAAGCTACTACGACTACTACCAGCCGGAAGCGTACGTCCCGGCCAGCGATACTTACATAGAGAAAGACACCTCGGTTAATGACGACATTGACCGATTACGCTTAAGAGCCACCAGCTCCCTTCTGGAAAGGGATGACGTGGTGATCGTGGCGAGCGTCTCCTGCATCTACGGCATCGGCTCTCCCAAGGACTGGAAGGAGTTATTACTCTTCCTTGAGGTGGGGCAGGAAAAGGAACGGGATCAGATTCTGAAGGACTTAATAGACATTCACTATTCACGCAATGACATCGAATTTGCAAGGGGGACGTTTAGAGTCAGGGGGGACACGATAGAAATTCATCCAGCCTACGAAGAGACCGCCATCAGGTTAGAGCTTTTCGGCGATACCGTGGAGAAGATCTCGGTGGTCGATACGCTCAAAGGTGAGATCTTGGAGGAAAAGAAGAGAGTCGCCATCTATCCGGCCAAACACTTCGTAACCACTCATCCTCAGTTAGAAAAAGCCATCAAGAAAATAGAGCTGGAGTTGGAGGAGCGATTAGCCTGGTTCAGGTCCCAGGGAAAGCTTCTGGAAGCACAGAGACTGGAATCGCGTACCCGCTTTGACATCGAGATGATGCGGGAGATCGGCTACTGCACCGGAATCGAGAACTACTCCCGCCATCTTTCCGGTAGGAAGCCGGGTGAGCGGCCCTACGTCCTTTTGGATTTCTTCCCCAAAGACTTTCTGATCATAATCGATGAGTCCCATCAGACCGTTCCCCAGATTAGAGGGATGTATGCCGGGGACAGGTCCAGAAAAGAGGTCCTGGTGGAGTATGGCTTCAGGCTTCCCTCCGCGCTGGACAACCGGCCTTTGTTTTTCGATGAGTTCGAATCCATGATCAATCAGGTGATCTTTGTTTCCGCCACGCCGGCTGAGTTCGAACTTGAGAGGTGCAAAGGCGTGGTGGTGGAGCAGGTGATCCGACCCACCGGCTTAGTCGATCCGAAAATCACGGTCAAGCCCTCATCCAATCAGGTGGACGATCTGCTGGAGGAAATCAGGGTAAGAGCTGAAAAGAAGGAAAGGGTCTTAGTCACCACCCTGACTAAAAGAATGGCTGAGGATCTGGCAGATTACTTGGCCCAGATGGATGTGAAGGTGCGCTATCTCCACTCGGAGATCGACGCCATCGACCGGGTGGATATCTTAAGAGATTTAAGATTGGCGGAGTTTGACGTTTTGGTGGGAATCAATCTGCTGCGGGAGGGGCTGGATCTGCCGGAGGTATCGCTGGTGGCGATCCTGGATGCCGATAAGGAGGGTTTCTTAAGATCGGGGACGTCTCTCATCCAGACGGCGGGCAGGGCCGCGCGAAACCGGGCTGGCGAGGTGATCATGTATGCAGATAAGGTGACCGACTCCATGCGAAGAGCCATCAATGAGACGGACAGGAGAAGGAAAAAGCAGGAGGAGTATAACAAAAAGCACGGCATCACCCCGGAAGGCATATACAAATCACGGGAGGAGATTCTCAAAACCACTGCCTTCGCCGATTCACGGACCCCCACCCCGGAAAAAGCAGAAAAGCTTGACTTTTTGGAAAAGCTCTCCCTGGAGGATAAGATCAGGGAGCTTCAACGGGCGATGAAGAAGGCGGCGTCCAATCTGGAGTTCGAGAAGGCAGCCTTTTTCAGAGACGAGCTTTCTAAACTGCTGAGAAAGAGCGGGATAAGAACCCGCACAGCCAACATTCTTAGAGGGAAGAGAAGATGAGAAGAGCTCTGTTGGCCCTACTGGTTTGCTTGCCCGTGCTTTGCCTGTTTCAGGCGAGTTGCGAGAAGAGAACTGTGACCCCGGGGGTTACTGACTGGGACGCGGTTAAGGCGATCATATCTCAGTATCCGACCATATTTCGCTTAGGATTCTTTGATACCGAGTTGGATACTCAGTTCTTTTATCGGGAGATAACATCCAGCCAGGCGGATATAGAAGAAGGGGAGCTTTTCGAAGCGGATCCTGATTACATCACCCTGACTTGGAGTGACAGGTTAATCGGCAAACTTCACTACGACTCGAGCGGACATCCACACGAAAAGCCAATTGTCTTCAAAACCCGAACCAGAGCCTATTTCGAGAGGTGGGGAAACATCAACGATCCTAACCTGGGGTGGCTGCTGAGACGGATCAGTGGAACCGTAATCAGCTCGATAGACGGGTCAAGAGAGATTGACGAACTCCGCATAGTCTCCGAGGGAGTGGATATCTTCATCTACGCACCCGCAATGAACGCTCTGGTGAACAAAGACAGCACGATCGCATTCGGGAAGGGAAAACAGGTGACTTTCATGGTTGAGCCCGCCGATACTACTGACTCCCTCTTCCTTCACGTGTGTACAGACTGGGGACATAGGTAACACATGTTCGGAGACATAGGTTACACTTT
>CBDUQU010000148.1:0-7062 GCA_965369445.1 uncultured bacterium | reverse complement strand
CTTTGTCAGCGGGCTTTCCTCGAACCAAAAAGAGGTCAGGGAATCAAATCCCTGATCTCTTTTTAAGTAATATCCTCGATAAATGCGATTCCGGGTCTTCTACTCTGCGCCTCGATAAGCCGGCGGGAGGAAATTCCTCGAATGAAACTTGAGAACCTCTTCCAGCCGGTCGTATATGAAGTTATCGTGCCCGGCAGGATTGTTCGGATATCCACTATACTCGATGTAGGTGTGCTCCTGCCCATACAGGAAAAGCAGTTGATCCAACGCCCTGGTCCCGTCAAGCAGCCCGAACTCGTTATGATCCCCGCATTCTAAATAGATGCCCAGATTGGTGAAGGCATCCGGATCGTTGGCCAACTTGGTCTTCACGTCGTATTGCAGCCATCTGTTCCAGATTTGGGAACCGGGTGGGATGATCCTGCTCTCGTCGAACGGTAAATCCACACCGTGTCTTAGGACCCCGTCCACAGCCAGGGTGAAGAAATTGGTGGTGTCGTCGCCGGTGGTGCTGCGGGGAGAGAAGGATGCTGCCATGGCGAAAACAAGCTGGCTGTAAGTCTTGTCGGGATGATCGTCGTCCGGCCAGGGATTGAGGGTCTTGTATGCGGAGTAGGAGAAATCACCGGCGATCCCGTTCTCCTCGAATACCTTGTCTATGGTCTCACTGGTGAGAAAGGATTCCAAAGAGGCAAACGGACTCATGGCGCTGACTGCCGTAAACATGGTGGTGTCGTAATCCATGGCCATTCTGAGCGCACCGTACGCTCCCATTCCCAAACCACCTATGGCTCGGTAACGTGGGTCAGGAATCCAGTTATCTCCTGGTTTGCTGCCGTAAGTATGCAGGCTCGAGTCCATTCTGGCCATTAGTTCCTTCAGAATGTAATCCTCATAATTACCCATCAAAGGGGAGTTGGTATAGAAGCTCCCTCCCACGGAGAGGGACGAGGCATCCGGCATAACAATGATCATGGGCTGAATCTCTCCCTCCTCGATCAACCTGTCGGCTAACTGCCCGATCTTATGTACCGAAACGAAAGTGGAGAAGTCGCCACCCAGATCATGGAGCAGGTACAGAACGGAGAAACCTTCGTTCAGCAGCTGAACGCCATGCTGCCCATCATCGTACATGGGGGGGAGATAAACGTAGACATCTCGTATGCTCGGATCGAGAACCGCGTTACCCTGTAGAGACACCCAGTCCCTGGACGTTCGGAAGGGATCCTGAAAGGGATACTCACTTCTGATGGGGTTATCCCGCTTTCCGCAGCTGATAAAAAGCGATAGAATCATGCACGCCAGAAGTAGTCCGAACAACACTCTTTTCATACTAGCTCCTTTTTTTCGGGTTCAACGCACTTTCTTAAGATTAAAACCGATAAGTGAAAGACAGGCCGGAAGAATGAAACAGCATCTTGTAGATCCCCGGCATGTTGTCAAAGCGTCCGTCTCCGTTGGCGTCCTCCAGCGCGGTCACCTCTCTCTTCTTGTGTGTCACCAGCTGGTAATCATAGCCGAACTCAAATGAGTCTATCCGGTAAGAGAGCCCCAAATTGAAGCTGTGCTTGTCGCCCACATCCGGAATCAGGAGGGTGAAGGTCTCGTCGGGAACGGGAGACTGTTCAAAGAAGTAGCCTCCTCGCAGGAACAAGCCCTCCTTCAGGATGTACTCTCCACCCAGGCTGAATCTGACTATATTGTCCCAGTTGAACGGGAACTCCGTTTCCCTTACGTTCAGGTAGATCGTATCCTGCTCGCTGGGAGTAAGAGTCATGTCCCTGGTGTCGAGGAACTCCAGCCTGGACCAGTTAACTGAACTCACATCAGAAGTCAAGGTTAGTTTCTCGGTAGGTCTGTACATCAATCCCACACCTATCTCACCCGGAAGCGGCAGGGTGGTCTGGAAGTCGCCATCTCTATAGTAGACGGTCCCCCCCTCGATCTCCGATCCGGGGATCGTCGGCAGATACATCTCCAGTTCAAGATCCCCCTGGAGATCAATGTCGACCGGACTCCGATAGGAGAACCCTAACTGGAATTTGGGACTAACCTTATAGAGAATGCCGGCATTGAACCCGAACCCCCAACCGTCGACACTATCCATTCTGGCATCCACCGGAATGAAATCATATGGTCGCGTGTAGCCGGGAGGAGTGCGAACCAACACGGGTCTTCGTAGATCGAAATCAGCCCGCTGTATGCTCAGACCAAACCCCAGCGCAAGCTTGTCCTCCATAAACGTTTTTGCCACGGTGGGGTGCAAATCCCAGATCAGAATGTCAGTCACGTGATCGAACCGGGGATATGGAATGTTGTTATCATATCCCGCAGGTGGTTTATACAGGTTCCATCGGGATTCCAGTTTGTAGGGAACAAAGAATGCCACTCCACCAGTGAAACCTCCATACTGAGCAAACTTATGGAAACGCGAGAAACTGGGCAGGAAGAATGCCCGGTCCTCCGGGTAGTAAGTTTCGTCAGGATATCCGAAAGAATAGCTGAAGCCTGACTCTCCCATGGTGAAATCCGGGGCGTATTCAGGACGGAAGTTGAAGGTGTACAGGTTCATGGTGAACTCGGAGTTGGGAAGGTATGCCAACCCGGCCGGGTTCCAGAAGGCGGCGCTCCAGTCATCCGCCAACCCCCTGAAAGCCCCTCCCATGTTCAGGGCTTTGGAGCCGACCCCGGGGAGGGCAAAACCCCCGCCGGCGAAAGAAGGAACTGAGCAGACAAACAAAAATAAGACAGCCCAAAGCAAAACAAACCGGCTCTTCATCTTTCACCTCGTACTTTTGAGTTTTTTACACCGCCAAGTCAACGATTTCTTCGCCTCTGCTGGAGAAAATGCCAAAAATCCCCCAGAGGTTCTCCAAAACTAAAACATTAATTATCCTTTGTCAACGATTTTTTTCGAAAATTCGAAATTCTTGTTTCCCAACCCTTTTGCCCGAATTCATGGGACCTGCCGGGGTCAGGTGCTTGACCGTGCGGACTACGCAACCAGTGCCATTATTTTGTCCCCGGCGGTAACCCTTTTTTGGGTGTCACATAGCCATAAGGCTGGACAGAGGATGAGATTCGAAACTTCAGAGTTCTGCATTCCTGCCTCAAAAACCCCCAAAAAGGCTTTGGCCAGGGGAATGAAGCGTTTATATTGGGTGAAACAGTCGGAGCCTTGACCAGCTCGTTCTGAGGATTATGAAAAAGAAGAACAAAAACACCTTCCCTGACTTAGTCGCGCTAATGTCGCGGCTCAGGTCCAAAAGAGGCTGTCCCTGGGACAGGGAGCAAACGCACAAATCGCTTCTCCCCTATCTAATCGAGGAGGCTTACGAGGTGCTGGACACCATTGAAGCGGGCAATGACGAGAGGCTGAAAGAGGAATTAGGTGACCTTCTCCTGCAGATAATCTTCCACGCCCAGATTGCGCGGGAGCAAAGGAAATTCGATATATTTGACGTCATAGAACATCTCGATAGTAAGCTAAGAGCCAGACATCCGCATGTGTTCGGTAAAAGGAAAGTTGCCTCCACCGAGGAGGTAATAAGGAATTGGGAACACATAAAACTGAGCACCAATCCACGGGATACGAATTCCAAAGGGAGCCGGAAAAAATCCGTTCTTTCCGGCATCCCTCGTCATCTGCCCGCCTTGCTCAAAGCCCATCGGGTTCAGGAGAAGGTAGCCAGGTTTGATTTCGACTGGGAGAAGGCAGAGGATGTCCTCTCGAAGATAGAGGAGGAAATCGGCGAGTTAAAAAGAGCCGCCAAAAGAAAGAAGCCGAAGCAGAAGGAAATCGAAGAGGAGTTGGGGGACGTTCTCTTCTCCTGGGTGAATCTCTCCCGGCATCTGAACGTCAATCCCGAATTCGCGCTGAGAAAGACCATAGACAAGTTCGTGAAAAGATTCAACTATATAGAAAAGCAATTGAAACGCAAGAAGATCCCGCTCAAAGAAGCCGGGCTTCTCCTTCTGGACTCTCTGTGGGAAGAGGCGAAGCAGTCAGAAACAAGGTAACTTGACAGGACAAAGCAGACCGAAGGCCCTAACATCTGCTCAACCCGCTCCATCCGTTGATCTACGCACATCCTTGCATAGGCGCTGGTCCTCCCCTGAAGAGATAGTTTATCAGATAAATGATATCAGCCACATCTACAACACAATCGTTATTTGGATCTCCCAAGAGCAGGGGGGATGGCGGATCACCGTTTCGAAACAGGTAGTTTATCAGATAAACTGCATCCGCCAGGTTAACCTCATCATCACTATTGGCGTCTCCAAAAACGTACGTTCCAACTGTGAACCACCAGAAGCCCTGATCAGCCCAAGTTACCCCGTCAGGGGACCCATCGTCCGCCTTAACCCGCCAGTAGTAAACCGAATCTGGAAGCAAACCCTGCGAGATAGTGCTGCTTGTATCGGTCAGGCCCTCCACCTCTTCATAACCCCAAAACAGCGGGCTCAGGCTGTACTTCAAGGTGTAGGTTACAGGACCACCCGGAGTGTCCGGATTGCTGGCAGCATTCCAGAAGAGGGTGGGTTTCAGGGAGGCCACCACCCCGCTGTCGGGTGAGATCAAGCCGAAGTGTTCAGGCGGCTGGTTAGGGCTTCTTCTGCGATAGAGCCCGGTTCTTTGGTTATCAAAGTGATAGGTACCCCATTCGATTCTGGTCTTACCGTAAGATTTGGGAAGATTCCACAGGTTCACATTGACAATACCCCCAGAGTAAGGGGAAGAAAAGACAGAGATAGTGGAAACCTCTAAGATGCCGTCATCGTTAACATCCCCCACGGTGGAACCATTCATGCCAGTGCCGCCAAAAGGACGAAGAGGCCAACCCGGAACGCTGTCTCCGTTGGAGTATGACGCTCGGAGAAAACCCATGGAATCGTACCAGACGACGTTGCAGTCAAGAATCAACTCCATGGTGCTGTCTCCCTCGATGTCAGCAATAGATATGGGGCCGTCGACTGATCCCAAAAGTTGTAGTGGAAAGCCGGGAAGATAGTTACCATAAATGTCAAAGACATGCAGAGCCTCACCGAACCCTGTAGCATTCCCCACAACTATCTCTAAATCGCCATCCTGGTCCACATCTCCCACACTGGGAGGGGAATTAGTCCACGCAGGAGCAGGTTGGGGCCAGCCGGGGAGAAGATTCCCCCGATAATCTAAAACAAAAAAACCAGCACTGTCCCAAAGACAGCTGCACACGATCTCCAGATAACCATCCCCGTCAAAATCCGCTAAAGCTGGTCCGTTATAGGAATAATAGCAATCAGGCGCAGTATAGGGCCAACCCGGCATCAGAGTACCATCGGATTCAAAAGCATAGACTGAATAGCCGGAAAGATAAATGATCTCCTTCTGTCCGTCATTATCTATATCTCCCACAGCTGCTCCGGCGGCTGGAAAACAGTCAAGCTCAAAGGGCCAATTGCCTGGAAACTCGGTACCATCATATCTGAGCACATGGACATAACCTCTATAACCTGCGTCGTAAATATATTCTCCTACGATTATCTCCAATTTGCCGTCCCCATCCAGATCAGACAGGGTAGGCGCTTCCCATACATCGTGATCGTTCAAGGAGACTGGCCATCCGGGCAATGTATTTCCGTCGCGATCGAATACGTAGACTCGTCCCCAAGTAGGGGAGTGGGTGTTTACTGCAATCTCCAGGAAGCTGTCTCCATTGACATCTCCAACCGCTACCCCAAATTGTGGCAAACCGATAACCGTCTGCGGCCAGCCAGGTCTGAGGTTGCCCAGATAGTCCCACACGTAAACCCTGGCATTGGTGGAGGCGGCAATAATCTCTAAGTTGCCATCTTGATCTAAATCAGCAAAGGCAACTCCCTTTGCTGGGGAATAGCTGGTGGAGCCCCATATGCCTTGTGGCCATCCCGGTGCCTGGGGAAGATCAGGAGCTTTACTATCTGGGATATCAGTTAGAGGCTCGATAACCTCCAGTCTTCCATAGTCTTTTTGACTTATATCCTTTATCCTGATTTTTTCACCAGCCTGTGAATTTATTGAGTTCCACCAAATAAAGAATAGCATCAGGACTAACCACACTTCCTTTTTTTGAGACAACCTTAATGTTCTCCTCGAAAATAATTTCCTCAAATTCATTCTGACCTCCTTGGCGAGTTTATTTGCTCTACCGATGTCATCATGGATAAGACCTCCACGACGAATGCAAGAGTTTGATCACCAACATCCCGGAGGAGGTCCACATCGAAAAAGATAGTTTATCAAGTAGACCGCATCCAGAATCCCGTGATCGCCGTCGCAGTTGGCATCGCCGGCTTCAAAAGAGATCGGTGGTGCGCCTGATCGATACAGATAGTTTATCATGTACATCACATCAGCTATGTTGATCACATCGTCGCCGTTGGCGTTCCCCCGCTCAGAAACCTGAACACCAACACAACAGGGCATGTTTGTTCTTGGAATGTAAGTCACGTAATCTGACCTGGAAAAGTAAAGGCGCGGGTTGGTTGGCAAGTTGACAGTATCGTCGATACAGATGATCATGCTTTCTTCCACAAGAAAGGTAAACGTAGCCAACAAGGTCCTGCTCCCCTCCCACCAGAGCTGGTCTCGCACTCCCGTGGGCACTAAGTTCATCAGGATGAAGTTATATCGAAACTCCACAATTCTGGTATCCCATTCAGACCCATCCAGCCGCTCCGACAAGCTCATCATTCGATTCTCCATTCCCCCGAAGTGACGAAAGATGCTGTTCTCTATATTGGGATATGGATAGAGTTCGATATTGTTCCTCGAAACAGTCAGACTGCAATAGGCAGTCGGATTGGTGTGGGTGTATCTGAGAGGAATGGTAAATCCGGCAATCGAGTCAAAGGGAGGGTAAGCCACATCGCTGGTAACCAAGAGGGGGAAGTGGACTTCCCAGGGCGGGGGGCTGTATTTCACCGAGTCGTAGCACTCGACATATAGAGTGTCGCATACTCCCGGGTCGTTCCCATCTTCAGGGCATTGAGCCCCCAAAGAACCTGCCAGCAGGAAAAGGACTATTCCTGCCAATGATA
>CBDUQU010000147.1:0-7104 GCA_965369445.1 uncultured bacterium | reverse complement strand
CTGTTTCCTTTGTCTAAAACAAGATATAGTCTGAAAGGTAAGATACAAGGTCGGGTTGCCCAAAGGGCTTGTCCTGAGGGCGCAGCCCGAAGGGCTACCCGACAAACTCCTGAAAAAAACGAAAATGAGCTGCAGAACGCCCAGTATATAGGTCGGGTTGGGAGTCCCGCCGAAGGCAGTTCGACTTCGTTTATCCTGAACGAAGTTGAAGGGCTCACTGCCCTGTCTTCGACCCTGAGGCTCAGACCCGAAGGGAGCTTGTCGAAGGGCGGGAGGAGCTACCCGACAATCTGCTGGGAACCCCCGCCCGAACAGTGACGTATCTACTTCTCGCGCTCAGGCGTGCGGTGCTCGATCAGCTTGTATGCGTCTTTAAACTTGAATTCTTTATAGGTGGGGCTTTCCTCGTTGTGGCAGGTCACACAGAGCTCTTCGTCAGGCACGATCATGCCCTTCTGCAGACGAATCTCTTCCTTCGTCATCACCCTGATATCATCGTAGTGTTGCCCCGGGCCGTGGCAGGCCTCGCAGGTCACTCCTTCCTGCACGGAATACTCGTCGGTGGCGGGCAGACCGTAACCGGTGACGTGACATTTAAGGCATGTCGAGTCTTGCTGAGCATCTTTGATGCCCATTTCTTCGGCTATTGCTTTCGACTCAACACTGGCTAATGTCGCATAGGCGGTCGCGTGTTTGGTGGCGGCCCACTTGTCATACATCTGCCCTTTTAGGCTACTGTTATGGCACATCCCGCACGTCTTTGTCCCGATATACCTGTGAACCACCACCTTGGGCGTCTCTTCCACAGTGGTGTCAGCTTGAAGTGTGTCAGCCATTAAGGTGTCAACTGCCGGAGGCCCAGCTTTCAGGCTATCGACTTCCAGGCTATCAACCCTGAGAGTATCGGCTCCCGGGATTTCTGCTTTCAGGGAGTCAACTTCCAGGGCGTCAGCTCCCGGGATTTCGACTTTGAGGGTGTCAACTTCCAGGGTATCAGCTTCCGAAGTTTCAGCCTTCAGGGTGTCAACTTTCAGGGTATCAGCCTCCGGGGTTTCAGCTTTCAGGGTGTCGACTTCCGTGGTATCAGCCTTCGTGGTGTCAGCTTGCAGAGTATCGACTTCCGTGGTATCGGCGATGAGGGTATCGACTTCCACGGTGTCCACTTCCGAGGTGTCGGCTTTTGTGCTGTCAGCTTCGCCTGAGCCTTCTTCCTGCTGGGAGAACGCCAGGCTGAAGACAAGCATCACAACCAGTATCGCGACCGCGCCTTTCATCGTCTCCTCCGACCTCCTTTTACTTAACCACCTCAAGCTTCTTTTCCATGATCCGCTCGATGGCATGCTCGTAAACGTCTGCCAGTTCCTTCACCGGCAGGTCTATCATTCCCTCGATCTTGAGATTCTGTCCTTCCACCTTTCCGATCACCGAAAAGAGTATGTCGTGATCTCCGGCGATTTTTTCCATCTCTGACAAATCCTCTGGTTTTACACTGAGGATTATCCTGGACTGTGACTCTCCGAATAGCACGGCATCGGCTCTCATCTTTTGCTCCAAACTTACCGCTGCCCCTAAGAGTTTGGGTGAAGAGGTGCAGCACTCGGCTAAGGCTACTCCTATACCTCCATCCGAACAATCGTGCGCCGATTTGACGATTCCCGCGCGGATCATAGCCAGGCAGGCGTTCTGGAGTTTCTTCTCCTCCTCTAAATTCAACTCCGGCGTGTTTCCCCTTGTTAGGTCATGGATCACCTTCAAATATTCGCTTGCTCCCAGCTCTTCCTTGTTTTCTCCCAGGAGGACGATTATATCCCCTTCCTCTTTGAAGCTCATGGTGGTGACGTGCTTTAGATCCTCTATTAAGCCTATCATCCCAACTACCGGGGTGGGGTAGACGGTTCTTTCCGGATCTTCATTATAGAAGCTCATGTTTCCGCCGGTCACAGGAGTATTCAGCGCGCGGCAAGCCTCACCCATTCCGGCCACACACTCGGCAAAGGTCCAGTAGACCTCGGGATCATACGGATCGCCGAAATTCAAGCAGTTGGTAATGGCTAAAGGTTTGGCCCCGGCGCAGATCACGTTTCGCGCTGACTCGGCCACCGCTATTCTTCCTCCGGTGTGGGGATCCAAATAGCAATAGCGGCCGTTGCAGTCGGTGCTGGTAGCCAGGGCTTTATTGGTTTTGCGCAGCCGCAAGACTGCCGCATCCGATCCGGGACCCACCACCGTGCCGGTTCTCACCTGGGTATCGTACTGCTCGTAGACCCATCTTTTGCTGGCGACGTTGGGAGCGCCGAGAAGTTTAAGAAGAGTCTGGTTAAGATCGTTCGGCACCTCCAATTCAGTTAAGTTCAGCTTGTTGGCTTCATCCAGATACGCCGGTCGCTTTCTCTTTCTGGTGTAAACCGGAGCCCCGCCACCTAACACCAGAGTTGAAGCAGGAATCTCAGCTACCACCTCACCATGATTCTTCACCCTCAGCATCTCATCGTCCGTCACCCGGCCGATGATCACCGAGTGCAACCCCCATTTCTTGAAGATATCCTGTACTTTGCCCTCGTTCCCCTTTTTGGCGATCACCAGCATTCTCTCCTGTGATTCGGAGAGCATTATCTCGTAAGGGATCATCTTCTCTTCCCTGACCGGCACCAGCGAGATGTCGATCTCGATGCCGCTTTCACCCCGGGCAGCCGTCTCGGAAGTAGCGCAGGTCAGACCCGCTCCTCCCAGGTCCTGGATGCCCACGATCAGATCCTCTCTGATTATCTCCAGCGACGCTTCCAGTAGAAGCTTCTCCATGAAAGGGTCGCCGATCTGGACAGAGGGCCGCCTCAACTCCGACTTTTCCGATATCTCCTCCGAGGCGAAGGTGACCCCATGTATTCCGTCTCTTCCGGTGGAAGCCCCGACCAGCAGCACCGGATTGTCTTTTCCGGCCGCCTTGGCCGTGGCTATCTGGTCGATCTTGACTGTGCCGATACACATGGCGTTGACCAACGGATTTCCGGTATAGGATTCCTCGAAGTATACCTCTCCGGCGACTGTAGGAACGCCGAAGCAGTTACCGTAGTCTCCGATTCCCCTCACCACGCCGTCAAAGAGATAACGGACTCTGGGAGATGAGAGTTCTCCGAACCGGAGGGAATCCAGGCAGGCTATGGGCCGCGCCCCCATGGTGAAGATGTCTCTTAATATCCCGCCTACGCCGGTGGCCGCCCCCTGATACGGTTCCACCGCGCTGGGGTGATTGTGGCTCTCCATCTTGAAGATCACAGCAAGGCCGTCTCCGATGTCCACCGCGCCGGCATTCTCTTCCCCGGCCTTGGCCAGAAGACACTCCCCATCGCGGGGGAAAGTTTTTATCAGCGCGATGGAGTTCTTATAGCTGCAGTGCTCGGACCACATCACCGAAAAGATTCCGAGTTCCGTGTAGGTGGGCTTACGTTCCAGGATCTTCTGGATCATCTCATATTCTTCTGAATTCAGCCCGTGTTCTTTTACCAGTTCAAGGGTGACCTCGGGTTCTGAAGAGGAGGTTGTTTTTGAACTCATCATTGAATGCCCTCAAGCAAAAGGAATGAAGGATGGCTTCCTGAACATCATCGAATATACCGGGCGGTTGAGCCAAAGTCAACCGAAAGATTGGCGGAGTGGCTCAAATCAGGCGGGCCAGATTAGATTGCGCGGAGGTTTGGCCAGAACCTAACTTAAGTTAGGTTCTGGCTAGGTCAAAATCCTGATGAGATAGGGTCAGACAAGCCCTTTCTGTTCCCCTGACCTTCGCCTTCGGCGGATAAGGGAGAGGGAACCGGTTTTCCTCTCCCCTCTGGGGAGAGGATCAAGGTGAGGGGGAATAATCTTAGCTCGCCCTCACCCTGTCCTTCTCCCAGAAGGATAGAGAATCGACCAAGGCGCGGATTGCTAATAAGAAGGTGGACGCCCTTTTTGAGCATCCACCTTCTTCCATCTAATGATGGTAGGGCGACCATACGGTCCCGTCTGGGGGCAACTTGCCCGCCCACAACGTGAATTCTTCAGGCGGGAAAATCACGCCTACGTTCTTTCACCTCACTCCCTATCCCCCCGCCAGAGGCGGGGGGAATAAAGGGGAGAGGTTTAAATCTACTTAACCCACCGATGCTCTCCGTGTGGTGTTGAGTTTGACCCAGACTGCTTCCACGCCGGGTTGCAGCAGTTGGGATCAGGCACCGGGCCGCCTCTGTACAGATACGTGACCAGATAAACTAAGTCACCGACAGTAACTTCGTCATTATTGTTGACGTCTCCGACACAAACCATCGGAACAGGCGCCGGTCCGCCTCTGTAGAGGTAGGTTACCAGATAAACCAAGTCACCGACAGTAACTTCGCCATTGTTGTTCACGTCGCCGCACAGCACTGGTGGTTCTCCTGGTACACCGGTGATCACAAACGCCAGATCCAGCGACGTCCCCACGCATTCGTGCCAGATGAAACCGTTGATCATCACGTCCACTGCTCTGAAGTCGACGGAGACCCATTCCGGGTTATACTCGTCAATCCAGTAATCAACGGTGTTCCAGCCCTCAAACACCGGCTGCTCGTAGCGCCCGATAAAGAGGTCCTCGTTTCCATCCTGTGGAAGAGGCGGCCTGCCCGGCTCACCCTCCATCGACCATATGTCGGTTGACCAGTTAATGGCAAACTCGGCATAGGCCTGGGGACCAACTGGCTCGACGTAGAATTCAAGCCAGATGTGTTTGGGGTTGGTGTAAGTGAACGGGTTATTGTAGAACCACATGTTCCACCACTGGTACATCTCGTAGAAGTACCATCCCTGGCCGTAGTAATTGGTCGACCCCAGGTCGTCGGGTGGCGTTCCAATCGGCCCGAAGTAGACGTCAAACCAGTTACATCTTGGCGGCTCGTACATCTCAAACCAGGGCCCCTGGTAAGGATCGTCTGAATACACCGCGTCATCCATAAAATGATCCCGCGAATTCTTCCAGCCCCACTGGTATGGAAGACTTATCTCGGTCGGGGCGACTGCCAACCAGTAGATGGAATCCTGATACTGGAAGAATGAATCCACCGGCGGATAAGCTTGATTCACGAAGAAGTCGTATCGCCAGAAAGAGGTATGGTCGTTGCAGAGGATCAAGCCGGTGTCGGGATCATACCAGCCTTCGTAAGTGGGCGGGTCGAACGGTGTGCCTGGGATCTCCCCCCACCATTCCCACAGTATTTCGCCCGGCCTGCTCCAGGGAGTATCAATGTCCGCCGGGATATTCCTGAGGATGAAGAGGGCAAACTGTGGCATTTCACCGCCGGGGGGATAGTCGTCGGTTTGGGGCATGCCGTCCAGGTTCTTCCAGGAGCCCCAGAAGTGAATGTCTGTGACCCATCCGGTCTCCGAACACTGCCAGTCGTCAGCACAGATTCTGGGTGCGGTGGAGAGCACGTCCCAGCCGATCTCATCCGGAAGCTGCGGGAAGTGCATCTTGTGGTTGGGCCATTCTTCTTCGTCCACGTAAATTTCCATGCCGTACATCTCGTCAAACGGGGTGCCCTGCATGATGCCCAGAAGGGTCACGCTTCCCTTGCCCTTCGACGGGTCTCCCTCCATCACGCAAAGCCCGCCGGCGATTCCGGCAGCGCCCGGAGTACCTTCTCCCCAGCCGGTATAGACAACGCCGGTGTAGGTGCCTGTGCCCGGATCGAACTGGCGCACCTTGACTGAGTCCTGGGTGTGAACCCAGAGGAATGGGCCGCCAGGGGAGTCGTTGTCATAGGCCATTCCGTAGGCGTCGTAGGTGTTGGTATAAGGCCCTGCCGTCATATTTCCGCTGCGGTCGAAGGCATAGATGTTGCTGCTAAAGTTTGCAGTCCAGAACCAGTCGTGGTCCTCGTCGTAAGCCACGGCACGGACCACGCTTATGTCCGCCATCCCACTTATGGTGATGTTGTTTGCGGGAACCAGGACTACTCCTCCGGGAGTGACATAGAAGCACTCCAGTAGACGATCGTCACTGGCGTAGAGGTATTCGCCGTCACAGGCTATGTCCCGCCATCCCCAGGTCTCGGGTGTGTTTTGCTGCACGGTGTACCCATATGTGCATATGCCACCCGGCATGGTCCAGACGTGAACCCAGTTGGGAGCAGCTTGGCCACCACCGGTGATGAAGATGGTATCTCTGAGGGTCTCGATCCCCAGGATTCGGTTATCATTCGGAATGCTCTGAACGTCGCAGTTAAACAAAATGTCGCCGGGCGTTTTTGCTCCTGAAAATGGCACGATGTTCTCCGCCCGGTCCGTGACCGGCTCTTCAGCCAAAACCGGCAGGCACCATCCTAAAAGCGCCAGGGCCAGAACGGAGAAGAACGTTAGTCTTTTTAACATCCCTTCCTCCTTTGAGTTGAAAGGTTGACCTTTGAACCTCTAAATTATCAGACTGCAATAGGGCAGAGAGATTTTTGGGTGTACCTCTCCCTCCCTTTTGCTAGCGATTTTCTGAGAATTAAAAAGGCTACTTAACTATGCAACCAAACTGCCAACGGCAGCGAGTTTTCCGCTTATAAGACAACCCAGAGAGCAGACCGTGCCCTCACGGGTTTGGTCTTCTCAAAGGTTCAGCCCCACGCAAGCTTGACGGCAGATTCTAAGGTGCACGCCAAATGAGCCTTCTGCCTTTACACTTTCCCTTCCAATATAAAGATAACCTCGTGGGCGCGAGTTGTCAAGGATAAAAAAGGGTGCTTTACTCCTTATTCTCAAATAGGGTCCTTGTCGGTCAGTCCTTCGGATTCATCCTGCACTTCGTCCTGCCCTTCGGTCCTGCCTCGCACTGCCCAGACGGGCCTGTATGGGCGTCCGGGCAGACCCGGAAGGGCGGGAGAACGGACAGGCCGGCCTACGCAGCTCCACCCTCTCTCTGACCCTCTCCCATAAAGTGAGAAGGAACCACGAAAGCTACTCTTCTACGTCATTGCGAGCGGGCAGACGCCCCCCCACCAGTACGGGCGGGCGTCCGGGAAGCCCTGCAATCTCCCTCTCGTGTCAAATGGGCAGGCAACCATAGAAAAATGGCCCGGAAAAAAAGTTCATTTTTTCCTTGACAACGGCACA
>CBDUQU010000146.1:0-7141 GCA_965369445.1 uncultured bacterium | reverse complement strand
ATGCGTTTGTGTCAGGATTGACTTTGCGGATCTGATCGAACACCGAGGAGACGATTTCTTCTGAGGAGACCTCCCCTTCTTGCATCATCTCCTTTAGCTGCCACCCTGTGAGTTCATTCAGTTTTGTGCTGCCCACAAGAATCTTGTTGCTTTGTTAGATTGATTCTCTGGAGATCTCATCCCTTCTCCCTCTCCATTGTGAGGAGAGGTAGAAAACGACTACAGCCAGGGCAGATATTTTTTCAACTCGTAATCGCCGACGTGAATCCGATACCTGTCCCATTCCACCTTTTTGTTGGCAATCAAGGAGTGGAAGATGTGATCGCCCAGCGTTTCTTGAGCCAATTGACTCTTTTCAAACTCCCGGATAGCCTCTTCCAGCGATCCGGGCAGACAATCGATGTTCAACTCTTTTCTCTGCTCCGCAGACATTCCGAAGATGTCTTTCTCCACCGGGGGAGGAGGCTCCGTCTTTTCCTCTATTCCCTTCAGACCGGCCGCCAGCATCATGGCAAATGCCAGATAGGGGTTACAGGCCGGGTCAGGAGATCGCACCTCAACTCGCGTGGCTTTCTCCTTTCCGGGCTTGTACTCCGGGATCCTGACCAATGCGGAACGATTCCGGGTTCCCCAACTGATATAAACCGGCGCCTCATAGCCGGGCACCAGGCGCTTGTACGAGTTGACCCACTGGCTCAGCACCAGGCATGTCTCTTTCATGTAACTAAATATCCCGCCGATATAGTGCCGGGCCTCCGCAGAAAGATGATACTTGGCTTCCTGGGGATCGAAAAAGATGTTTCTGTCGCCTTTAAACAGAGACTGATGAACGTGCATGCCTGAACCGTTTTCGCCAAAAATCGGTTTGGGCATGAAGGTGGCGTAGTAGCCTTCCCGCTGAGCCAGCTCCTTTATGGTGAGACGATAGAACATGACGAAATCGGCCATGATCAAAGCCTCCTGGTATCGAAGGTCAATCTCATGCTGAGAGGGAGCCACCTCATGATGCGTGCATTCCACGGGAATGCCCATGGTTTCGAGCGCAGAGGCAGCCATCTTTCGCATCCTGGTTCCCGCGCTTACCGTGCTGTAATCGAAATATCCTCCCTCATCCAACGGAGTGACGTCATCCTTTTTTGGAAAATAGAAGTATTCGAGCTCCGGTCCGCAGAAGAAGCTCCATCCTTTCTCGGCTGCCCTGGCCAGCACCCTTCGAAGCACGTACCGAGGATCCCCGGCAAAGGGCGTTCTGTCCGGCTTCAAGACGTTACAGATGAAAAGCGCCACCTTCTCGTCATTCACCGTCCAGGGCAGGATGCGAAAGGTTTTCAGATCAGGCATGGCCACAAGATCGCTCTCCTCGATGCGCACGAATCCTTCAATCGACGATCCATCAAACCCCTGCCCCTCATCCAGCACGTGCTCGATCTCGCCCCGGGTGATGGACATCCCCTTCAACTGTCCTAGAATGTCGGTGAACCACAGACGGATGTATTTTACCTTTTTCTCGTCAATTATAGCTAAAACCTCATCCTTGGTTTTGGTCATGACTCCTTACCTCGCTTAAGGAAAGATGTGGATGGGTAAACTCTATTTGTCAACAGGATCAATTGTGATGCGCCCCGCTCAACAATCACACGTCGTAGTAAAGCGATATCTCGTATGGGTGAGGTCGGTTCCTGACCTCATGGTATTCGTTGTTCAGCTTCTGGTCGATCCACACCTCGAGAATATCTCTCGTGAATACGCCACCCTCCAGAAGAAACTGATGATCTTTCTGCAAGGCGTCCAGCGCCTCTTTCAAGGTCGTGGGCACCGATGCGATTTTGTCCTGCTCCTTCTGAGGCAGGGCAAAGACATTCTCGTCGATGGGACCGAACCCCGCCTTGGTGGGGTCGATCTTCTTTTTGATACCGTCGATCCCCGCCATGAGCTGCGCGGCCAGGGCCAGATAGACGTTGCAGGTGGCATCAGGGGGACGGAACTCCATTCTTTTCTCCTCAGGCTTCTGGGCGTACTTGGGTATGCGAATGGCAGCGCTGCGGTTGGCCAGAGAGAAAAACAGTTTTACCGGCGCCTCGAATCCGGGGACCAGCCTCTTGAAGGAATTGGTGCTGGGATTGGTGAGAGCCAGAAGCGCACTGCCGTGAGTTAGAAGTCCCCCGATATAGTACAACGCCAGCTTGCTTAAGCCCGCGTAACCCTTTTTGTCATAAAAGAGCGGCTTGCCCTTCTTGAAGAGATGCTGGTGGAAATGCATGCCGTTTCCCGCCTCGTTATACAGCGGCTTGGGCATGAAGGTGACGGTGTGGTTGTGTTTTCTGGCCACCATCTTGACCACGTACTTGATCCACATGGTGATATCGCCCATGTTGGTCAGGGTATCGTCTAAGATCTCTATCTCCGATTGGCCCGGACCTCCCACCTCGTGGTGGTGATATCTCACCGGTATCCCCCCCTCCTCCACGGTCTTCACCATCTCTGTCCGCACGTCAAAGAGAGCGTCCAGCGGCGGGATGGCGTGATACCCGCCGTGAGTGGGGATCTTGTAACCCAGGTTTTTTCCCTCCTCCAGCGCGGAATTCCAATTTGCCTCGTTGGAATCTATGATGTAGGAGGCCATGTTTATGTCGTTTTTGTAGGCCACGCTGTCGAAGATGTAGAACTCAAACTCAGTCGACCAAAGGCTCTTATCAGCGATACCGGTCTTCAGCAAGTACTGCTCTGCCTTGCGCGCGATCGCCCTCGGCTCCCTCTTGTATAGCTTCAGGGTATCCACCTCTGCCGAGCTGCAGATGAAACTCAGGGTGGGCACGTCCCAGAAGGGGTCCAGCTTGGCGGTTTTGACGTCGGGGAGCAAGGTCATATCACCTGACTCCACCGCCTTGAACCCCGGAGTGGAGGATCCATCGAATGGAACTCCCCGTTTGAACATGTCCAGGTTGAGTTGACTCTTGGGCAGGGAGAGATGATGCCATCTTCCGAATAGATCGATGAACTTCAAATCGATCATTTCTATCTTCTTTGCGTGTGCAAACTTTATAGCTTCGTTAGGATTTCTGAACAACTCTTCCCTCCATTTCAGGAATTCAATGGGTCGGTCGATCTTGAAAGCCAAAATTAATATAAAGAGAGAAAAAAGTCAATCGAAATAGAGGGGCAGTTTTGCGTCCACCGATGCGGCATGATTAGACTATTCTCTGCATTGGATACAGATGCAAAGCAACTCCCCAAGATCCTGCGGACCACAGGGGAGCATGAGATTACCTCACAGCTGACTAGAACGGATTAAGCTGATACCTATGATTTTTAAGCTGTGCCTCTTCTCCAAAAAGAGTTAATAATACATGAGCTTAAATGAGAGGGTGTGGTTTTTCCGGGGAACAGAAGGCAAAATTTCAAGTTGCCAAGCTGGAATCTTTGACAAAACGAAACACTACGGTCTCTATGCCGGTTATGCTGTGCACTCCAAAACCATTTTGTGACATCTGTAGCAATTGGCCGCTTTGCCTTAGTTTAGTCAAAATCTCACCAAGATTTCTCGCCTCCTCCGTTGTGTCCAGAGGATAAACTACTTTCAGTCTTTGCGCAAATTCGAAGTTCTGGGAGGCGAAGGTGCCGATCAAAGGAAAGAGTGCGAACATGGGCAAGCCCAGACCGACTGCCCAGTTTGTTCTCTCATGGGAAGCCGCCACGAAAGCATCCAGGCTGGGAATAAGTTCGACGGCACGCTGGGTATCTTCCTGTCTGGTTTTTCTGCCGACCAGCATCAGATCGAATTCCTCATCCGCGCGGGGACTCTCCGCTGAATCCTCGACAATCTTGACGTCCTCATCCTTCAGTTTGTTTTTCACCCATTCAAGCTTATCCCGATTCGTGCCGCAGAAGATGATAGCTCTCATCTTCTTTTCAATCACTGATCTGGCGCCTGCGATTATCTTCTCCATGTGCTCTTTGGGATAAGCCCCCGAGGTGAAGAAACCAACAGTCAGCGGCTGACCCGATTCGATCCTTTTCACTCGCTGGTGAAATGCGTCTTCTGCACCCGCCACCAGAGGAGGCTCGATCATCAGGCCGCACACCAACACCGTCTCCTCTTCTGCTCCCTGAGCCACAAGCCTATCTTTGGTCTCATCCAGCGGCACCAGGATTTTTTCCACTCCCCTGACGGCACATTCCGCCGGCGCGGCGATCTCCCCGTGCACGTACCAGACCCGACAGACATCTGTTAGAGACTTGGCCAATATGGGATGATCCACCAGGCAGATTCCGGGGAAGCTCTCGTAGGCCCGTTTCAGGTCGCGCCCCAGGATTCTTGTCATCAACGAATCTCTTGCGCCCTTCTGTGACCTTTTCCGGATAAAGTTGTAGAACCTGGTTTGAAGACCGCCTTTTCCGCTAATTCTGTAGAGCCACGACACGAATCTCCACGACAGAAGCGAAAACCCCTTACTCTCTTGAAAGACGCTTTTGCATACCAGACCAGGACATTTCTCCTTGAGCAGATAGACCACACTGTCTAGATAGCTGGGATGTCCCCTGCCGATATCGGAATAAAGTGCGACGACGCTCTGATTTTGTTTGGAATCACCGGCTTGTTTCTGCTTGGTTTTCCTCTTCATCGGATCTCAATAAATATAAACTGCTATAGACAGTTTGAAAGCAAAATCTTGTTAGTTCTTGCGGCGGACTCTTCTTGCTCTTCCCCAGCGAGAAACAAAAAACCCGGCAGTTACCGTGTGGTTTTCGTTCTCTTTCGTGCCTGGACTTTGCTGCAATCAAGAGATTCTTGGGGGGCTAAGGTGTGAGATTGGGGTGCTGGGTTACTGTGCTACGGGGCGGGAATGAGGTAGGCCATGACAATGGTGGTTTGTCGGCAACGAACATCGACACTCCCCTGAATCGCGTCCTGATATCCCGATTTGACCAGCCTCACAGTGTACTTTCCCGGAAGAAGCCCGGTGATCAGTGCATTGGTTTCACGTCCGGTATCGACTTCGTTTAAGAATATCTTTGCGCCAGGGGGAACTGTGATGACGTTCAAGGCTCCGGCATAGTCCTGTGAAAAGAATTGGAGGAAAACGGAGATAAAACCGGGCCAGCCGGTTGAGGAGAAATCAAGCTGGGCATAATTGAGGGAATCGAAATCGACCTGATTCCAGGGAAGATGGATGGACAGGCCGCCGATCAGATCCTGCTCCGGATGTATGAATTGGGCAAGTACGGCAGCCTTTAGGGAAGCTTCCAGATCGTGGGCGTCCGACCTTATCAGTAAGTTCAAATTGGTCTTGGTCTGAATCTCACGGGCAAACTGTCGAAGATCGATAACCGTCGAGTCCAATTCATCGTAATTGTGAGATGCGCCCCAGGCATCCCACACCTCGCTCCAAAAGGCTCCCGCGCCGTCCACCAGGTCTTCGCCCAAATCCGAAGCGTCTGCGGCCACCTGCGCCATCTTACGAAGATAAATCAGAACCGAGTGAACGTGTTTCTCCGTCGATATGCCCTGGGCAGCATTGTAGACCTCCTCGGTCACTTCCTCAGCGAAGATCCGCCTGTTCATCTCCGGATTCTCGGTCAGGTCGGCCAGCCAGGCGCTCGAGCCCATGATACTGGTCGGATAGCTGTTGAACTGCGAGGCGATCATAAACTCGGCTCGATCCCTTATCTGGTAAGCCACCTCCGCCGTAGCCATGGAGGGGGCGTAGAGCCAGATTATGTCGAACTCAAATCCGGAAAGAGCGGTGGAGAACTCCAGAAGGCTCATCCGGTTGCCGTCGCCGTTGATGGTGTCGGAGCAAAGCCCCTTCCAGCCCCCGCCGTGATCGTTGACTATGAGCATATAGCACTCTGCCCGGTAATTCTCCGCACCGTAGCTGATGAAGTCTCGCAAGGTCGTGGGATCGGACATGTCTTTCTTGCCCAGATCGAGCAACACCTCCGAGCTGATGACATCCGGGGGCTCGTTTGGATGATAATCCACATGATAGTATCTGCAATTCCCCTCTGTTTTGAACGAGCCTAACATGACCACAACCTGGACATCGTCGGTGGAGCCGATCTGCTCTAACTCCTGCAGGTCTTGAATCACGTAAGAATGACTGCCAGGTGTCTGGTCCTCCGAATTGTTGCCGTCGAAGTAACCGAGGATGGTCCATTTGTGATCAAACTCATCAGGCCCCGGACCATTCTTCTTGCTGCACGCGGCAAGAAGAGTCAAAATTACAACCAGGAGAATAGATGTGATTTTGAAAGCCTTCATAATCTTGCTACTCCAACTCCAAAACCGCCCTTTATCATTCATACACGATATCGTCAGGTATCAGTCGGAATACAGTCAATCCTCATCGCCGACTTCGGTGCAGTTCCCCCTTTGATCCCTTTTCTGGTGGTCCGATTGAAGCTCTGCACCATCAATTAGAAACAGCCAACTTCTTTATTATCTCGTCGGCCTTGGTCTTGTGCAGATGAAGCCCCATCTCCCCAGGAGAAAGGCCCTGAGCTAAACCTAACAGCTGAAAATAATACAAAATAGGAATAGTCAAATCTTCATTGAGCTTTCTGGAAAGCTTTATCTGCCCCAGGTCGAATTCGTCAAAGCAGGTGGGACAGATCAAGCCCATTAAATCCGCGCCCGATTTCTTGAGGGAGGTCAAAACGTCATAGGTCATTTTCTCCGGTATGCTCTCGCTCATGCAAGCTTTTCCGCAGCAGAGGGCTTGTTTGTCATGGTGAACTATCTGGGCGCCGATGGCGGAGAAGAGTTTCTCCAGGATGGTGGGATAGTCCGGATCATCCACCCGCATTATCTCCGAAGGCTTAAGCAGATGACAGCCATAGTGGATCCCCACCCTGATGCCCCCCAGAGGCTTTTTGACCGACTCTCTAACCCTATCGATTCCCAGGTCATCTCGCAGGACGGTCACGATGTGTCGAACGGAGATGGTCCCCTTATACTCCTTGCCGATTTTCTTCAAGCGCTGGTTCACCTTCTCCTTTAGTTCCGGTTCGCCGGAAAGATGAAAATTGGCTTCGGAGAGTGTGGCAGTACAGCCTGAGCACATGGTTACCAGATCCAGCCCTGCCTCCTCGGCGATGCAGATGTTTCTTGCCGCTATGGTGAGCCAGGTTAGTTTATCCG
>CBDUQU010000145.1:0-7272 GCA_965369445.1 uncultured bacterium | reverse complement strand
TTATCCTTGGGTCTTCTCCGGTCTTCTTGTAGGGCTGCTTCAAGGTGTAATCTCGGGCCGGAATGCTGTCGATCATGACATCATGAACTTCCAGCACCTCCGAGTTGACAAGCAAATCCAGTTTCAACATGAAATCTTCCTTGTTCTGCAGGAGTTTCCCCTCCCCCAGTAAGCTTTCCTCAAACTCCCCCAGAGAAAGAGAGGTAGTGTCGGCCAAAATCAGGATGGCGGGGATTGAGGTGGTATACTTGTCGGCCCCGGCAATGGTGCTGACCTTGAAGTTCCTCTGTGTCATGACCACCCGCACCAGGGATGGTTCCTTCTCGGCTTTCATCTTCCAGTTTTTCAGTCCGGTAACTTGAAAGCCGAATTTCGAATCGGTGTAGACGGTTTTCTCCACCTCTCCGGTCTTTTTTGCCTTGGCGTGTAAACTTGATGCTCCTGCAAATATCAAGGTCAGCGTTACCAATGAGACCACGAGTTTTTTCACGGGTTCCTCCCTTTCTTCGGGGCATTGAATCGTGGAGTCGGCGCAACAATGAGAACTCAAACCCTCTCCCTACTGCCGTTAACTCCCGCTTATGTCCATAGCCATATTATTGTACCCCTTCTGAAGCCGAAAGGTTGCAGAAAATTTCAACTCTTGGAGGATAGATCTTGAGATTTCGCTGGTCTGGGTACGTCACCGGGCACTGCGGGACGTGTATTTTGTTTCACGTTCAGTCGTTCCACGGCTCTCTGCGCGCGAGGAAACAGGTAAAGGGAGACGGCCATACCCAGGAGCGCCCCTGTGGTTACTCTGATTAAGTTGGTGTTCTCCTGCCAACCCACACTCTGCAGAAGGACGCTGGCCATCGCCGGGAAACTCAGCGCAACGGCCAGCTTAAAATTCAGAGGCCTTGTCCGTCTCAAACCCACCCACATGCCGACCGCCAGGGCGGAGGAATAAAAAGACAGGCACCGGGAGCAGATGGCCACCTGGCCTCCCAAAAAGAGAAAGGACCGGGATGCCTTCTGGTGGCAGAAGAATCCGTAGAATTGATAAATGATCTTTGAGGCCCACTCTAAATCGAGATATAAAAGAGAGGGGGCAACCAGCGCCCCCCCGATGAATATGAACAGGTGGAAATTGACCAACCCCAGCCAGTGAGCCCGTACCAGGCTGTATACGCTTCCTCCGACCTTTTCCGCCTCCCTGGCGAGAAGTCGGCCCAGCCGGTCAGAAAACCCCGCATCATCTCCCTTGAGAGACCGCTGGTTAGGAAGGCGACTCGCCTCCGGATGAGTTTCCTTCTGCCTCTTCTCCTTCTCGGTATACCTTTCCATACAGGTAGTAGATGGCCAGGCTTGCCCAGAATGACGTGAAGAATATCCCCACCACCAAAGCCAGGGCACCGAAGCTGGCGATTATTTGCAGGGCTATGCTGAGCAGAACCACCATGATCAGGTTGTTGAGGTTCTGCTTGATAAACTCAAACATGTCGTTGAAACGAAATGCTTCCTCAAAGCTGCCGGTTTTGGCATACTTGAGCGTGATATAGGGGAGCGCAAACGTCAGTGCCAGGAAGTAAAGCGGTCCGAGACAGTACTTGACGCAGGGAATAAAGGAAAGGATCATCCCCGGTATGCTGTAGACGATCAATATGATAAGGTATATCAGACCCCGGGTGAATTTGTCTCCCAGCTTGTCCCATTCCGGAAGGGGAATTTCTTTCCCCTCACTTGAATTCTTAGCCAACTCCAAAAGATACCCCAGGATGAAGGGAATTCCAATCAGCACCAGGCTAAGAAGGTTGAACACGGCTCCCAGGACAATTTTCACAGGCCAGTTCTTGTCCTCGAACATGAAGGAAAACGCTTTGGTAAAGTTTATCATCCCACCCTCCTTTAAATGGTGAGCTTGCCGAACCATGGCAAACAGGTTGAACAGTTACCGCCTGTTATTATAGTTATCGAGCACTTTACCACTTTCTTCACCCGGTCATTCAGGTCGTACCCTGCGTTGATGACCGCTGGAACACTCGTCTCTTCACGTCACCTGTCAAAAAAGCGGGCGAAGGGAGTTGAACCCTCGACGTCAAGCTTGGGAAGCTTGCATTCTACCGCTGAATTACGCCCGCTTGGTTTACGTTTTCACCCGTTATAGGTTTCTACTTCTTTTGAATATTTACGAAGACCTAATTAACAGACCCTCTCTGGGTTGTCAAGTACTATTTCCCCCCCGGCCTTGAATAGGACCTCCTTCCGTTGAGAGAATCCGTTTCATCCGTTGACCGATCCGTTGACTGCCTACCTTATCAAAACCATCTTCTTGGTCTGGCTAAAATTCTCCGCTTCCAGCTTATAGAAGTAAACTCCACTGGCGACCTCATTTCCATTCTCATTCCTTCCATCCCACACAACCTCATAGTTTCCCTGCTCCTTTGGCTCATTCGCTAAAATTCTAACCAGCTGCCCCAAAACATTATAGATTTTTAGGCTGATGGGAATGGGGTGAATCTGTTTACTGTTTACTGTATACTGAATTCTGGTAACTGGATTGAAGGGATTAGGATAGTTAATCGACAAAGAGAATTGTGCAGGCAATTCCTCTTCTGCAACATCCTCTTCCACATCCGTCCAGGGCTTGTAGTCAAAATAAAGATTCCAACCCCCTTTTTCTCCCGCACATTGTCCTTTCACGATAAGCGGTCCTGCATAGACAACTCCTGGAAGTTCAGAGGAAAGCACAAAGGTCAGTTGACAGACTCTGCGACCGTCTGGAGACCAATTCGGGTCGTAATCATTTACTTTTTCTTGGGGGGTATTGAATTGATCGGGGGATGAGGCATCTGCCCAGGTGTAACAGACATCGAGAGTCGACCTAAGAAAAATTGGGATTTTAACATAGCATAGGTCTACAACGGTAGAGGTGGGTGACCGAAAGACCTTCAAATCCGCTGCCTTCTCATCGAAATCGGGATCATTGGCAAGAATTTGATCTTTGGTCCAGTCAACCCCACTGTTGGTGCTGTATGCAAATCTCAAATCAATGGTTTCAAACTTGTCGACAGACTCCGTATGGTTATAAACCACCCAAACTGTTGTGGTGTCAGCCGGAGAGGTATGTAAAGCTGCGATTTTAGGAAAATCGTTATGATGAGAAGTGGTATCAGTGGTGAGGAATTCAAAGTAATTCCACATTCCAGTTTCGTAAGTCTTACCTCTTAAAAAGCCAATATCGTCCTTTTCTGTTTTGTGGTAAGCCAGATATACATTCCCTCCTTGCCCATAGGCAATATCCGGATGTTCTCCGTCATAGCTTTGCAGTTGGGGGGGAGACCACGTTATACCATAATCAGTGGACATAGTGGAATAAAGATATGGCGTATCGCCGGCTCGATCCTTTTGATAGACGACCACTATTGTGTCCCCCCTTCCCATATTTGTACAGGCTGTAAAGTAAGAAATGGTATCCACCACACCAGTGGCAACGCCCATTGAGGTTTCAAATCCACCAGTTTGAGCGTTAAAGCGAGCCATCCAGACCTCTCCATTGTTCTGACTACCCAGAACAAAAACATACAAACGATTCCCAATGCTACCAGTTAAAATAACTGGATAAGAAAAAGTCACTGCAAATGGTCCATACTGACAGAACTTGAACCACGAAGCCCCATTAACGGTGGATTTGTAGACAATCACTGTGCTCTGAACTGCCTTGTCGGAAACGGTTGAACAGCGAGCTGCATATAGGTTCCCGGCGGTGTCGTAATCTGCGGCGATTCCACCCTCGATTGGCCCTGAGGCTATCAAAACATCGTTTCCCCAAATCAGCGGTTTGGACAACGTGTGATGCCGTTCCACGGAGGTGGGCTGATTTCCTGAAGAATAGACTTGGGGAGACAAAAAGGAACAAAAGATCAAAACTGCGAAACACAGGACAGCTTTTCTGTTTGCCGAAATCATTTCCTCCTCCTTTCATCACCCGTTTGTTCTCTCAGATTGAACTTGCCATCCAGTTTCTTCATCTTCTCCACGATCCCGCCATATTCCAACTCTGAATAGGGAAGCATAGCGCAACCGGAGAAGCCCTGTCTTCTTATGTCCTGCGCCTTTTGCGAAACCTGATCACGTACCCAATCCCAGAAAGGCTGATCGAAAGCATCCGCCGGCTCAGTCAATTTTCCGTTCTTCACCGAAAACGCCTGGGCAGAGACCACCGGCGGCCCGTCAAAGTAGGATATGGGCGAGTTGGCCTTAACCGGCATTAGAGGCCCGGTATGGCTTCCCCGCATGAAACCTGCTACGAAATGCCCGATGGAGAATGGACCTAAAACCTCACCCGTGGCAGGGAATGATCCCTGAACCCTGATTAAAGCCACCGGATCGTCCTTGCCGGTGTATTTTCCGGCGATGTTGTGCAGACGGGTGGTAGAGACCGAGGCGGCGATCTCGCCGGTGTTGTTGGAGTAAATATGCTCTATGACGAACCTCTGATTGTCCCGCAGAAGTGAAGCTATATCGTACAAATCCTGAGGGGCTGAGAGTTCGATTACCCTATCCCCGTCGGTATGCTCCACGTCCATGATAAGAAACTTGAATCCTTCAGCCATTTTGGGAGAGAGCATCAAGCCGGCGCAGTGCATGGGATCGGCAAAGGCCAAGTAGAAGGGTAAGTTATAGGCTCCGGGATCAGTCTTGTCGGCGGCGAAAAGGAGGAAGCACTCATTGGGCCTTTCCTCGATCTCCATCTCCGCCACCGCCGGACCCATCCCCTTCACGTTGCCGGAGAAAGCATCCTTTAAGAGGTCCTGACCCGCCCCATAAAGACCTTGTTCCTTCGCCACGTTGGTTCCCTCTATGAAGGCATCCCAGGCTAACTTATGGACCGCGTCATTTGAGACCCCCTTTTTATGGGTCATCAAAATGGCAATGTCGTCGCCGGTGCTGGAAAGGTAGTAATCGATCAGGAGACCTTTCTTGATTCCATGCTCATGGACGAAATCCGCCACCGTGTCCTTCAGCTTCTGGCTCGGCTTGATGTGCCCGCCTATGCTTCCAATGTCCGCCTTAATTACACTTAATGTCAGTTTCATAGTTTCTCCTTCTCGTGGAACAATTCACCGAAAAATATGGAGCCTGGTTCAGTTTAACTAAAGCAGATCGTAAAGTCAAACATTTCGTTCACTGATCTTTAGGCCATAGATTTCGTTCCTTGCAGAAACAAACATCCAATATCCGGCAAACCGCCGGCTTCGAAGTAAAATACCCCAGCTATACTAAGCAAGCCGGGGTATTTTACTCACTGTTTTCCTACTCATTACATTCCTGCGGAAAAAGTAACTACCACCACCACGTTACGGAATTCGACGTCCACCGGATCGGGAACGATAGCGTAGGCGGTGAAAACTCCGGTCATTACCAGGTCTCTGAGGATTTCGAAATTCAGTAAGAAATCATAATAGTTCCCCAATGTAACGTGGAGGGAGTCTCCGGCATCTACGCCTATTCCATCCAATATTATGGTGGCTGAATCTGGATCCACTACCGAGGCACTGTCGAGCGTGCTGGATGGGGAGACGTACACTTGTCCCGTCATATCGGTGCCGCCATTATTCACTAACTTAAATGTGAATGCCACATCCTCGATGTTGTCCAGGTCGTCCTTGTGATCCTCCCAGACGCTCTCTGTGGTGAGATCCACAGTAAACTTGTAGAAATCCTCTGTGGCGACAACGTCTCCCTCGTCCACCGCATAAATTATCACCCAGGTGCCTGAGAAAAGCCAACACCCGCTTACCAGAGCCACCAGCAAAAGCGGCAAAAGCCAAAGATATTTCATCCTGTTCTTCTTTGCATTCATTTCTTAAGCTCCTTTCTTTACAGGCTGGGACCGAAGTAGTAGTTCAACCCCGCGGTAAGCTCCAGGTTGTTTCTCCCTCCTCCACCATCCAAGCTTATGGAATGAAGTCTGGCCCTCACCTCGATGCTGAAGACGTCGGTGGGAAGGAACTCGACCCCGCTACCGAAGGAGAGACCCAAACGGGTCTGGTCCTCTAACGGCTTCCACTTTATGGTATTGGAATTGACCCCCAAGATTCCATAGAAGCGGACCTGGGAAAACCCAGAGAAGGTTCCGAAGACTAAATCGGCGCCAAAGGAGGTGATATCGCCTCCTTCCCGGGTCATGGTCACACCCCCGACCTCATGATCCTTGTCTCCGTATTTGGAGAAAACAAAATTGGGTTCCACCCCCAGAAATGGCAACAGAATGATTCTCCCCTTAACTCCGTAAAGGGTTCCGTTAGCCTTGTCCTCCTGGCCGATGGGAATGTTCAGACCGCCGAAGGCGCCTACGCTGAACTTACCCGCCAGGGCAACCGAAGAGCTGCTGGCTACAAAAAGAGCTACTATAATCAGACAGACTACCTTTCTCATAACGATTCCCTTCTTTAGAATTCTTGACCAATAGCAAAAAGCAGTTAAATTCAAATACTACGAAATTTTTCGCTTCCCTCCTTTCTCTGTATTTTTTGGCTCCCAACCATTTAGGCGCAAACATATCAACCCGCCTTTTTGTTGTCAAGGAAAAAATGCACGCCGAATCTCCCCTGCCACGAACCTGTCTCCGAATGCGGCTGACTCTTGACCCAGAATTCTTAGAAAGGCAGCTACGACAGATTTCTCCAGGGCGCAGGCTGCCGTACCGGTTCTGGTTAGTCTGTTGGATTGGTCTTTTCCTAAAGCAGTATTGTGTAAATTCTTTTGTGTAAAATTGTGTTTGGAGGGACAAGTAGATAGGGCATATCCATTTAGTGGAACCATAGAAAGGAGGATATGCCCTATGAAGCGAGAGATGGATTTCTCGGAGAGTAATTTAAGGAATCGTTGGTTTGGAGTCAACGATTTTTGGAGAGAGCTGCAAGGAGAGGCCAAGCGTTTTGTTAAGGTTCGCCTGGAGCGGGCGTTGGTTGTGGAGCAGGGGAGGCGAGTTGGCTGTGGCAGGTATAAGCGTAGCCCGAGGCGTCGGGGCTATCGGAATGGTAGTTTTGAGCGGGACTTGTTGACCAGTTATGGTTGGATAGAAGATCTGAAGGTACCGCGGGTAAGAGAGGGAGGGATGGAGTTTGAGGTATTGGAGCGCTATCGTCGTCGTCAGCGAGCTTTGGATCGGGTTTTGTTGGAAGCTTTTTTGTTGGGTCACTCTACCCGCAAGAGCATTAGGTGGTTTAAGGGGTTGTTTGGTGCGGAGATTAGTGCTCAGGCGGTATCGAACATTGTGAAGGAGTT
>CBDUQU010000144.1:0-7319 GCA_965369445.1 uncultured bacterium | reverse complement strand
GGTGAGTTAACTGTCGTCAGCGGTACTTAAATACACCAAAAATACCCCACCCTGACCCTCCCTTATCCGGGTGGGAACCACCCCCGTCCCCATGACAAGGGGGACCACAGGGGGTTAACCATGTAAAACTAAAATGTTGATGACCACAAGTCCGCGGCTAAAAAAACCTCAATGGTGACACGCCCTCAAACGACCTGAGGCGCGCGGGTGGCGACTGTCTCTCCTCACTCCACACTACCCCACGAAAAAAAGCTCAAGGAACCGTCACAAGTTTCGATAATATATATGCAACTGGTGCAATAAGGGAAGTTATCTATGCAGACAGGTGGTATAGCAGAAAAGACGCAAGTGCCGACCAAAGAGACTCCTAAGATCCTGGTGGTGGACGATGACGAGCGCATCCGATCCCTTTTGATCGATACTCTGTCCGCTTTGGGCTATCATGCACTGGGAGCAAAAGACGGGGAGGAGGCTCTCTCCTTGCTGGAGACGGAGAAGCTGGATTTAGTCATTACAGACGTGAAGATGCCCAAGATAAGCGGGCTCTCCCTGCTTAAAGCCATCAAAAGCCGAAATCCACTCCTCCCGGTTCTGATCATCACCGGGTATAATTTTGCCTATACCAAGGACCGGGCCATGGAAAGCGGAGCCGACGGATTTCTGGCCAAGCCCTTCAGGATCGGCAAGATCGAGGAGCTGATGCGGAAAGCCCTGGGCGTAAAAGGAACCGCAGGCGACAAACCGTACCGGCTCAAGAAAATTCTGGTGGTGGACGACGACGAACAGCTCCGCGATATGCTCCTGGAGGTGTTAAGCAGCCTGGACTATTTCCCCATCGGGGTGGAGGATGGGGAGGAGGCTTTAAGTCAGCTTGAGATTCAGGATTTTGATCTGGTCATCTCCGATATCCGCATGCCCAAAATGAACGGGCTTGCCCTGCTTAAGAACATAAAGAAAGCCGACAGCGAACTTCCGGTGGTGATGATAACCGGTTTCCCTTCTACCTGTCCGGTTCAGAAGGCCATGCAGGAGGGGGCGGATGGCTATTTAGCCAAACCCTTCCGCATCGAGAGGATCGACGAGTTGATGCGCGACCTCCTGTACGGTGAAGGCACCGAACGCACCCCCACCCAATAACGTCCTACTGAAGTAGGGGACTCGGCGGAGAATCTCCAAAGTGATCATTCGGATGGTTCATTAGGCTTTTCCATGAAGTATATATACTTCATGGAAAAGGATCATAAAGTATCGTGTTATTGCTTAATCACCACTAAACCAATAAGTTACGCTAAATGATATTCGATTAGATGCGCATGTTACGTTGTATATATACAACGTAACACGGGCTCACACCCACTCGGCCCCTCAATCAACCTTCTTATTGAATCTCTTCTTTTCTGATGGGGTAGGTCTTGCCGGCTGCTATTCGCTTTGTCACATCGCGGCAAAATGCTCCGTTACGTTGGGCGCAACGCTTTTCAGCTTGACAGCAGCACTGGTCTGCATTATTGTTTTAGCGTCGGCTGAAGTCTGGGTTCCGGAAGGTAAGATGCCCATAACTCTCAAAGATCTCGAATACGTGGCTAAGTTGGCCCGGGTGGACCGAAGAGATTCTAACAAAGAAATGCGCAGAGGCGTAGTTTGGAAAATTAGTCGATCAACGCAACGTCTTTACTGTGAGTCTTACGATGTATGTATACATCGTAAGACGGACTAAATAGATAAGAGAATGTGAGTTAATATCAATTGTCAGAGGAACTTGGCGGACAGATTGCCGTTGACACTGTGCATAGTAAGCAGTATACATACTGCTTACTATCGTGAACAAGCTGATTGACTGTCGTGCTGCGCATTTAGCGGCACACACTTATACTCTTAACTCGTATATATAGTGGGGGTTGAGGGAGGAGGCAAGGTAGGCACAAGAAACCATCAAGCAAAGCTAAGTAGGGATTTAGAGGAGAAGTAGAGCAGGACGGTTATGTATATATACATAACCGTCGTGCCAGAAAATACGATGAACGCCCGTTTACGCATAGCAGAGCCCGACATCGTAAAACTGTTCGAGGCCAGCCCTTCGAAGGTTCTAAGGCGGTCACAGATCGCAGATATTTTGCTGCAGAATAGGAAATTCTGGCGCCTGTCTGACTCGACGACGCTCAACAAGTTCATTGAGTTTCTGAGTGAGCACACGAAACTCTCGCGGATAAAGTTCGAATTCCCCTATCGCCCCGAAATAAGGTACATGTGGGGCGATGTTTCCACCTACGAGGTGATTCTAACCTTAAGGCCGGATTCGTATTTTACACACTTCACGGCTATGTTTTTGCACGAGTTGACGGAACAGATACCTAAAACCGTCTATTTGAATGAGGAGCAACAGCCAAAGCCTCACAGAGTGACGACTCTCACACAAACCTCCATCGACTCCGCGTTCAGAAGACCAGTGCGTGTATCGAGCAATGTTGCGTCGTACAAAGATATTAAGATATGCCTACTTAACGGTATGCATACGGGTAAACTGGGTGTCATTGAAGGCGTAGGACCTCAAGGAGAGAAGATTCACCTAACAGATAGTGAGAGGACGCTGATAGACATCACGGTTAGGCCAGTATATTCGGGCGGCGTATTCGAGGTGCTAAAAGCCTATCGACTGGCGAGAGCGAAAGTATCGGTGAACAAACTCTCAGCCATGCTCCAGATGCTCAATTACGCCTACCCCTACCACCAAGCCGTGGGGTTTTATCTTGAAAGGGCAGGCGTTTACAGGGACTCTTCATTAGCCTTGCTGCGCAAATTCGAAATGAAGTATGATTTTTACCTTGCCCACGCAATGAAAGACAGATCCTACTCCGAGAAGTGGCGGCTATACTATCCAAAGGGGCTTTAAGTCACGGCATTTGGCTACAACGTAATCGAAATAAAAATCGAAGCCTCTCAATTCCTCGCTGGCCTTTACGGTATCTTTGACGGCGACGAAGCTTGAACGATGGAACTCTCTGTATGTCTTGATTTTTCCGATGAGATTCAACGGCACTTTTTTGGCCGCGAATATATTCCTTAGCAGCTGGATGTTTTCCGTGTTTGTAAGATCGATTTTGAAATATTCGATTACGGTGTAGATGTCGAAAAAATCTCTGGCCCTTGCCGACCGAGAGGGGTTTCTCACCGTCCTAGCGTATTCAGGCATCTGTTGGCAGATGGCTCTGAGTTTCTCGCAGACAATCATTTCAGGAGTATACACGTAGACGGTGTACCCGTCCAGTTCAGACTCCTGTTTTGATCTACAATATTCAAACTTACTGATATCTATCTTCATTTTCCTCTTTTGCCTATCGCCAACCACGATTGCTTGGCGACGCAAGGAGTCGATGTCGGCTTGGAGTTTCTGGTGCTTATCTGTCTCCATGATCTTAAACTCGACTCTGTAGCCTCCCCAGAATGCTGCCATATCCGGGGTTATTCTTTTGGGTCTTTTGGAAAACGTTATATCGAAGACTTCGTATCCTTCTGCACTAAATGTATCTCTTAGGACCTTTTGGATTTTTCCCTGGGTAATAGGCAGTTCTTGCTCGTTGAACTCGTTTTCGATCGAAAAATCCAGGTCCACCGAGGCGCGAAGAGCGACCTTATGAACGATGTCAAGAGCGTTCCCGCCTTTCAGCACCAGCTTCTCCATCAAGTCGTCGTCAGAAAACATCGCAATGATTGCGAGCTTTTTAATCTTTTCGAGTTGCTTAAGATCCATCGTTTGCCCTGGCAGTTATGTCAATTCGAACGCAAGGAATATACACAGATCAGAGGCCCTTTTCAATCCATTTCTTTGCGCTGCTGTGGACTCTGAGACCAATCACCAACCAAGAGATTCAAGAGCTTGTTTGTGCGGGCTGTTTACTTACGTTCCACGATTCGAACTCTGTCTTGACAAAGACATGAAATACCGTTATGTTCTTACCGGGACATCAAGTCAGGGCTCAGGAGTAAAGCATGTCCATTACCCTCAAAGATGTCGAATACGTGGCCAAGCTGGCCAGGTTAGAGCTTTCCCCCGAGGAGAAGGTCACCTTCCAGCGGGAGCTGGATAAGATCATAAAATATGTTGACCAGCTGAATGAGTTGAACACAAAAAACGTGCCCGTAACTTCACATGTGATCCCTTTGAAGAATGTCCTAAGGGAAGACGAAGTCTTGCCCTCGCTCTCCTCTGCTGAAGCCCTGGCCAATGCTCCCAGGAAAAAGAAGGGGTTCTTCAGGGTGCCAAGAGTCATCGGATAAGAGGATCAGAAATCGGTTTTTGTCGCATGGTGACCCGGATCTTTTTGAGTTCCCAGAGAATTAGGGTAAGGACACCGCCATATTTTTTGTTGACAAGCAGCCCGCAGTTTCGTACAATGCGGATTGAATTTTCGATTCTCTGGTACACGCAGAGCCCCTTGGGAAACAGATGAGCAAATCAAGAGTCATTGGTATAATTCCTGCCCGGATCGGTTCCAAGAGACTTGCCGCAAAACCCTTAACAATGATCAACGGCAAACCTCTAGTCCAGTGCGTGTATGAGAATGCCGCTAAGTCGAAATACCTGGATCGTGTCATGGTGGTAACGGATTCCTCCAAGGTTTCCGATCTGGTGTTTGGCTTCGGAGGAGAGGCTCGCGTGAGCCTGAGGAATCATCCCACCGGCACCGATCGGGTGGCGGAGGTAGTAAAGAATCTACCGTATGATCTGGTGGTTAACATTCAGTGCGACCTGCCGCGATTCCCGCCCGCGCTGGTAGATCTTCTGGTCTCCTCCATGCTGAAGGAAAGGAGCCTGGGCATGGCCACCCTGGCCACCAGAATAAGTGATCCCGCCAAGCTGAAGAATCCAAACGTGGTCAAGGTGGTGCTGGACGAGAACGGTTTCGCTCTTTACTTTTCCCGACATCTGATTCCGTTTATCAGACTGCCTCAAACCTCCGGCAGAAAGGTGGTTTTCAACAAAACCGATTTAAGAAGGTTGCCGTTTCTCGAGCACATAGGAATATATGGATACCGCAGGGATTTTCTCATGAGACTCTCTTCTTTAGAACAGACTCCGCTGGAGAAATTAGAGTGCTTGGAACAACTTAGAGCTTTAGAAAATGGAAATAGGATCAAGGTTTATCTCACTCAAGTGAAACCTGTAACCTTGGATGTGCCATCAGACTTGAAAAAGCTGAAGACACGGAAAGGAAGGGTGGTGAGGTGAAAGATCGGAAAGCTAAGGTGAAATACATTTTCGTCACCGGGGGCGTGGTCTCCTCGCTGGGAAAGGGTATCGCTTCCGCCTCGATCGGACTTCTGCTTAAGAAAAGAGGATTGAAGGTAAATCTCCAGAAGCTCGATCCTTACATAAACGTCGATCCCGGCACCATGAATCCTTTCCAGCACGGGGAGGTCTTCGTGCTGGACGACGGTGCCGAGACGGATTTGGATTTGGGACACTATGAGAGATTCATAGATGAGAGCCTGGCCAAGGACAATAACCTCACCGCGGGCCAGATCTACGATGCGGTCATCGCCAGGGAAAGGCGGGGCGATTACCTCGGTTCCACCGTGCAGGTCATCCCTCACATAACCAATGAGATCAAGGACCGGATAAAAAAGGTAGGGAGAATGAATGGGGAGGTGGATGTGGTGATCACTGAGATCGGGGGAACGGTGGGTGACATCGAAAGCCTTCCTTTTTTGGAATCCATCAGGCAGATGGGATTGGAATACGGTCCCCGGAACAGCCTGTTCATTCATCTGACGCTGGTCCCCTATATCGAGTCTGCCGGCGAGGTTAAGACCAAGCCCACCCAGCACAGTGTGAAGGAGCTCAGGGAGATCGGCATCCAGCCAAGTATACTTCTCTGTCGCACCACCCAGCCGTTGACCCAACAGATAAAAGAGAAGATCGGGCTTTTCTGCAACGTTCCCAGCCAGGCGGTGATTCAGGCCATAGACGTGGACTGCATCTACGAAGTCCCCAGCCTTTTCCATACCGAGGGCTTAGACAGCTTGATCATCGATCATCTCGACCTCAAATGCGGCGAGTTGCAGATGGATGACTGGAAAGAGATGGTCCACAGGATAAAGAACCCCAAACATCACGTGAGAATTGCAATCTGCGGCAAGTACACCCATCTGAAGGATGCTTACAAGAGCATAATCGAAGCCTTTGTGCACTCGGGAGTGGAAAACGATGCCCGGGTGGAACTGAAATGGGTCGACGCAGAGGAGATCTCCTCCGAGAATGCCAGGGAAAACTTAGCGGACGTGGACGGGGTGCTGATCCCGGGCGGGTTCGGAGAGAGAGGGATCAAGGGGAAGATCGAAGCGGTGAGATACGTGAGGGAAAACAAGATTCCTTACCTGGGCATCTGCTTAGGGATGCAGTGCGCGGTGATAGAGTTTGCCCGTAACGTCTGTCACATGGAGAAGGCCAACAGCTATGAATTTGATCAGGAAACACCCTATCCGGTGATCCACCTGATGCCCGACCAGGAGAAGATAACCGACATGGGGGGTACCATGCGGTTGGGGGCTTATCCCTGCGTCCTGGAAAAAGGGACCCTGGCCCACAAAGCTTACGGAGAGACCAACGTCAGCGAGCGACACCGGCACAGGTACGAGTTCTACAACAAGTTCAGGGATGAGCTGACTAAAGCCGGACTAAAGCTGTCGGGACTTTCTCCGGATGGGAGACTGGTGGAGATGGTGGAGCTTGAGGGTCACCCCTGGTTCGTGGCGGTGCAGTTTCATCCGGAACTGAAATCCCGCCCCACTAAGGCCCATCCCCTGTTTAAGGATCTGGTCAAAGCCGCACTGAAATACAGAAAATCCCGAAGCGCAGCTCTCTCTGAAGAGAAGGAGTCGGTTAAAAGATAGCAGTTGTGGTTTGTGTGCATGCAAAACCCAGTGCTCCCGCTGGATGTTATCCCGGACGCCCGGACGAGCCCGTATGGGGGACTCCGTCATCCAGCGGAAAAAGCGGCGGAAGATAGCATCCGCCTGGGATTCGGCCCGAGGGGTCGCATGAGTGCGCTCCCTCCTAGCAGAGAGAATAGAAGTGCTTCACTGGAGTGCAAAAGCTTGCTTTTGCGTGCATCAGCAAGCTGATGCACTCCTTACGGATATCGGCTTTCGTCCAACACAAAATGCTTTACTTCTGGGCAATTCTAATCTATCTGTTGATCTTAATCGGCGTGGGGGCAATCCTCTCCAGAAGAGTGAAGACCCAGACCGATTTCATGGTGGCTGGGCGGAGGCTCCCGGCTGCGGTGCTGGTGGGAACCCTTCTGGCCACCTGGATCGGA
>CBDUQU010000143.1:0-7363 GCA_965369445.1 uncultured bacterium | reverse complement strand
TGGAGTTCGGAGTTCACCTCGGTCACCTCTCCGGTAAGGGGAGAGAAAATATCCGATACTGCCTTTACCGCCTCGATTACCCCAAACGGTTTCATCTGTTCCACCTGGGTTCCCGCCTCCGGCAACTCGATGAACACCACGTCTCCCAGTTGTCTTTGAGCGTAATCGGTGATTCCCACGGTGGCGACGTCTCCCTCCAGCTTTACCCACTCATGTTCCTTGGTATATTTCACGTCATCTCTGAATTTCAGACTGGCTTCCATGCTTCCTCCTTTCGCTCTCTTATGGATCAATAAACGGGTCGCTTAGAACTATTGTCGGCCAAGTCGAGATTTTTCGACCCCCTGCAACTGCTCCTTGAGTATCTCTTCGATCAAGGAGGTGTTGAAGTTTCCGCTGATGAATCTCTCGTCCCTCAGGATCTTCTTATGGAACTCGATGGTAGTTGGGATTCCTTCGATTATAAACTCGTCCAAAGCCCTCCTGGCTTTCAGGATCGCCTCCTCCCTGTTTTTTCCATGAGCTATCAGCTTGGCGATCATCGAATCGTAATAGGGAGGGATCACGTACTTGGCGTAAGCATGCGTATCCACTCTTATCCTGTGACCTCCGGGAACGTGGAAGCTGGTAATGGTCCCCGGCGCCGGGAGAAACCCTTTGTCCGGGTCCTCGGCGTTGATTCTGCATTCGATGGCATGCCCCTTCATATGGATGTCGTCCTGAGCGAGTCCCAACTTTTCCCCACAGGCCAAGCGGATCTGCTCTTTGATTAAATCGATGTCCGTCACCTCCTCGGTCACCGGATGCTCCACCTGGATGCGCGTGTTCATCTCCATAAAGTAGAAATTCCGACTCTGATCGACCAAGAATTCCACCGTCCCGGCGCTTTCGTAGTTTACGCTCTTAGCGCCCTTCACCGCCGCCTCACCCATCCTGGCCCTTAGCTTCTCATCTACCGCCGGAGAGGGTGACTCCTCCAGGAGCTTCTGATGACGCCGCTGCAAGGAGCAATCACTTTCTCCAAGGTGAATCACGTTTCCGAACCTGTCACCCAGAATCTGGAACTCTATGTGTCGGGGATTGGCGATGTACTTCTCGAGGTAGACATCCGGATTCCCGAAGGCGGCCTCCGCCTCCGTCTTGGCCATCTGGTATCCCTTTTTCAGCCCGGCTTCATTCTCGGCTATCCTCATCCCTTTGCCTCCGCCTCCGAACGAAGCCTTGATGATTACCGGGAAGCCTATCCGACGACACAGGTTCAGAGCCACCTCCTCTGACTCAACCACTCCCTCGCTTCCGGGTATAACCGGAACCCCGGCCTTCTTCATAGTATCCTTCGCCAGGGCTTTGTCGCCCATGAGCCTGATGCTCTCGGAGGAAGGTCCGATGAACTTTATGTCACACGATTCGCATATCTCAGCGAAATCGGGATTCTCCGCTAAAAATCCGTATCCGGGATGGATGGCGTCGGCGTTGGTCACCTCTGCCGCGCTGATTATCCTTTTGGGGTCTAGGTAACTCTCCTGGGATTTGGAGGGACCTATACAGACGTCCTCGTCTGCAAAACGGACGTGCAACGACTCGGTGTCCGCCTCGGAGAAGACCGCAACCGTGGCTATCCCCAGTTCCTTGCAGGCCCGGATTATGCGTAAGGCGATCTCCCCGCGATTGGCGACGAGCACTTTCTTAAACAACGGATCTCCCGACTAATTCTCTCAGTTGGCGTTTAAGCCAAGCCTTCCTTCAGTTCCGCAAACGATTGAAAATCTCTCTATTCATCACTCGTCTGGGCGGTTCGCTCGAATTCGTGCCATCCTCTATCCGCAGCACCGACGATTCCCTTGACCCTGAGCTCGAAATCATCCGCGTTGCTGGCTTGAGTCAGAGCCTCCTCATACGAGATCATGCCCTTCTTGTACATATTCATCATGGACTGGTCAAATGACTGCATGCCGTACTGGACCGCCCCGCTTTCGATCAGTTCGACAATCAAAGGGGTTTTCATGGGGTCGACTAAGTACTCCCTCACCAGACCGGTGCCGACCAACACCTCCACCGCGGGCACCCGGCCCGGGGCGTCAGATCGGGGCAGAAGCCTCTGGCAAACTATACCCTTCAAAGTGGCAGACAAAAGCAGCCTGATCTGCTGGTGCTGGTGAGGCGGAAAAAAAGAGATGATACGGGTTATGGTCTCCACCGAATTCAGCGTGTGCAGCGTGGTCAGAACCAGATGCCCCGTGTCGGCGGCGGTAAGAGCTATGGACATAGTTTCCAAGTCCCTTATCTCTCCCACCAGGATGACGTCCGGATCCTGACGCAAAGCATGACGCAGGGCGGTGACAAAAGACTCGGTGTCTCCTCCCACCTCCCTTTGTGCCACTATGCTCTTCTTGTTCCGATGTATGTACTCGATGGGATCCTCCACGGTCAGGATGTTTTCTGCACGCGTAGAGTTGATGTGATCTATCATGCTCGCCAGCGTGGTTGACTTACCGCTTCCGGTGGTTCCGGTCAGGATGATCAGGCCCCGCCGGTTTTCCGCCAGCCTCTTCAACACCGGCGGGAGATTCAACTCCTCGAAGGAGGGTATGATGGTGTTGACCGCCCTTACGGCTATTCCCACCGTGCCCCTCTGGCGGTAGAAATTGATTCGGAAGCGCCCCATTTTGGAGATGCTTAAGGCCAAGTCCAGTTCGTTTCTCTGGGAAAACCTCTTTATCTGTTCCTCGGTGAGAATCTGCTTCATTATCTCTTCCATGACTTGCGGTACTATAGACTCATCCGCGATGGGGCGAAGTACTCCGTCAGTGCGAATGTAAGGTTTGACCCCGACCCGAAGATGAAGGTCCGAAGCCTTGGTAGAAAGCATCTCCTCCAACATCTGCTTTAACGTCATAAATCACCCCTCCTTTTACTTATACAAGTTTTGATCAACCCCCCCACGCAGAAAGAGCATATCCATCCGTTTAATCCGTTCCATCCGTTGGCATGAACTATTCGGTCCATACCGCTGACAGCTTTCTATCCATAACTTCGGCTGAAATCAGACCGGTATTAACTCTTATGCCTTTATTATCACCTCTCACTTGGTGGCTTATGTGTTACGGCCGTCTTTTCACCAGAATGAAACGTGCTGGTATATCTACGGCAAGAATCTTTCAGTCTTTCCGGTAACATTTAAGCTGGCTCGATCAAAAACAGGGTCTGGCCAAATTCCACCGGCTTGGTGTTTTCCACCAGAATCTTGGCCACCCGGCCTGCCACCTCCGATTCGATCTCGTTCATCAGTTTCATGGCTTCTATGATGCAAACCACTTGCCCTACCGTTATTTGCTGGTTCAACTCCACGTAGAGTTTGGCGTCCGGGGCCGGCGCCCGATAGAAAGTTCCCACCATGGGAGACTTTATGGGAACCAGATGGTCCGTCTCCTCCACAGCTGCTTTCTCGGGCTCCCCGACCGGGGCTTTCACCGGTGTGGCTTGAGGCGCAGCCGGTTCCGCTTTCGGCTCAACCGTGATGTTTGTAGTCGGATTTTCCGGGGCCACGGTGCCTGACCCTCTGGGCTTTTTCGATATCCTCACCTTCTGCCCCCAGCCCGATATCTCCAACTCACCAATGTCCGATTCCTCCACCAGCTTAATTAGTTTTCTGATCTTCGATACCCACATAACTCTCCCCTCCTTTTTGAGGGTTTAAGTATGGGATGCAAAGTGTCACATGGGAGCTTTTAAAATGTCTGTCCGACCACTGCAAACAATATCTACGCTGCACTGAACAAGCGTTCTGAACAAACCTCCCACTAAAGCTCTATCAAACCTTTTTCTGATTTGGTCAAATTCTGGCACCCTCTTTGGGTGATCAGAATATCGTCCTCTATTCTTACTCCTCCCCAGTTGGGTATGTAGACTCCAGGCTCGATGGTGATAACCATCCCCGGCTCCAAGCGCAACTGGTTTGTAGGATTCACCGCTGGATTATCATGCACCAAAAGCCCGATTCCGTGCCCCAGCCCATGACCGAAGTACTTTCCGTAGCCTGCTCTTTTGATTACGTCCCGAGCCGTCTTGTCCAGATCACACGCCTTCATCCGGGACTTAGCCCTGCTGATGGCCCGCCTCTGAGCCCTCAGAACCAGATTGTACACCTGCTTTTGCTTCTTGCTTGCCTTCCCTACCACCACGGTCCGGGTCATATCGGCGGTGTAACCATCGAAGACAGCGCCGAAATCCATGGTGACGAACTCGCCCTTTTTGATTCTCTTGCTGGATGCAACTCCGTGCGGCAGTGCCCCTCTCTTGCCCGAGGCAACGATAGTCTCAAAAGAGGGCGCCGACGAGCCGTTCTTTTTCATTCTGTATTCCAGCTCCGCAGCAATATCCAGCTCCTTCACTCCGGGTTTAATGAAGCTTAGAATCTCGGAGAAAGCCCGGTCGGTTATCCGGACGGCCTTCCTTATTTTTTCAACCTCGCCCTTGTCTTTTTTCACCGTCAGTGTTTCCACGATGTTTTCGGTTGGCACCAAAAGACAGTCAGGGAGAAGGGACTTCAGTCTCCGGTATACCTGACAGCTCACATGATCTGCTTCAAGACCTAACTTGATCCTCTTGCCCCGAAGCGAAGCCACACCGGAGAGGCTGGAGAAAAGATCCCGCTTGACGGTGGTCACCTTCATATTCTTAACCTGCCCTCTGGCTTGATCCTTGTAGCGAAAGTCGGTGAAGAAGACCGAGCTTCCGGCAGAAAGCAGGATCATGCCGTTGCTGCCACTGTATCCGGAAAGATACCTGACATGGGGCAGGAAGGTGACCAGCAGAAAATCCAGATTCTCCTTTGGCAACATCTTCTGAAGTGTTTTTATCCGATTTTTCATGGTTAAGCTTTTCTTAGGTTTCTATTCATTCCGGTCCTTAAGCTTTACTGGCCTTCTTGAACGAAGGCGACTCTCCAACTCAGAAATCCTCTGCCCTATTTGCTGATCTGAGGGACTCCTCTTTTGCACTCTTCGGTAAATCTCTAAGGCGATGGAGACATGTCCCTGCTGTGCGTATACTTCCGCCAAGCTGGTAGTCTCAAAAACAACCCTCCTTTTCTCCCCGGAACTATTCGACTCAGGGGGAGCCGTTTCCTTTCTCTCGCCTGAACTGAGGTGGTCACGATTCTCGACTGACGGTGATTCCAAGGACTTCCTCCCTCGAAGCGCTCCCCTGATCCTCCTGATCGCAAAAACGATAACATCTCACGCCCCTTGTGTCAAGGGAAAATTTCCCTCTTCGGATGGTGACAGGCTCTATTAGTACATTAAGAGAATGTCTTATGAAGATAGGGTACGATTCTGTCGGCCGGGATGCTGGCCCTATACCGATGCAAAATTGTAACCGTCAATAGGCGTGTAAGTTCCTGGGACTTCTACGGTTTCGATTATTGGCCGTGATAAGAATGACTGGCTGGATCAAGTGATCCCAAGGCTTCCCTTCACAGGCCGAGCAAGCCCTCCATTGCACGAGTTCCGCAACTGGTCTATGGTTTCACTATAAGCTCACCACCAGATACGAGGATTGGAATTATGGGAGGATCACGGGACGCCGACGATTATGCTGCACTCGCCTGCTGCCGCTCAGGCCTATAGCGCACGCCGAGACCCTCAGTTAAGAGACAGTGTTTAGGGAGCCTTTCGCCCTCAACTTTTGAAGCTCGTTGGTAGACTCTTCAACTGAGAATCGTACCGCGCTCAAGGGCATAGGCTGACTGTGCCGTTGCCATATGTCACTTTTGCTAACTGAGTTTCTGCAGACAAGCTCTGAGAAAAAACGATACTAAACAAGAGATTTCGTGCAGCAAAGAAGGTAGGTTCCTACACGATACACCAGTACCTCATCCTGAACATCGAAGACGGACTTGCAAGCAATTCGACAGTGTTAGCGGAAACACCACTTCTTATCTGGAGATTATTCAAGCTTTATCGGGAAAACCTGCGTCCTGCTTTCAGAACTCAGTTTAGATGGAAAAATGACATCGACATTGTCGATGTACGCACCCTTTCTGAGACTTGGTGACCAATCGTTATGGAAGTCGACAACATTGGTGGTAGCGATACCTGCTTGGGCCTCCGATTCGCCTTCTAAGCGCAAATATGCCCTATATGTATGACCCTCCTGCAACTGTGCACTAAAACCGTCGCGTCCGTCGGCCTCACTTAGATTCACCCACCCAATGCTGATGCTCTCGTTTAGCAACTCTGTAGACCCAACCGTGGACCCGAACGTAACATCGTAAAGCCTGCAGTAAAGCCTGATTCGTGAGTAGCCAAACGCTATGCCCGGGATGCAGTTCAACGTTCCGTAGTATCTAAAGTCGAAATGAAAGTACGCTGTTCGAATAGAGGGTCCTCCACAGCGCGCGACTGTGAATTGCTTACCCACCTCTCCGTACGCCCTTGAGCCGGCGCCAGCCCAAAATATGCTCATACATTCGGTCCAAACAGAGACTCGTTTTTCGAACCAGGGCGACGCATCACAGATTTCGTTATGGAAATAGCCCTCTCCTTCCGTCGTGCAGTCCCAGTAATCGAAGGAGGAAAAGCTAATATCCTCACCCAACAAAACATGATTAGGATTGATCACTTTGATCTCTATTGGACCCGCGTAAGCGGTTTGACCGCACGCATCCTCAATGTCAACGTATGCCGAGTATGTGCCAGCGGAATTGTAGGTATGTTGTTTTGGATTGCCGCACTCCGGAGGACCGCCTTCACCGAAATCCCAGCATACAGTGAATGGAGGATAGCCTCCAGACAGGTGGGCCTCGAAAGTTACCTCAAGTGGTGCCTTGCCACAAGTTGGATCGGCAGTTACGTAGCCAGTTATTGGTTCGGGCTCAACATCCATATCTACTGACACAGTCTCAGTTCCACCATTACTGCTTACTGTGACTGATCCGCTATAGTGACCCGGACATAGACCACTGCGGTCAACCGTTACCGTTATCTGATCCGTCTCCGTGGTGGTGCTGCCGCCGGTGGGATTCACCGTGATCCAGGTTCTGTTGTCTGTAATTGACCAGGTCAAAGTTCCACACTCCGGCTTACCATTGGTTATGTCGAAGGTCTTGTTGGTCTGATTGGTGCCAAAGTCCAGGGAAGTGGGTGATACCTCTAACTCCGGAGACCCGGTAACCTCCATGGTCACCTCCACCGTCTCAGTGCCTCCATTAGAGGATACCGTAACCGTACCAGAGTAAGTGCCACAGCCCAAACCACCCCGGCTAACCGTCACCGTTATCTGATCCGTCTCCGTGGTGGTGCTGCCGCCGGTGGGATTCACCGTGATCCAGGTTCTGTTGTCTGTAATTGACCAGGTCAAAGTT
>CBDUQU010000142.1:0-7472 GCA_965369445.1 uncultured bacterium | reverse complement strand
TGTCTCTTTAAGAGGCTTCTTTTGAATTTCCTTTCTGGCTTCACAGGTCGGCTCCTTAAGCCGGCTTTGAGGATATCATCTATCGGATAAGCCCGTTATTAACTTAAGCTTTGGTTTTTACTCTATGACAAGCGCGACTGAATTCCAACAGTCTCTCAAACAAACCCAGACCGAAGCTCTTCAGGAGATCAAGCGAGCGAACGAGCCTGGAAGTTTAGACCAGGTGAGGATTAAGTACCTGGGGAGGAAGGGGATCATCACCTCGCTTCTGAAGAGCCTGAAGGATTTCCCCGAAGCGGAACGTCCTGCGTTAGGGAAGATATCCAACCAGATCAAAGGCCAACTGGAGTTCGCTCTCTCAGAGAGGATGAAGGAGTTGGAGGTCGCAAGCCGGGAGAAAGAGGAGTTTTTTGACTACACTCTTCCCGGAAGAGGTGGATGGCAGGGAAAGCGGCACCCGCTCACCCAGGTAAACGATCGGATTGTAGAAATCTTTTACGGGATGGGTTTCGAGATAGCCAGAGGTCCGGATGTGGAGACGGATTATTACAACTTCTCCGCCCTTAACTTCCCTCCCGACCACCCGGCCAGGGACATGCAGGATACCTTCTACATAAAGGACGATCTCCTGCTTCGCACCCACACCTCTCCGGTCCAGGTGAGGGTCTTTGAGAAAAGGAAACCCCCGGTGAGAATCATCGCTCCGGGAAGATGTTATCGAAACGAAGCCATAAACGCGCGGAGCTTCTGTACCTTTCATCAGGTGGAGGGGTTTTACGTGGACACCGACGTCACCTTTGCCGACCTGAAAGGGGTGCTCTCGGCCTTCGTATGGGAGCTGTTTGGAAAAGAGGTATCTTTGAGATTCAGAGCCAGCTTCTTCCCCTTCACCGAGCCTTCCGCAGAGGTGGATATCTCCTGCGTGATCTGCGGCGGGAAGGGTTGCCGCGTATGCAAGCACACGGGGTGGCTGGAGATTCTGGGAGCGGGCATGATCGATCCCGAGGTGTTCAGAGCAGTGGGCTATGATCCCGAGGTTTACTCAGGCTATGCGTTCGGACTGGGAATAGAGCGGATTGCCATGCTCAAGTATCGGATAGACGACATCAGACTGTTTTATGAAAACGATCTGAGATTTTTGAGGCAATTTTAGAATGAAAGTAAGCGTCAAATGGCTTAAGGAGTTTGTCGATTTCGACCTGTCGGTTGAAGAGTTGGCCACGCGACTCACCGACGCCGGCCTGGAGGTGGAGACCATTACCGCCGTGGGGCAGGATTTAGACAGGGTGGTGGTGGGAGAGGTGAGGAAGGTGTCCAAGCATCCCCAGGCGGATAAGCTGTCCGTTTGCCAGGTGGACGTGGGGTCGGAGAACCTTCAGATCGTCTGCGGTGCTCCCAATGTAGAGACCAAAGCCAAGGTGCCGGTGGCTCTTATCGGCGCGGAGCTACCCGGAGGAATTCAGATCACGAGAAGTTCTCTTAAAGGTGTGGATTCCCACGGCATGATCTGCTCCGAGAAGGAGCTCGATATTGGGGAAGATGAGGCGGGGATCATGCTCCTGGATTCGGATCTCAAGGTGGGAGAATCTATCTCCTCGGCGCTGGGGCTGGAGGATTACGTCCTGGATTTGGATCTTACCCCCAACCGGCCCGACTGCCTTTCCATACTGGGGGTGGCCAGGGAAGTGGCGGCTTTGTGCGGAAGCCAGCTCCAGAGGATAGAACCGACCCTGCATGAAATAGCCGAGATGGCCCAGGATCGGGTACAGGTGGAAATCGACGATCCCAAAGGCTGCCCCAGATATGCTGCCCGGGTGATTGAAGAGATCACCATAAAAGAATCTCCCTTCTGGCTCAAAAGAAAACTCTATTCTGCCGGGATGCGTCCCATAAACAACGTGGTGGACATAACCAATCTGGTGATGCTGGAGCTGGGACACCCCCTGCATGCGTTTGATTATCGGCTCTTCAAAGGGAAAAAGGTAGCGGTCAGAAGGGCAGAGGAAAAAGAGAAGTTTGTCACACTAGATGAGGTTGAGCACACCCTGAACAAAGAAGTCCTGCTGATCACCGATGGGACAAAGCCGGTGGCCATCGGAGGGATAATGGGAGGAGTGGAGAGCGAGGTCGGCCCGGGTACCCGGACAATACTTCTGGAGAGCGCCTATTTTGATCCCAAAGTCATTCGCAGGGGACGAATGTTTCTAGGCTTATCCACGGAGTCATCTCAGAGGTTTGAGAGGGGAGCCGATCCCAACGGCGTGGTGAAAGCCCTCGATCGGGCGGCTGGGCTTATGGAGAACCTGGCAGGAGGAAAAGTGCTGAAGGGTGTGGTGGACAACTATGCCTCTCCCATCCACCCGGTGAAAGTGACTCTCAGACCGGGGCGGGTCAACAAAATCTTGAGCACCGACATCGAGACCGAGCGGATCAAGAACATACTGACCTCACTGGATCTTGCGGTTAAGGAGAACGGTGATTTAGAGGTTGAGGTCCCCACCTTCAGGCCCGACCTTACCCGGGAGATGGACTTAATCGAGGAGATAGCCCGCATCCACGGATACGACAACATAAAGACCACCTTAAGGGCGGGAGGGGGATTGGTAACGGAGATTCACTGGGAGGACCTGGTATCGCGAAGAGCTAAGGAATTCATGGTGGGCAGAGGATTCTTTGAGGTGATCACTAACAACTTAGTTGACCCGGAGATGCTGGGCAGATTGAATCCCGACACCACCCCGGTCAAGATAAGGAATCCTCTGAGTCAGGATCTGTCAGTTCTTTCCACCACACTGGCCTACAATCTCCTTTCGGTGGTGGCTCGAAACAAGAATCGCCTGGAGAAGGATCTAATGGTATTTGAGCTGGGAAAGGTGTTTTGGCTTGAGGCCGACCAGCCGGAGGAAAGACTCCATCTGGGGATAGCAGTCTCCGGGACCAGGGAGCCTCGGCATTGGGAATCCGAGGAGGCAGAGGTGGATCTGTTTGACCTGAAAGGGATGCTGGCCGGACTCTTCGAGGCGCTTTCACTACCCATTGAACTGAATCCCGGCGATAACGCACTTCTCCAGCCGGGCAGGTGTTATCAGGTTCGAATGGCGGATGAGATGATTGGTTTCATCGGCGAGCTGTCCGGAGAGGTCGTGGACGTCTTCGGAGTCAAGGACAAGGTCTTCTGGGCGGAATTGGATTTTGAGAAAATGACCGCCCGCGTGCCGAAAACCCAACGGTTTTCTTCTTTACCCAAGTTTCCACCGGTGGATCGGGACTTAGCGGTGGTGGTGGATGAGTCGCTGCTTTCCAAGATTATCGAAGACAGAATAAAAAAGGTGGGGGGAGGTCTGATAGAAAATACTGTTCTGTTCGACGTCTACAAGGGAAAACAGGTTCCTGCGGACAAGAAAAGCTTAGCCTACTCCATCTGCTACCGCTCGCAGGAGAAAACGCTAACCGACGAAGAGGTGGATGAAATTCACCGAAAGGTAATCTCGGAGTTGGAGAAAACCTTCGGCGCCACTCTTAGAAGTTGAGGGAAAGATGTTTTTTGTCTTGCGTCACGATCTGTTTGGGCATATGTTAAGGCTGTAAATACGGCACGAACGGGATTCTAAAAAAACCATAGCTACAAGTTATGCAGTTAGAAAATTTTGACAGGCTGGAAGAGAAGCTCAGACAGACGGTGGAGCTGATCAACAAGCTGAAAACGGAAAACCAGCAAATCACCACTTCTTACAAACAGTTAGAAGATCAGATAAGTAATTTCCAGAAGGGCACCAAAAGCTCAGACTCAGAGGCAGAGAGACTTAAGAAAGAATCTGCCCGCAGAGAACGCGATTTTGAAAGGAAGAAGAAGGAGATCAGAAGTCGGCTGGAGAAGCTCCTGGAGAGGCTGGCGCCGTTCGACACCTGAGTTGCCCTCCTTGCTGTGATGACACGGCGAAAGCGGCTTTGGTGCAGTAGGCACGCTTCACCACCCTAGTTTCCTTGGGCTCCGACAATTTTGCTTGACAAACGATGTGGTGTTTTCGTAATATGATAATTGAGTGTTACTGATGTATTGACTGGTGGGGAAAGAAACCAATTAGATTTTAGAACTCTTCTTTTTGACTGACTTGGCGTTATGCAGGATAAGAAACAATCGGTTAAAGTGAATATCTTTGGCGAAGACTATCCTATTAAAGGAGATGCAGACGCTGCTTATATCCAGGAGGTTGCCGGATACGTGGACCAGAAGATGAAGGAAGTGTGCGAGAGAATGTCTAACAAGCTACCTTTGAGGGTGGCGGTTCTGGCAGCCATGAGCATAACCGATGAATTGTTCAAGGAAAGAACAGACAGGGATAAGGAGCTCCTTGGCGTAGAGGAGAGATCGCAATCCCTTCTTGAACAGTTAGAGAGCTTAGTCGATCAGGAAGACGTCTAAAGTTCTTCTTTGTTTTTATCCCCACTTTTTGCTTATCTGATTTTGTCTCCGGAGTTCTTTTGAGGGCTCAAATGGCCTGGTGGAGGCAAAGTCAAAAAACAAGTGGGGTTTTTACATATAGGATCCACGTGATCCACCAAGAAGGAGAAGCAGGTATGAGCAATGTGACAATCATCGTCGTAGCGGCAGGTGTGGCGGTTCTGGCCTTCCTGTTGGGATGGTTTATCAGCCGCAGGATTGGCGAGATAAAGCTGGGGAAGGCTGACGAGCTGGCGAAAAAGATCGTTGAGGACGCGGAAAAAGAGGCGCATATCAAGAGGAAAGAGGCGACTCTGGAGGCCAGAGATGAGTGGTACAAGGCTAAGGTCAATTTCGAAAAAGAGCTTCAGGCAAAAAAGTCTGAGTTTAGCCGTTTAGAAAAAAGGCTTGCCGATAAGGAAACACACTTAGACCGCAAAGTGGACATTCTGTCCAAGAAAGAGAGAGAGATACAGAACCGGGACAAGGTGCTGTATGCCAGGGAGAAGGCTGTTCGCCACAAAAGTGATGAGCTGGAGCGGCTGATCTCCGATCAGAACAAGCAGTTGGAGAAGATAGCCCAGATGACCTCCGAGGAAGCCAAGAAACTCTTGATGGAGAACCTGGAGAGTCGGGCTCGCCAGGAGGCGGCACAGCTGATTAAGGAGATCAAGGAAAAGGCTGAGCAGACCGCAGAAAAGGAGGCCAAGAACATCATCATATCGGCCGTTCAAAGATGCGCGGCCGACCACACGGTCGAGTCAACCGTATCCGTGGTCAGTCTTCCCAACGAGGAGATGAAGGGACGCATCATCGGAAGGGAGGGGCGGAATATTCGCTCCTTCGAGACCGCCACCGGTATCGACGTAATCGTGGATGATACACCGGAGGCGGTGATACTCTCAGGGTATGACCCCATAAGAAGAGAGATAGCCCGAATGGCACTGGAGAAATTAATTCAGGACGGAAGAATTCATCCCGCGCGCATCGAGGAGGTGGTCTCGAAAGCAGAAAAAGAAATGGAGGTCATCATCCGTGAGACCGGGGAACAGGCGTCCTTCGACGTGGGAATTCACGGGATTCATCCTGAACTGGTGAAGCTCTTAGGCAAGCTTCAGTTCCGAACCAGTTACGGTCAAAACGTCCTTCAGCACAGCAAGGAGGTGGCATTTCTGACCGGGCTGATGGCGGCGGAGTTGGGTTTGGACCCGAATCTGGCCAAAAGAGCCGGTCTTCTGCACGACGTGGGCAAAGCGGTGGATCGGGAGACGGAAGGTACGCATACCCAGATTGGCTACAACGTGGCTCAAAAATACGGGGAGAATCCGATAGTGTTAAACGCCATCGCCTCCCACCACGAGGACGTCATCTCGGAGTCTGCCTACTCGGTTCTGGTGCAGGCGGCAGACGCCATCTCAGGAGCAAGACCGGGTGCCCGACGTGAAACCCTGGAGGGATATATCAAGCGGCTGAACAAGCTGGAGGAGTTGGCCGATTCATTCAAGGGCGTGGCCAAATCCTATGCCATCCAAGCGGGGCGTGAGATCAGGGTTATCGTTGAGCACGAGCGAATAACTGACAAGGAGGCCACCGAGATGGCAAATGAGATGGCCAAAAAGATTGAGGCGGAGTTGGAGTATCCCGGGCAGATCAAGGTCACCGTGATACGGGAAACCAGATCCGTTGACTATGCGAAGTAAAGCAAAGAGAGGATCCAGATATTCTTTGGTGGTACGAACAGCTGTGTGGTATTGGCAGGTTTTGATGCGTGAAGACTCCACCGGCGCTCCGGTTTCGGTGCAGGGTTCCCAGACACAAATGCGGAGCAAGCCGGTATAGGCCTCAATAGGCCTTCGAAAGCATCTGATGTGCTGCCGACGGGTTTATCTGAACTGATTTGGGGGAAACGCAAATTGAACATACTCTTTATAGCCGACATAGTGGGAAAACCGGGAAGATGGGCAGTCTCCCAGCTTCTGCCCGATCTTTTGAGGACCCACGAGATAGATTTCGCCATAGCCAACGTGGAAAATGCTGCCGGTGGATTCGGTCTGACCAGGGAGATAGCCAAGAAAATCCATTCCTATGGTGTGGATTGCCTTACCAGCGGCAATCACATCTGGGACCGAAAAGACATCTACCCATACTTAGATGAGGACCGGCGCATCTTACGGCCTGCCAACTATCCGCCTGATGCTCCCGGAAGAGGGGCGGGGATATTCGAATCGGCCAGCGGACAAAAGATAGCCGTTTTGAACATCCAGGGAAGAGTTTACATCAAGGAGATCGATTGTCCCTTCCGGGTGGCACAAGAGGAGATCGAGAGACTAAAAGGGGAAACGAACGTTTTAATTGTGGATCTGCATGCTGAGGCTACCTCCGAAAAGGTGGCCTTGGGGCGTTATCTGGATGGCAGGGTAAGCGCCGTTCTGGGAAGCCATACGCACGTACAGACCGCCGATGAGACCATCCTCCCGGGAGGGACTGCCTACATTACCGACGTGGGAATGACCGGGCCGCACGACTCGGTGATCGGCGTGAAAACCGAAGATGCCCTGGCTCGTTTCCTGCTGCAGATTCCCCGCCGTTTTACGCTGAGCAACAGGGACGTCAAATTCTCCGGCGTGCTGGTTAAAGTCGACCCTGATACGGGCAAGGCCACGGACATTGAAAGGCTCCGGATCGACATACCCAGCCTCGAAGACGACGAGGAGGAGAGCGGACGGCTTTAGCCAATAATTTCTCAAAAGGGAGCAGTCATGCCGGCAGAGATCATTGATGGCAAAAAGATCTCCTCGGAGATCAAGGAAGGTTTAAAGCAGAAGATCGAAGAGCTCAAAGTCAAGGGAAAGACGCCCGGGTTAGCAGCTGTGCTGGTGGGAGACAATCCCGCCTCTGAAGTTTACGTGAATATGAAGGCCAAAGCCTGTGAGAAGGTGGGAATCTTCTCCCAGGTTTACAGATATCCTAAGGACTTGCCTGAATCCGATCTGCTGGAAAAGATCAATGAACTCAACCGAAAAGAGACTAT
>CBDUQU010000141.1:0-7537 GCA_965369445.1 uncultured bacterium | reverse complement strand
CCCTGCCACAACTTTCCATTTTCAAAATTATTCTCCTTGACTTTCCCCATTTCTGAGTTATAATTCTATTGATTTCACAGACGTTCAAGTCCTATGGTTTCGTCATGCTACCTTAAAAAGGGAGCCCAAAATGACTAAGTCGAAGATCCCGCCCTTCGACAAGCTCAGGGTGGTGAGCCCTTCGACTTCGTTCAGGATAAACGAAGTCGAACCACTAAAAGCGGGGAAGCTATTCATTTTAGTGATTTTGCTTTTGGTGAGCATTCCCGCTGTTGCCCAGGTTGATACAGCGTGGGTAAGAAGGTACGATGGGCCAGCAGGTGGAACTGACTATGCTTTTGCCATCGCCGTAGATGGTTCGGGGAACGCATATGTAAACGGGCTAACCTGCATCGGCGGAGGACCATCCTGTGACTACGCCACAATAAAATATGACACAGCCGGGCATGTGGAATGGGTCAGAACGCATGCCGGACCGAATGACGCTAATCTGTGTGATTGGGCTCCCATAGGTGTAGATGCATATGGCAATGTGTACGTGACCGGCGAAACTAATGGCTACTGCCTAACAATCAAGTACTATCCCAACGGAGATCTTGCTTGGATGCGATCCTACAACGGGAGTGGAAACGGTCGTGATCAACCGGTTGCGATAGCCGTAGATGACTTCGGCAATGTCCATGTAACAGGCTCGACAGGCATAATTGATACTCTGAATAGCGATACCGACTATCTAACACTAAAGTATGACACAAACGGAGTCTTGCTCTGGGCAAGGAGGTACGACGGATTGGCTGATTCAGTCGACTGGGCCAACGATATAGCTGTAGACGCCTCCGGCAACGTTTACGTGACGGGCACCACTATGCTGGACGACACCAGCAGGGCATACGGCACCGTGAAGTATTCCCCGGACGGAAGCCTGGCTTGGGTGCGAACATACTGCGGCACGGTACGTTGCCGCGATTGCGAACATGAGGCCCAAGCCATTGCAGTGGATAGTGCCGCCAATGTCTACGTCACCGGATACAGCAGCAGAAGTCAGGGGGAACCTGACAATATGGACTGTGTTACTATAAAGTACAATCCAGATGGCAGTCCCGCCTGGATAAAAAGATATAATGGGCCTGGAAATGGATGGGACGGGGGCTCTTCCATAGCCGTGGACGATTCTGGTAATGTCTATGTCGCGGGGTCAACTACGGTCTCTGGATCGTGGTGTGATGCCACTGCCACGATGAAGTATTTTCCAAACGGCAACATTGCTTGGAATAGAATCAATGATACTGGAACTGGAGTGACAGACATGGAGATCGACAGCTCAGGCAACGCGCATATCACAGGAAACTATTTTGTCATCGAATATTTCGCCGATGGCTGCATCGCTTGGGTAGAACAGCTCGACTGGTTTCCCACTGACTTAGCATTATACCAATCTGGAGTTTTTTATGCAACCGGAATGTTCATGGATTACACCACAGCCAAATTCGTGCCGTCGACCTGGACCATCCTGATCTACATGGATGGAGACAACGACCTCTCTTCATGTGCCTTCGAAGACATCAATGAGATGGAACTGGGAACTGACTCGCTGAGCAACGTTACCTGTATCGTCCTGTATGACTCCACAATGGAGGGAGGAGGAGACTCAAGGATATTGAAGGTAGGGCAGGATGCCCACACCTTAACCATTAACTCCGAAATCATCGATGATGGAGGAGTCGTGATACCTCCGAGTCATGAAGTGAACATGGGAGATCCGAATACTCTGAAGGCTTTTGCCACTTGGGCAATAGAGCAATATCCGGCTGACCATTATGTCCTGATAATGTGGGATCACGGCAGTGGATGGCAAAAGCGGGGAGAAGATGATGTGCTTCGAGGATACGGTTTATGCATAGACTCTACGAACAACGACGACCGGCTTTACGTTGACGAAATAAAAGACGCTTTGGCCTCCATCACGCAGGAAACGGGGGTTATCTTCGATGTCATCGGATTTGATGCTTGCTTAATGGGGATGCTTGAGAACGCCTATCAAATCAGAGATTATGGAAAGGTTATGGTGGCTTCTGAGGAACTCATTCCTGGTGACGGCTGGTGTTACGATTCGATTCTTCTCGCATTATCACATAGTGCTTGTTGGAATGCGGAGAGCCTAGGGGTTTGCATAGTCAAGGATTACATACGGTCCTATACTGACGGTCTGGGCAATCCGAACGATAGGCATGACGTGACGCTTTCCGCCATTGACTTGAGTGGGATTGAGAATTTGGCCATGTCTGTGAGCGACCTCGGCGAGGCCTTGGACGCTGAGTGGTCTACGATAGAATCGCAGAGAGACTTGGTCGAGTACTACAGCGTACCCGAGAATGTCGACTTGCTTCACTTGGCATCGCTCATAGGATCCAGTGCGACAGATCCTGACATTGTGACTTCAGCTCAGAATGTGCTGAATGCTGTAGACCTGGCTGTGATTTTCGATAGCAGTGGATCGCTTCATCCTAACTCAAATGGGCTCTCGATTTACTTCCCTGATCAGATCTCGAAATACAACTCGATATATGAAAACAAGCCAGATCTTTCGCTTTATACGTTCTGGGATGAATTCCTGCGCAGATACAATACCTATTCAGCAGGGGAGGGTCCGTTTGCGCCTGTTATCGAAGTCCCGTTCTATGCTCCGGTTGGCGAGCCCTTTGAGGTAAGCTGGACTGCCTCGTTTGATGCCGACGAGGTTCAGTGTTACAAACTTCTCGAATTGGAGCACATCAACACCCTTTTCTTCGACGATGCAGAGAGCGGAGAAGGAGACTGGTTGCTGGATGGGTTCAGCATAACCACAACTCTCTCTGGTAGTCCTACACACAGCTTCTACTCCAATCCTCCAAACGAATACAATGATAATGTTACACACACCATGACCTCGAAAGATCCAATCATAGTTCCGGAGGATTCGACGCTACTGTCGCTCTGGTGTAAATGGGAGATCGAGACGAACTATGACTTCCTGTTTCTTGAGGTTGCGACGAATGTGGTTGGACCTTGGGCAAAACTCGATTCTCTCACGGGGGTTCAGGGTTCGCGGGTTTACCTTAGTTATGACCTGACTGCGTTCTCAGATTCCTCCATTTACATCCGTTTCAGATATATTACCGATTATGCTGGGGCAAAGGAAGGCGCATATGTTGATGACATTAAAGTCGAATCTATTGGCTCCACCACCGTGCTATCGGAGGACGTCTCCTCCCTTACCTATTCCGTGTCGGGAAGGGAAGAAGGCAGGTACTACTATCAAGTCATGGCTAAGGATCAGCTGCACAACTGGGGGCATTGGAGCAACCGGGAATATGTCACCGCAGGTAGCTACATGCCGGGCGATGCCAACGGTGACGGGATAGTGAATGTCGGGGACATCGTGTATATGGTGAACTATCTCTATAAGGGTGGAGACCCGCCAGCTCCCGTCGAAGCCGGGGATGCCAACTGCGACGGTGTGGTCAACGTCGGTGATGTAGTTTATCTAGTCAACTATCTCTTCAGACAGGGGCCGCCACCGTGTAGGTAGGACAAAGAATCACGTGTAGTGGTCTCCAAAACCTTGTTTTTCCGCGCCGCGCCGCCGATTGGAGTAGAGTGAGAAATAGAGAGGCCATAAAAGCCCGCTATCTGAAGGACGGCCTTCGGGTGCGGTTGGGTGGGATAGCGTCCAATCTGGCTCGAATCGCCTCCTGTTCCTCTGATCCCGACGACTGGGAAGCGGTGCAAAGTATGCTGGAGGAAAGCAAGTTTTTCATCGAATGGGCTGCACCCGAGGCACCTCTCAGTGTGCAGGCTCACCTTGCAAGACTTCAGATTGAATTGGCTTTATGGCACCGCATCTGGCCCCAGGTTCATACTAACCCCGAAAAACGCGAAAATCTGGCTCAACTGGCTCGCTCCGAATCCGTCAGTATTCTGGCATTGCGGGAATAGCAGTATCCTGCTCCCCACGGGATGTTATCATCCCGAGGAAATATGACCTATAAATATGCGGCGTGACAACATTCGCCCCAGAGCAGGTGGAAAGCGCCTTTGGAGTGCAGAAGCTCGCTTCTGCATGCATCAGCAAGCTGATGCACTCCTCGCTTCCATTCCGGCTCTCCCCTGTTGCTTTCTGTCATTAATCAGCCTCAGCATAGTTTTCAAGGAGAGGTAGACCACTCCGAGGGAGAGGAGCAGAAGTACGATGTCCGCCACAAGAAGCGTGACGTTCATCTGAGGGATATATTTGGTGAAGAGTAGAATCAAAAGAGAAGCGGTGGTGGTGACGATCATGAAGATGGCAGGGATCACCGTGATCAGGTTCTTTCTTCCCCTCACGGAAAGCCAGGTGGAGACGGCTATCAGAGAGAGGGCGGCCAGAAGCTGATTGGCAGTTCCGAAGATCGGCCACAGAGCGGCGAAGGTATTGAAATATGCCAGAACCCACATCAGAGTCACGGCCAGCGCAGAATTGAACAGGAACTTCTTAAAGATACCAGGCACCTTTTTGAAGATCAAACCCCACAGCTCTTCGAAAAGATAGCGGTTTAGCCTGACCGCGGTATCCAGCGTGGTGACCACGAATCCCTCTACCATGAGAATGCCAAAGACGCTTCCCATCGCGATGGGGATGGTGAATGCCCGGTTCAAAAGCTTTCCCACTCCCAAGGAAAAAGCCAGAATGGGATTCGATCTTCCCACCTCCGGCCAGACCAAGGCCTTATACTCGGGGAAGAGGAATGCGCTTCCCACCACCAGAAGAACGCATACGGCTAACACAGACTCCAACAACATGCCATTATATCCGATGGTGCGGGCGTGGGACGATCCGCCTTTTCGCCGATAATCCTGCCGACAAACCGGGAGTAGTACCGGCTGCCCAGGCCCAGTACACCTAAGGCCAGGATGAAGTAAAACAGAACGTTCACCTAAGATTTCCTTTTTTCAAGCATAGCGCCCACTAGTCGCTTTCAGCCTGAACGTTGAACTCTGAACTTTAAACTCTGAACTCTAAACCTCTGTGGTTCTTCTGAACGGGACCGCGGGACAGAACTCCCTCTGGTGGCATCTTGAGCAGGCAAGCTTCTTCAGAGTAATCTTCTCAAGCAACAGAACAAATGCGTAGGCCAAGAAGACGATCAGAGCCAGCAGGCTCCTCTCCCTTGCAAGCTGAAGAAGGGAAGCAGAAAGGGGTATGATCCAGAGCAGGTGGATGAAGATGGCGTAGTTGTAGTGATCGACGAACTTGGATTTGTCTCCTTTGGGAAAAAGATAAGCTGCCACCTTGCCCCATCCGGTGTTGCAGGTCTTTCCATGATAGAAGCAGCTTGCGCAGCGAGAGAGAGGCAAAATCAAGGTCAGAACGATTAAGCTGTAAACGATGTAGGCCAACCCCAGCACTTCCTTTATGCTGGTTAAGATATAGATTCCAAGGGCAAAGGCCCCACCCAGCACAATCCAACGAATGACGATTACGGTTTTGGGGTAGCTGTGGCAGAATGCCAAATCCTTTGCTGCTTCAGCCTGTTGGTCCATAATGTCTCACCTTCTTTAATTTTCCTCTAAGTTTACGAATTTTGAGGCAGAAGGCAAGCCAAAAAACGGGCAGCTTCATGCTTTTGTGTCCATCTTGGTTCTGCCACGAGAACTCATGGTCTCTTGTTGCGGGGTACCCTTCGGCCTGCGCCCTCAGGGCAAGCCCTTACCCCGGAATGTCTCAGGTTGGATGTACGTACCTTCTGCCAGCACAACGAAAGGTCTTAAGAATCGAAAAAATACTGTCGACAATATGCAGCAGACAGCGCAATCTCTGTGGTGCCGATCTGTCCGCTTCCTTAAAACCGTCTCTTAGAGATCGTTGCGCGGGTGCTTGACAATGCAACGGGAAGGTGCTAAATTGAGTGGAATTCAGAAAGCTAAGGCATGGGCCGAATACTCCCGGTTCAATCGCGGAGGATATGACATGAAAACATTCAGGAAATTCCAGAGCGCCTTGCGGGACAATCTCACCGATTGGGTCAAGAAGCTGGGAGAGGTGGATATTCTGGTGGGAATCCCCAGCTTCAACAGTGAGGATACCGTAGAGGGCGTGGTATCTGCGTGTGGATTAGGTTTGAAGGACTATTTTGGAGGAAAAAAATCGGCGATTATCATATCTGATGGGGGCTCTTTGGATGACACCAGAGAAAGAGCCAATCAGGCGAAACTTCCGGATGAGGTGAAACGCATGGTGGCCATCTATCGAGGAATGCCCGGGAAAGGTACGTCCTTCCGGGCCATATTCGAGGCTGCCAAGCTGCTCAAGGCGGACTGTTGTGTGGTGGTGGACTCGGACGTGAAGAACATCACCCCGGAATGGATGAAGCTTCTGGCTTCGCCCATTCTGGAGAAAAAGGCAAGCTTCGTGACGCCGAATTATCTTCGGCATAAATACGACGGTTCCATCACCAAGCACATAGTCTACCCGTTGACCCGGGCCTTATATGGGAAGCAGATAAGACAGCCCATCGGAGGCGATTTCGGATTCTGCGGAGAGTTGGCGGCTTTCTTCGCCGAGCAGGAGGTATGGCAAACCGATGTGGCGAGGTTCGGAATAGACATCTGGATGACCACCTCTGCCATAAATGAGGGCTACTCCGTGGTTCAGGCTGGCCTGGGTGCCAAGATACATGAGGCCAAGGACCCTTCGATCGACCTGGGTCCCATGTTCCATCAGGTGATATCGACGCTCTTTTTCCTGATAGGCAAGTATGAGAAAAACTGGATGAGCATTGACGGAAGCGGGAAGGTTGAGACCCTGGGGAAGATTTCCCAGATATCGAAATTGGAGTCGGTTCCGGTGAGCTTAAACAAGCTCAAAACCGAGTTCGTGGAAGGATTTCATCATTTCGAACCCCTGTATCAGCAGGTGGTTTACCATCAGAATTTTTCAGAACTTAAAGGGAAAGTAAAGAATCTTGAGAAAAAAGGGGAACTCGATTTTCCTTGCGAGCTCTGGGCCAAGATACTGTACGATTTTGCCTTCATGTACCAAACCTGGAGCAGAAACAGAAGAAGACTGGTCGATATCATAACTCCTTTGTATTTCGGAAGAGTGGGGGCCTTCTGCCAGCAGGTGGCGGACATGGATTCAGACCAGGCCGAAGAGTTGATCGAGAAAGAGGCTCGGGAATTTGAGAAGCTCAAGCCCTACTTAGTCGACAAATTCAAAAGATGGGAGTAGGATGGTGGCAGGGTTTCATCTCTACGCAATTCCATATATGTGAAGTGGATCGACAGATAAGAACAGGGGCGGGATAGAATTCCCGCCCCTGTTGAGGATAGATTGTGATATGGTGCTCTGATCGAGTTAACATAGGGCAAGGTTCATCCTGAAGGGCATTCAGCCCTGCCGAACCGTCTTGATGGTTTGCTATTTCCCGGATGTCGCTTTCCTCTCCCTCAGATTCATCCCGCACTTGAGACAGATGCCCGCTTTATCAAAGATCTGATCCGGATGCATGGGACAGACGTA
>CBDUQU010000140.1:0-7568 GCA_965369445.1 uncultured bacterium | reverse complement strand
CTTCACAAAGCCGTGGGCGTAAGGATCACCCCACAAGCGCTTGTCGTTGAGATAAAACGAGCCCACCCTCTCTGCGATTACCAGGGCCCGCTTTCTTCCGATGTTCCTAAACTCTGTGTAAGCATAGCCAGCATCGAGGATTCCCGCCACGCCATAGTAATCCATCAGGGTATCCCACTGGACATTTTCATATTCCAGCTTCACCCAGCCTAGGGAGTCGGGTGCAATTTTCTTCCAGGTCACCTCCCCGCCCTGCGGCAGGATGCTGCGAAGTTTTTCTCCTTCCCGGGGCCGGAGATTCTCTAAGTCTTCGATTACACCCACGATTCCCTCGCGCGCACCTATGGAAAAGGGACCCGCATAAAGCCAGTCGGTGGGGCACAATGTATCCTCAATTGTTGGAAGGAAGTCGTCCTGAGCGAAAAGAGAAGAGGGAAGCAAAACGAAGATGAGGATCAACATCCTTAGCCCCGAAGAATTCCTTACTCGGAATGAATGTAGCATCACATCCTCCTTGATCATTGCAATGTGAACAAGATGCAGCGGAAACCTTCCTTGTCCTGAGCTTGTGCTCGGCACCCTGTCTTCGACCCTGAGGCTCAAGCAGACGCTTGCCCGTCTGGGCAGACCCGAAGGGAGGTTTCCAGGCAGTTTTAGATATACACATCATTATGAAGCGTGTCAACCGAATTATCAGTTGCATCGGAATCCCGTGGCCGGGAATAAGAGAACCAGCACCTAACTTAAGTTAGGCGCTGGTTTGAAATCTCATCGAGAACTCATCCGCCCCCGCGCAGGCTACCAGCCATAGGCTGATCCCTGCCCGCTGGAGATTGGCAGGCGGGCGCCTTCGGCGGAAAGCCTGCGGCTACCCCAGCCCCGCTTTCAATGAACGCCCGCTCAGTAAGCGAATCTGCTTGACAAATCGACTTCCTCTCATTAGATATAGTCCGTTGTTTTGCGGCCGGAGGTCGGTTTTGCAGACGATTTACCCTTTTTTGCTTTAAGGGTGCTGTGATGAAATACGCAATCGGGATTCGACGAGAAGACAAGAGCAAGTGGGAAAGGCGGGTGCCCTTAACCCCGGAGCACGTTAAAGAACTGATCGAAAACGAAGGAATAGAGGTTTATCTGCAGCCATCCCCCATCCGCATTTTTCCTGACCAGGAATTCATGCAGGTGGGGGCAAAAATCCAGGAGGACCTCTCCGCTTGCCTGGTCATCTTTGGAGTGAAGGAGGTACCTGCAAGCTTCTTCCAGCCGGGCGGGACCTACGCCTTCTTCTCGCATGTCATCAAAGGGCAAAAGTACAACATGCCCATGCTAAAGAAGATGATGGAACTGAGGTGTAATCTGATCGATTACGAGAAGGTAGCTGACGAGGAGGGCCGGCGGTTGATCTTCTTCGGGCGGCATGCCGGGTTGGCTGGGATGATAGACACCTTGTGGGCGCTGGGGAGAAGGCTTGATTGGGAGGGAATCTCCACTCCCTTCAGTGAAGTTAAGAATGCTTATAGGTATGAGACTCTGGCCGAGGCAAAGGCAAGCATATCTGAGGTCGGAAAACGAATCAGAGAAGACGGCCTGCCTGAGTCGCTGACTCCTCTAATCTTCGGCGTCACTGGATACGGAAATGTTTCCAACGGAGCTCAGGAGATGCTTGATCTGTTGCCTTTTGAGCAGATAGATCCTAAAGAGATATTCTCGCTGGTTGAGCGATCCGCTTTCTCCAGAAATCAGATCTACAAAGTGGTGTTCAAAGAAGAGCATATAGTGGAACCGATCGCCCGGGAAAACGAGTTTGATCTTCAAGACTATTATAATCACCCCCAGAAATATCGCTCCCAATTCGAGAGGCATATCCCTCATCTCACCGTTCTGGTGAATTGCATCTACTGGGATGAACGTTACCCCAGATTGGTGACGAAGAAATTCTTGAAAGAACTGTTTGACAGGGAGAAAAATCCCCGCTTGAGGGTTATAGGCGACATAAGCTGTGACGTCGAGGGTTCGATAGAGTGCACGGCTAAGGTGACCCAGCCTGATAATCCGGTTTATGTTTACAGCCCGCTGGAGGAGCAGGTGGCTGATGGATTTGAAGGAAGGGGTGTGGTGATTCTGGCGGTGGACAATCTGCCCTGTGAGATCTCCAGAGAGGCATCTTTGGATTTCGGCCAGGTCTTAAAGACCTTCGTTCCCCAGATCGCGAAGGCCGATCTTTCGGTCAGTTTCGACGAATGTAAACTTCCTGGTCCGATCAAGAAAGCGGTGATCCTTTATCACGGCGAGCTTACGCCTGATTATCGTTACATTCAAGACTTTTTGTAGAGAACCGAACGGCCAAAGTTTGCCCAAACTTTTCGCGGGCACTTGCGTTAATAAGCTGTTAATTGGAGTTAGTGAAAGTTTTCACAAAGGAGAACCAGCATGAAAAAGGTCTTAGTCTTAGGTGCCGGCTTGGTGTCAAAGCCCCTGGTGCAGTATCTGTTGGATCAGCCCGATTTTCACGTGACGGTTGCCAGCCGTACGGTGAGCAAGGCGGAGAAACTGGTCGGCGATCATCCCAGAGGAAAAGCATTGCCTTTGAACGTGAAGGATACCGACACATTAAGAAATCTGATATCGGATGCGGACCTGGCGATCAGCCTGGTGCCCTACGCCCATCACGTCACCGTGGCCAATCTTTGTATCGAGCTTAAGAAACAGATGGTGACCACCTCTTACGTGAGCGCTGCCATGAAGGAGCTGGATCAGAAGGCCAAAGATGCAGGCGTACTTATCTTAAATGAGATCGGGTTGGATCCGGGAATCGACCACATGTCCGCCATGAGAATCATTCACGATGTGCAGAACAGGGGCGGCAGAATCGCCAGCTTCTACTCCTATTGCGGAGGGCTGCCCGCTCCAGAGGCCAACACCAATCCCTGGGGATACAAGTTCTCCTGGAGTCCCCGTGGTGTCGTTCTCGCCGGAAAGAACCCCGGCAGATACCTCAAGGACAAAAAGGAAATAAAGATCGCTTCCGAGGATCTCTTTGCCCACTTCTGGCCCATGAACATCGAGGGGGTATCGCCTCTTGAGGCCTATCCCAACCGTGATTCCATTCCATACCTCGAGATATACGGCATAGCCGATGCCGACTCCATGTATCGTGGAACCTTCCGGTATCCGGGATGGTGTCAGACTCTGAAGAAGGTGGTGGATCTCGGGCTGCTGGACGAAACCGAGCAGGACGTGAAAGGTCTCTCCTATGCGGACTTTTTGTGGAAGTTGATGAAGAGAGACAAGGGGGAGAATCTGAAGGTAGGTTTAGTCAACTACCTCAAGATCGACGAGGATTCAGAGCCGATTAAGAGATTTGAATGGCTTGGACTTCTAGGCGACGATATGATACCAGCCGAAAGAAGCTCTCCCTTAGACGTTTTTGCCGATCGTCTTTTAGAGAAGCTCAAATACGAGGAAGGGGAGAGAGACATGATCGTGCTGCATCATGATTTCAGAGCTGAGTACCCGGGAGGGAAGAAGGAGCAGATCACCTCTACCCTGATAGATTACGGCATTTCGCATGGAGACTCATCCATGTCAAGGACAGTGGGCTTACCTGCTGCCATTGGCACCGCCTTGATTCTTAACGGAAAGATCAAGGAGACGGGCGTGCACATTCCGGTGAGCCCCGCCATCTACGAGCCGGTTTTGGACGAGTTGGAGAAGCTGGGTATCGTGTGTAAAGAGAAGAGCCAGCCCCTGTAATCTTCGCCTCGACCCCGGGTTTAGGCCAGAACGGCTGGAAAGTGGTTAGCCAGAACCTAACTTAAGTTAGGTTCTGGCCTTTTTTTTGGCTTGACGTACAACTCGCAATTGTCACCTGCGTTTAGAATAACTGTCAACGGATTAAGCGGATGGAACGGATTAATGTAGCGGGCGGACGCCCCCAGGCGGGAGCGCCTGCTCGCCCGTCTGGGCGGAAGGCTTCAGTCTTCCAGTATGGAAAGCCGTGAACTGTCGCGAAACCCGGAAAGAAAGAAGCCACCGAGCGGGCTCGAACCGCTGACCTAGGGTTTACGAAACCCTTGCTCTACCAACTGAGCTACGGTGGCAGGAGATTACGAAAGATTGGTCAAAGGCAAGCCGGACGGCGCCGGTTCAGCCTCCTCTTTTCTTGGCTTGCTCTATGTCCGCTTTTTCCCTTTCCTTCTGTTCCAGAATGGTATTCAGCAGCTGTGCCGCATTGGGGTCAAACTCCTTGATGACCTCATATTGAGCCCACGCCTTGTAAGTGTAACCCTGCTCGGAGTAAGTCATGCCGAGGTAAAGCTGAGCAGTGGTATCCTTGGGGTTGGCTTTTACCGCCATCTCGTATTCGTCGCCGGCTAAGATGAAGTAAGCCTGGCTCAGCTTGGAGTAGGTCTCTCCATCGGCGCTGTCAACGTTGATCTTGTTCAGATATTCCTGCTTCAGTTCGACTAACCCGTCCTTATCCTCGAAGGGGAGCTTCCTTGTAGTGTCCGGCAGCCAGTAAGCTACCTGATCCCTTTTCACGGCTCTACTCCAGGCCATCAACCCTCTCTCGTAGTAGAGGTTGGCGAAAGCGGTGTGCACCTTGGGATAGTCGGGGTCGATGCGAAGTAATTCCTCGTACTCCTTGAGAGCTCGGGAGTATGCCTTGAGCACGTGATAGAGACTTCCCAGATGGTAGCGGGCATCGGCGTGTTGGGGATTGAGCTCAACCGCCTTCTTCAGCTCTCGAAGCGCATCATCCAGTTGTTTATCTGCGAAATACTGAGCACCCAGCCTAAAGTGCTTCTCTGCCTGCTCAGTCTTATCGCCGCCTCCACCTCCGCAGCCAGACAGCAAGAACAAACTGGCCAGCAGCATCATCCCCGCCCAAGCAAAGGCATTTTTGCTCTGCTTCATACGGTCCTCCTTTTTTTGAACCTCTTTTCTGTTTTTCCGAAATCGGCCCTTTTATGAGACAAAGGCGAACCCTCCGGTTCACCTCTTCTGACTCGCCAAGTTTTTAAATGTCGACGAAGGACTCTTATCTGTTGTTTATGCCGCCCCGCAGAATCGAACTGCGGACACACGGATTTTCAGTCCGTTGCTCTACCAACTGAGCTAGGGCGGCAATTTTAAACTCTGTATATACGCTTTCGAAGGCCAATTGCGTTGTCACCTTCCGAAAAGCCTTCGCCAATTTAATAGTATCGGCTATAGTTGTCAACAGTTAAATTAGGAAGACGGTGAAGGGTGTCAGGGGTCGTCAAATGCCTGTTTTATGTACCTACACTCTCGACCGGTTGTTCGGAGATTCGGGTTCGCTCGGCCAGGATCGGCCGGATTTCGAGCGATTTTATTCTTGACAAAGCAAGGGTTATCCGTATCTTGGTTTAGGTTTCAGACTATGGTCAGAGGTTTCCCGGTGACTTCTGACTATTTGCTATTGACTGATTTTGTGGGGCCGTAGTTCAGTTGGGAGAACGTCCCGATAGCAATCGGGAAGGTCATTGGTTGGAGAACAATACGATTTTGCTTGACCGTAAGGCGTAATGTAGTAGTAGCTTGTGTGGGGCCGTAGTTCAGTTGGGAGAACGTTTGACTGGCAGTCAAAAGGTCACGGGTTCGAGCCCCGTCGGCTCCACCAAAGAAAAAGAATCCCTTCGCCGAACAAAGCGAAGGGGTTTTTTTGTCAACGGCAATCGATTCTTGTCACCTTAATGGGTCAATCGATGAGTTGCGGCTTGTGATTGGAAAAGGCAGTCGCGCTGAAGCCCTGATGAAGGTCTCCGATCTCTCTTCGGAATAAAAAAAGAGACAGATTCGTCGTACCCTTTCTTTTATTCTTGGGGACGGTTTTTTTCGGGGACGAATCTGTCTTCTGTTTTCATTGTCGGCATTTACGTGTAATCCTTTAGCCAGAAAAAGCATGATAAATAGGAATGGCTTAGGCTACGCCTGGGGTATGAGTAGAACATATACCCGATGACAGCCGCTGTCGCCGATTCTTGGCGTCGAAGAGCATGAGCTGGAAAGACATGCGCAAACTTCCCCTCGTGTTTCCACACGCCCCCGCTCAGTCAGAAGCGGATGCATGACAGTCGCTGTCATGAAGGCCGATTAGAGTAGTAGACTCTTGACCACGCGTTGGTCACCCGACGTCCGGACGCTTTTTTTGCCCGTGCCAAAATAGTGGAACTTTTTTTTATGCCGGTTGTAGAAGGAAAACAGAAAATGAGAGGAAACCGAAACTCAAAAAGGAGGTTTGGTTATGTCTAAAAGATGCATAGTTATCATGGTTCTTTCGGTATTCATCGTCGCCGTGGTGGTAGCCACTCCGGGGATGGCGAAGAAATCTGAAAGGGCCTGGCTGGGTGTCTACCTTCAGGATATCAACAGAGACATCAAGGAGGCCATGGATCTGGAATCAAAGAGAGGGGCTCTGATAGCCGGGGTGGTGGAGGATAGTCCCGCTGAGGAAGCGGGGATAGAGGAAGAGGATGTGATAGTGGAATTTGATGGGGAGAAGGTGAGGGGCAGTTCGTCTCTGACCAAGTCAGTCAAAAAGCATTCACCGGGGGACGAGATCACGCTCACGATTGTACGCGACGGCAAAGAGAAGAACATCATCGTCACGCTTGGCAAACGGCCAAAACATGAATTCATCTACGAGTATGACTTCGAGCCATTATTGAGCCTCAAAAAGGGGATGGGTCCTGAAGCCTACTTTCTCAGTTTTCACTCGGGCAGCCGAATAGGCGTGAAGGTGCAGGACCTATCGGAGCAGTTGGGGGACTATTTCGGGGTGGAGGATGCCGAGGGCGTTTTGATCACCGAGGTGGAGGAGGACATGCCGGCTGAAAAGGCCGGACTCAAGGCCGGCGACGTGATCGTGGAGGCGGATGGCGACGTGATCGATGACACCCAAGAGCTAAGAGAGATCATCTCGGAAAAGGAGGAGGGGGATAAGGTTGAGATCAAAGTCATCCGGGAACGCAAACCCAGGAGCTTTGAGGTCGAAGTGGAGGAGGTGGAGTGGAGTTCTTCGGGCGGTTTTAAACGTCTGAAGGAACTGAGAGTACTGTCTCCTGACAAAGTCGACATGCCCAAGATGATATGGAAAGAGAAGTTCTCCTCAGAGTTCAAGGAGGAGATGGAGGAGCTAAAAGAAGAGATCGAGGAGCTAAAGGAGGAGTTAAAAGAACTGAGAGAAAAACTCAAATGAAAAAAATCTAATCGTCAATATACCCACCAAACCTCCCTCCCTAATCCCTTCTCCGCTGAATCGAGGGCGGACAGGGAGTGAGGGCAACTAACCATGTAGCAGTATTGCCCCCTTTCTTCCCACCTTCCAAAACAGCACAGGGGAGACCTTACCCAGTCTCCCCTGCCTTCATTTTAGTGCGTGCCGCCGACGTAGTTGCCCAATTCACAGTTCGACGGTTCGACCTTGCTCACCGCCCTGAGCCCGTCGAAGGGCACGCTCACTGTCCTGTCTTCGACTCCGCACTTCGTCCTGAGACTCAGTGTCGAAGGAAGGTCGCTCAGACTCGAGGAGAGCTTGCCGAAGGAAG
>CBDUQU010000139.1:0-7632 GCA_965369445.1 uncultured bacterium | reverse complement strand
TCCACGTAGGCCATGCGCGTCTGGCTGAGATTGACTGACGCGTCCTGATTTTTGACGCTGCTCCAGTCGGTGCGCATGTAAAGGGCGCTGTCTGCTCTGTCCAAGAGGTTAGATACATCCGCCTTGAAATTGGCTTTATTCGTATTGGTGATGGCGTTGGTCAGGGAGTCAAAAGTCTCCACCACGGTCCAAGACCATGTTTTGACATCCGTATAGGAGCCGTCGAACTTGTAAGCTATCGCCTTGGCCACGTAGTTTCCGATCTGGCCGGACGCATCCGAAGCTTTGATGTTGACGGCGTAAAAGCCCGGCTCCACCGATGAGGTCAGCTTCCTGCTGCCCACAAAGGTCCATCCTCCGGAAAGTCTCCACCATTTGATTCTGACAGAATCGCAGTCCTGAACGGAATCGGAATCTATGCTCACCGTCCCAACGGTAAGCGCAACACTGTCGGACGGAGAGTAGTATTCTGCCCCAGCCGATCCGAATCCGTTTAGCGTACAGAGAATCAGAACCAGCAAGGTCGAAACAAGCGTCAGAGTCTTTTTGCGGCGGACGTTTGAGCTTCTCATCTTATAAATCCTCCTTCGATTATCCCCGGATCAATCTCGATTATTCCTCTGGTGCCGGTGGGGGTAGTGTAATGCATTCGCAGGGTGTAACGATTGGAGTTGCGGCCCGAATAGCTTCCCCAGGGATGGGGAAAGGTATCGGAATAGGCCTGGTTAGATTTCCACTGGTGGGAGTTGACAGGCCCGGATCCGACGTAGCACATCTCTTCGGAAGCACTGGTTTTAAAGGCAAACCAATAGTAGGTATCCCCGGTCAACTGGATACTGGTTTCGTTTTCTCCACACCATTCACCTCCGTGATAGGTGATATCTGTGCCCTCCCACAGTCTGTTGTCAGGGTGGCCATCGTTATCATCATAGACTGCCAGCCGGAAGGTGGAACCTTTTGCGGAGGTCCAGGTGAGTATCTCCAGGCGGGTGGAGGTTCCATCCTCCGGGGCCTGGAAACGGCAGGCATCGGCGTAGCCGATCGCCACCGCCCAATGGGACGGACAACTGTCCAACCCGAACCAGGCAGCTGGCAGCAAAGACGATCCCACGGATAGCAGAACCAGGTATATGACACACGGGAAAAGAACTCTTTTCATACTTGCGCTCCTTTTTCGGTACCGAATCTCACTCCGGGGATTCGCACGCGTTTGCCCCGCTCCTTCGTACGCTAACATTGTCCCGAGGGAACTCAGTCCGAGGGAAGCGTGCGGCTACCATCCTCTCCCCTTCCCCACCACAATCTCTTGTTCAACTTTCATCTCTCAGGACTTCGAGGAATGTCCTTTGCCCAGGTCCTCTTTCTTCAACTGGTCGATCAGAAAAAGGGGGTGGCGACTCTTAGGCTCGTTCCCGTCTCAACGCACTGAGACTTTGAACTTTAAACTTTAGACCTTAAACTTTGAACTTTGAACCTTAAACACGCCTTTACCCCATTTCTACGATCATCAGGTCGACCAGTCCGGTCTTCTCAGATCCGGAGAACCTGGCGATCCTGAAACCTGTCTCCGTCTCCGTCCCGACCACAAAGCAGTTCACTTCGTTTTTTGGCATAACCACCACCTTGGGATTGTTTATCGCCTCGGGCAGTCGATTTCCTCTGAAGTCATAAAGATCCTCGAAAGTGACCGATTGATCCAGACCGCCCAGGTTATTTCTTGCCAGCATCACTCGCTTTGAGGTCTCCCCCATCTCGGTGTAGAGAAGGAGAAAGGATGCCAAAGACCAATCACCCCAAACCACGAAATTGGGTACCACCCAGGTCCTTCTGCCCCGCAGATAATCAAGCGTAATGTTCATGGCTTACTCATTTCTCTAGACCCCTCCCTCTGTTTCCCCCTCTCCATTTCATGTCGAAGATCCCGCCACAGGCGGGGGAGATAGGGGAGGAAGTCATTTAGTCGATTTCGCCGCATAGGGTGAACAGAGGCCACCGGGATCCTTCTTGAATTTCTTTAAAAGCTCGTATGCCCGGCTGCGGTACACGCCTGACATCTTAGACCAGGCCAGGGAAAGGGAATGCGCCTGCCATCCCGTCCCGGAGGCTAAGTTCTGCGTCATGGCCTCTATGGCCTTGACGTTGCAGAGCACGGAAACGGCCAGATAGGTCTCCGCAGTAACTAGAGACTGATCAGCCGAGTTGGCATAGGATGAATCGATGTAATCAAGAATCTGCTGGTTGGCCTCCTTGATGGCGTTTTCGACGACCTCGTCGCTCAGAAGAGCAAATTCCACCGTGTAATCCACCAGAACCCACTGACCATCCTCGATGTCTCCGGAACTTATTCTTTTTATCTGCCCTTTGCCGTAGTCAATCTCATAATCGGTATCCCGGGCATATACCCGGAAGCACAGATACCAGATGACTGCAGACGAAGCTTCCGGGATGGAACCGCCGGGGATACGGGTGAGCCTTCCATCGTCATACTGAATGGAATAGTCCACGTTCTCCGAGTAGATTTGCCCCAGGGAGGAATCCTTTGCCACCACTACTGTATCCGGTATCAGCTCCTGGTGTGCCAGTTGTACGGTATCGGAGGAGGTAAAGCTTACCGTCTCGGATAACGGTACGTTCTGCTCCTTTGCCTTCACCTTCTCCGAGCCGGCCACCAGCAGCATGTGAGGAAGCTGAAAAGGCCCCTCTCCCGCCAGCCTGCAGGCAACATTCTCTTTGCTGACCGTGCCGAGTTCATGCTCCAGGATGTGCTTTTTCACCAAATCTATGTTCGTGAATCCCATCCTTTAGATCCTCCGCCGCTTTTCTATCCGCCCTCGGAAGACAAGGCATCCGTTCCAACAGGGAGTGTTTTTGACTTTCACTTTGAACCTTGTAGGTTGAACTCTTGAACCTTTGAGCTTTTGAACTTTGAACTCTTGAACTCTAAACTTTGAACTCTGAACGCCTTTCTCACTTTGTGACCTGAAGATGCCGTGCTTCCGGCACTGGAGTAACTTGAGTTCCTACCGGAGCCGTGGCAAAGGGAGTTGTCACCGGGATTCTTATCCAGAATTGGGACACTCCGTTTACCGGACACCTCTGCCAGGCTGCAGGAACCGAGTTCAAATCCTGCCACAGGATGATCGTCTTCTCTTCTGAATCGAGATTATGGTTGCCGGAAACCGGAACAAAATCATTCCAGCTTTCGCCGTCCCAGTATTGCCACACCACCTCGCCCCCAATCCCCGCCGTGGACAGCACCATTCTCGCCAGGTTGAACTTGGCCTCCATTCCCAGGTACAGCGCATCCCCGGTGTCCTTGACCAGACCGCCGGAGGTAGGATGAAAGACGTCCGCCGGATTGGAATCGGAGGCCTCGGCGGTTCGGTCCGAATACTTGTTGGATGCCGAGGCATCATAACAGAAAACCTGATCAAAAGTCTTCTGACCCGGCTCATAAGGAACGGGCGATGTGAACGAGGAATCTTCTTTATAGGAGAAGAAGAGCTGATTCTGGTGGCTGCCGATGTTCTTGGCGAAGAAGACATAAGGCACGTTGTCCAGAAACTTCATGCCTAAAGATTCCGGCAGACAGTTGTCCACGCTGAAGAGGCCGCTCCAGTTGTTTCCGTCAAACTCTTTGTACTGCAGGGCGGACGTCCCGGGAAAGACGATTCCCACCTTATTATCCGAAGACAAGTCTGCGCGGAAATCATCATCGATCTGAGAGCCGGAATAGATGGTCTGCTGGGGGTCCCAGGTGGCGGCCTCCAACTCATGCGAACGGTAGGCTAAGAGAGTGGAATCGTCTGAGTAGAAGCAGCGAACGTAGGGCGGGTGGAAGAGCAGTTGCGAAAAGCAGGACCCGCTTCCGCCGGTTAAGGCCGGTCCCGGGTCAGATGGGCCGGTTCCCCAAGTCGATCCATCGTCCTGCGAGGTTTTTGCGTGCACATAGTATCTTTCCGTCGGAGGGTCGTAATAGGTCCAGGCTATCCACAGGCGACCGATGGAATCCTTGAGGATGCTGGGAAAGTAGTTTTGTCCGACGTTGCAGACCGTGTTGACCGTTCCCAGGCTCCAACTGCCCTGGGTGAAGCTCACCTTCAACTCAAGTAGATCAAGGCTGGACTGCTTTGTATAAACCACGTAGATATTGCCGTCTGCGTCCATGAAGCCGGTGGGCGGATAATCAGCGCTGTCGGAGACTATCTCCTCGGGCTCAGACCAGATCAGGTAAGGCGGATCAGCCCACACGTACGCCAGTTGATTCGGAGTTTTGGGATAGATTATGACCACCCGGTCCTGATACTGCCCGAAAGAAACCTTGAACATCTTGGCCTGGGGCTGAATGCCGGTGGCGTAAAACGAACTGACCGTGTCAATAAGCTTTTGCATAATAGATTATCCTCACCTCTCCCCCCGTCCCCCCGCCAAAGGCGGGAGGAGATAGGGGGCGAAGTTTATTGCTCTCTATGACCAGACGGTATCCAGAACCAGGGCTGACTCCTTGATCACCTTGGCATAAGCCACCGATTCGGATATGACCGCCTCCTCCAGCTTCTGCTCAATCACCTTGTCGTATTCCACCATCAGAGGCTGGCTTACCACCTCCTCGATGGCGAAGCGGTTGTCCAGCCCGATGGCTGAATCGGAGGGGACGTCGTCACACCTCACCAAGCCGGACCCCAGCGGAGATATCAGGTCACCGGTCTTCTGGAACTTAAAGCCCGCCATGGGATCCTTGAATTCTTCCATGGTGAGGATGGTTTTGATCATCTCCTTGTGACACAGGATGGTGTTCATCTCGAAGGGGAAGAATTCATTCCAGAGGGTGATCAAGTCGTCGTAGGTGAAGCTTCCCGAGGCAGCGGTGTTTATCACCATGGCCGGGTTGTCGTTTCCGTCCCCGTTTATGATGGTATCCACCACCAGTGCCATCTTGTCCGCCTGGAGCCGGAATCCGATGTACCAGAGAAGAACCTTAAACTGCGCGGTGGTGCGGTGCCTTAGGGCCTTGTAGGATGTCTTCAGGGTGATTCCATAGTCCGGCACGGTGATCGAGTGAAGCTGTTCTGCCACCGTCAGGGTGGGAATCTCCGCCGCATCACCGATGGGCCGCAGGGAAAGCTTGGACTCCTGCGGGGTGACGTTGATGTAGAACGGCGTGTAGCGGGAGGAGGAGATGGTGCTGGAGCTGGCTACCAGCTTGGCCAGTTCCGGCCGCATCCCCTGCCCCCTTCTTATCTCCCTCATCATGAACTCAGGGAGAAGCGCGGGTGCTCCCTGGTAGAAAAACTCGATGGTGATGGGATTTTTTCCTCCCACCCTTATGTCGTGAGCCGCCAGTTGTCGTTCGAAAGCGTCCAGAGGTGAATTCATGTCACCGGGATCGTACTCCTCCCGCTCCAGAAGCTCAGATAGGGTCATGCCGCGGGATTGCGCCTCCAGGTAAGTCTCCCGGGTGACTTTGATCTCTTTTGCTCTGGAGAGGTCCACCTGCCCGGAGAGGGGTTTCTCCAGCCCGGCCAATTCCAAAAGCTTCTTACCTTCAACTGAGTTTAGTAGTTTTTCCAAGTCCATCTTTCACTCCTTTCAGGACGTCGACAGTCCGCAGTCGGCCGCTGTTCGCGACGGACGGTGGACTGCAGACGGTTTAATTCAGAATCAAAGTGCAGTCGGTGGTTCCGTTCACCGAGACGACCGTTCCTCTGGCGATGTTTCCGCCGGCAGGATCGTAGTCCGTCAGCACGGGAGCCTGCTTCACGGTCCCATCCGCGCCCCCCACCACTCGATTGCCCACCTGAGGATAGGTGGTGATGATAGGCAGCGTCATCACCCCGCCGATCTGAACGGTAGCCACCCTTTTCCCACCTTCTGCGTCAGTCAAGGTAAGATCGATCAATTTCCCCAGCAGAACCGATCCGTCGGTTGCAGGACCCACCTGGTTGTTCCCGGTCAGCGTGACCGCCTTGCCTGCGTCGGCATCCTTCAGGTCGTCGACTCCGCCGGTCTGCTTGACCGAGAAGCTGGCAAAGATCGCTCCGGTGGCTTCGAGGTTTTGATCTCTTATTCCCATTCTCTCCTCCTTTTTCAAAACTGCTTGCAGTAACGGTTTACTGTGAACTGCAAACTGTGAACTGTTTAGAAGACTGTCTCACTCGACATCCCTTCGGGTCATTACACCCACATCCGATCTGATTCTATCTTCATTGCCTTTTTGCTCAACCTAAATCGATCCAGGATGTAGGGGTGGGGCTTCAGCTCCACCCGGGATTTCGCCTGCTATCCCACGGCCCCAACTAAACTGTCACTCCGGTTTTGAACTCCGAGATGCTAAAACTCGATTGACCAGAATGAACCGCTACCCTCAATTGCGGAGAAGCGGGAAAACTCTGGTTAAACTCCTCTTTGACTTTCTCTCTCAAAAAGAGAAGGTCCTCAAAACTCAGGTCCGGGGATGACAGGAGTTTCTCCACCAACCCGCACGAGCTCAAGGTTCCCTTGGCCCGGGAAACGGCCAGGGCCATCTTTTTGACCTCCGATTTGAAATCGGAGAGAAGCTTCTCACAGAGTTTTTCCTTTTCGCCCAGAGAGCTCAAAACACGCGTAGTTTCACTAAGAGCCTTCTCCAACCTGTCGAAGTCGATTCTCTGGATCATCTCGCCGTTGATCGCGTCCTTGTGTCCTTTTAGGGACTCAATCAATTCTTGCACGTTCATGTTCACCTCTTGACGGAAGTTTCAAGACAATGTCAAGCCTAATGCTTATCCATCTCTGAGAGCTGATATTTGATTCCGCTTAATCGATTCTGCAGATCCTGGCTGAATCTGTAAAACTCCTCTTTAGTCAGAAAATTCTGCTTCAGCATCAGCTCTATGTTAGAAAGCCTCTTGTCCAGTTGATTGACCACCACCGCCTCCGCCTTTTTGGAGAGATCCAGCTTTATTCCTCCGATAGTCGTGTAGTAGGCAGTGATGATTCCCAGAGCGGTCACAAAAAACGCCACCAGAAACTGAAGCAACTGCACCCTCGAAAAAAACCTGTTGTTCTCCATTACCTTGAACTTTCAACTTTAAACTTTAAACGCTTTTCCATCCGTTTCATCCGTTCAATCCGTTGACCGTCTCCAGAACAACCACCCGTCTTTGCCTTTTAGCCTGATTCCTTTCGCCAGGTAGATTCCGTTCAGAACCTTCCCCTCGATTTTCAGACTGAGAAGGTTCGTCTTTCTCTCCAGGATTTCATATTTTCCTCTGTCAAGGATTCTCATGTAGGCTACAAGAGTCTTTGAAGGATTTCCTTCCGTGCCTCTTTCTTCCGGAGGGATATCTTCCTCGAACTCCATCCATTTGAGATCATGGTGATCCTTCCATTCGCAGAGGAATCTTCTCCCCCGGTTGAGCTCATCCAAGTCAAGCTCGAATATGGTCAGCCCCAATGCCTGCTCCCCGCTCTGCAACCTGAGATCGTGGTATTCTGTGTTCTCCAACCGGTGAAGCTGCAGGGTAAATCGATCTGCTGTCCACTGTCCACCGTCCACAGTTTTTTGTGTTTTGGCCGCGGACTGCCGACTTGCCCTGTCTTCGACCCTGCACTTCGTCCCGAGGCTCAGTGTCGAGGGAAGGCTCAGACCCG
>CBDUQU010000138.1:0-7659 GCA_965369445.1 uncultured bacterium | reverse complement strand
CTCCATCCACCTGCTCGTGGGCGATGTCAACTTTCTTCTCGGCGATCATCTTCTTCAGCCAGTCGAGGTCAAGCATGGCATAGCGCAGAACGTCTCCCTCTATCCAGATTCTAAGAAATGTGTGTGCCGGGACCAAGTGAACCAGGTAGAAGCCGTTCTTGATATCCGGCTCCCCGGGATAGGTGTCTAAGAAAAGGAATTCTCCGATCCGCACCAGATGAGCGTCGAATCGGGCAGGTACTCCTTCCTCTGTATAGATCAAGTCGTAAGCGTTCTCTCCTGACTTGCGAAAGGTACAGATATCCTCACCTTCCTTCTCGGCCCAGGTGCCCACCAGGGCCGGGTCGTACACTAAGTCCTCCTCGGTGAACAGCGGATGCAGCGATGGCACACATCCTGCCATAAACGCTACAAGCCCTAACGCAACCATCAGTTTTATGGCGCGCATTTTCAGCCTCCTTTTGGTTTTGTAGGTTATCTCCCTGAGGGTCCGTCCCGAGGTATGGTTCGCAACCTTTCTCTGTAAAGCATTCCTTGCGTGCACGCTCAACCGACGGCATTGATGAATCTTTCAAACTGCGGATAGAACTCATCCGCGTTATCAGCATACACCATGTGATCGGAATTCGCAACCTCAAAATACGTGCATTCTTGTATCAATGTTCTCATTTCGTCCCCCTCTTCTTTAGAAAGGCACCAGCTATCTTCGGCGCGGACGAATGAAACGGGACGAGGAACCTCTTATCATACATCGACAATGTGACATTCGGATGTGAGCCAGCCTCGGCAGACCTTTTTCCCGATAGTATAAGAGGGACCATCCGGCAGCAAAGGCAATTCCAACCAGATGATCCCTCGTTTTCTTGCGAATTATTTTGACCTGCAAACTCTATTGGCCTCGCGTCCTCCATTACTCCAGGATATGGATGTTCTTTTCGGCGCACATATCCTTGAGTATCTTCGGCCAAACGGTGACACTGCACTCTCCAAGGTGCGCCTTGTGGAGCAGGCTCATGTAAGTGCGCGACTGCCCAATGCCCCCACCAATGCTCAAGGGAATCTCGTTGTTTATGATTGCCTGGTGGTATGGCAGCTTGAGAAAGTCTTGCTGGCCGGTCATCTCCAATTGCTTCTTGAGCGTGTCGGCGTTCACCCGGACACCCATGGACGTCAACTCGTGACGCCGCTTTGTCACCGGATTCCAGACAAGAATGTCGCCGTTAAGACCATGCATGGGTTTGCCGTCGGCAGATTTTGTCTCCGTGACCCAGTCGTCGTAGTCAGCCGCCCTCATTTCGTGCGGATAGCCATCCTTGAGGGTCCAGCCGATCCCATAGATGAAGACCGCGGGATATTCCTGCACGATCGCTGTCTCACGCTGCTTGCGCGGCAGGTCGGGATACTTGTCAAGAATCTCTTCGGCATGCAGGAATTTCAGTTTCTCCGGCAGGTCGGGATACTTGTCCGTCTTCAACTGGGGGAAAAGCTTCTGAACGTGAGTCTCAGCGCCCTTGATGACCTTCCAGATCTTCTCCACCACTTCGGTCAGGAGCTGCAGGTTGCGCTGGTCTTCGGTTATAACCAGCTCCCAGTCCCACTGGTCCACGTATGCGCTGTGATCATGGTCTAAGAAGTAGTCTTTGCGCACCGCGCGCATGTCGGTGTACAGGCCTTCCCCCACCCTCATGCCGAATTGCTTCAGCGCGACACGTTTCCACTTGGTTGCGGCCTGCACTATCTGGGCATCGATGGGGTTCTTATCGTAGTCGTTTGAAATGTGGAAGCCGATGGGGGTACGTGAGCCATCCCGGTCCAACATGTCGTTCACACCGCTCTCAACGTCTACGATCAGAGGAACCTCAACCCGTATCAGATTGAGCTCCTTGCACAGACCCTCCTCGATATAATTTTTCGCTGCAGTGATGGCCTGCTGCGTTTCCTTTGGGGTTAAAAGAGAGCTGTAGTCCTGTGGCAGGATTTTCTCCAACTCGTCATAGTTGCCGATGCCGGGTCCAGCTAAGTCTGCTTTCTTGTCTGCTGTTGCCATGCTATTTACCTCCTTCTCACAAAAGTGTGCGTAAGTTTGAGTCTGGTTGATTTCTCGGTCGCGAGTGTCATTCATTTTGATCTCGCCAGCTTTCTATACTACACAATTCCCCCGGGAAAATCAAGAACAAAACGCCGCACACCCATTCAGCAACGGTGCGGCGTCACCACTTTCTTGTGGTGCGTCAGTATTAGGGCTCGTCCTGAAGGACTCATCCTGCCCTTCGGTCCTGCACTTCGTCTCCCGCCACTGGCGGGATGTCGAAGGAAGACCTCAGGGTCGAAGGAAAGGAAATGCCGATGCCAGTTAGCTTCGGCAATTCTCCCCCGCATTTTGCGGGGGATATTGAGACTCTTCCTGAAAAATCAAAAAGCACATCTTTGAAGCAGCCGAACCAGTGAGCTCATCGGTAGTTTTTCACCCCGTCCGGTGCAGCAAATTGTTAGGCGCCGTTCTTAGGAATCAGGATACTCAAGGGGATCAACTGTTGTCAACCTGGCATTCGGAAGTTCGTAGTACCATGAACCATTGTGAGAATACACATTTGGAACCCCAAGTCTAAGGCTCTCTTCCTGTGCCTTGCGGACGGCGCGACTGCCAATACGTAGGATTTCAATAGCTTCGCGATACGTTTCGAGGTCTAAGGGTTGGTTTGCCTTCATTGATTCACTCCCTTACCTTACGTTCTGAATGAAGAGGTTAAAGAGCCCCTCATCACTTATAGCTAAATTATCACCTTTTCCAATTGCAACTTCTTTAAACTGCCCAGTGGAGTTGTAGACCAAATGCCAACGGTCGACTTTATGTCTGTATAGATTCCAGAAGTTGGTGATGCTTCGATAGAAGCGACGCACGACATCCGCTTCCGGCACGTCATGTCCTCCCTTACGCACACGTTCTCGGATGCGAGCAACGCAAACTTTAGGGGACTCTAAAAATATGAATATGATTGTAACGGAATACCCGGCCATATTTAAACGCTGAATGATGCGCTGAAAGCTACGTCCCGCAAGGGTGGTTTCGATCAGAAAACTCTTGCCTTGGTCTATTTGAATCACCACCCGTTGAAAGAACAAACGGCCTGCTTGGATTCTTACCTCTTCCAAGCGCCCGGGGCCGATTTCATCGGCTATCTCATCAGCACTGAGATAACCGAAAGCGTGAACTGTGAGGTATTCTCTGGCGAATATGGTTTTTCCAGCCCCATTTGGCCCAGCAACTACCACCGCACGTTGTGACATGGTTCTCACCCTTTTTCCTGCTCGAATCTTATCCGTCAGCCGTCGACGAGACGCCAGTACGTTTAACTACGTATTATACGACCCAAAAGAAGAGGCAAAGGCTGCAGTTCTGGCAAAATAAGCCGTCGGCCTTCTCTTCACTTCTAATATAGTGACGTCAATCTTTGCCAATCTTTCGCGCCACGAAAACTGTGCGCGGCTTTGGGGTCTTGCGCCCGGCGATGCTCGATCAGTAATACTGACCTCCTGCTATTTCTTTCGCTCCTCTAAACGACATATTACGTGATTACCTTCCAAAAATCAAGAAAAAAACGCCGAGGAACCGTTCAACCGGCTCCCGGATACGTGGGAACGCCGATGCCGGCCGTGCTCAAGGATTCCCACTCTCCAAGCACGAGAAACCTGGTCTCTTATCCCTTGATGTAACGTCTCATAATCGGGCGGGTGGGTGAGCCCCGGTGGACTTCTTTGAATCCGGCTTTCAGATAGGCTGAAGGAAGCCCGGTCCAAACAAAGGCGTCGGGCCACCTGCCCTTCTCTACCTCTGTGGGGTATCCTTCCACGATTTTGGCGCCTTTCTTTTTCGCGTAAACGACAGCGGCTCTAAGTATCGCCACCGATACTCCCCTCTTTCTGAACTCCTTAGCGATAAAGAGGCAGACCACAGACCAAACCGGCTTATCATCGATCCTTTTCAGGACACGAGATCTTTCCAGGGCAGGGAAGGTCTCCCTTGGACCGACCGAACACCAGGCAATCGGGCTGCCTTCCGAATAAGCAAGAATCCCCGGAACCTGCCCTGACTTTACTATCTTCTTTAAGGCAGCTTTGTTCTTTTTGCCTTTCTGTCGCTCGAAATCCGATCTTTTCAACCTCCACCACATACACCAGCAGCCGCCGCACGCTCCTCGCTCTCCGAACAGATTCTCCAAGTCTCTCCACCGATCAATGGTCAACGGGTGGAACGTTAAGCCTGAAATGAACTCCTCTTCTGCACGCACGAGATTCTACCCCCATGACTGAAACTTATTTCTTGTCGTTCCTCGGATATACTTGCATCGTCCTTAGCCTTTTCCTTCTCTGAGCACCTTATCCAGTTTCTCAGCAGCGTGTTTATGATCGAACTTCCGAGCCAATGTCACGGCACTCTCGCTGATCCTTTTCCTCAGAGGAATATCCTTCAGGAGCCTAATCACATAGTCGGAGAATACGTCGTAGTCATCAGCCACGAACATTTTCTCTGCATTCGTGGGGTTGATCCCAAAGGTGGCCAGGCTGGTGGCAACCACCGGCAACCCACAAGCCATCGCCTCTAAAAGCTTGCCCCGGAAACCGGTACCTAACGCGATGGATGCCACGAATACGTCACTATTCCAGTAGATTCGGCGCACATTCTCATTATCTCCCCCCTCCTGCACAATTACGTTTTTGTGCTTGCTTCCCAATTCAAGAAGCTCAGGAGGCGGCTTATATCCTATGGCGTAAAACTTCGCATCGGGGACCTGTTTTGAGATTTTCTCCCAGCAGTGATCCACGAAATTCCTCACCGCGTCCACGTTGGGATAGTGCTGGAAATTGCCCAAATACAAAAGATTCTTTGAACTTCCCTCCCAGGACTTCTCCTTAGGCGGTCTGTAGAAGTCTGTGTCCACTCCATGAGGCACCACGCGGATTTTGTCTTTTAGCCGGGCGGAGTAAGCGGTGAGAATCTCAGCGTCCTCCTGAGTGAGGCTTAAGAGTCTATCAGCGGCGTCATACATCTTGAATTCGTATTCAAATAACTCCCTTATCGTATCTTCGGGGATACCCTCCCCCTTCTGGGCTCTCATCCTGAATGCCTTGGTGTAACACTCGTGTACAGAAATCACGCTCACGGTATTCGCGGGAAAGGACTGGGCGCTTCCTTCTATGTATTGTCCCATCATGGAATACTCTGCGATGACGGCATCGATGTGCTTCTCCCTCACGGTCAGCTTCAGCGCGTCCTCGATCTCTTGGGAAAAACCGCCGTCTCCACCGAGGAAGAATCTGGGTCTGTTCAATCTTCGACGGAGGGCTTCCATCTCATCGCCAGATCTCTGTTTTCCCGATTTTATTCGGATAATCTCATCACAGAAAGGTTCGAGGCTCTTGTCTTTCAGATCCTCTTCGCCATAAGCAGGAGCGATGACTGTTATCTTGTGGCTCATCAGAGACAGGTTCTTGATTCTGTGATAGATGAGTATTGGCCCACCTATTATGTCTGCCCGGGGGAGCAGTTTCGGCAAGAACAGCAAGTTCATCTTTTCTCTCCTTCAATAATCTCTCTCATCCTCAGACTGACATCTCTTCCACTTGTATAATCCATCAGTTCCTGCCATCTCCTTTGCAGATTGCAGAGATTATCAAACGGATCGAATCCCGGCACGGCGTCAGTTCTGGCAAGCTCGATATTTCTCAATGCCTCTTCACTGCCCTTCTTGTCTCCCTGCGCAAGGTACTCGTCAGATAGCAACTTGCAGGCTTTTTCAATCTTCTCTTCGAGGTCTTTTTTCAGGAAACAGCCGGGATAGGGATCAAGCTCTTCTGGGTCAACCCTGGTCATTCCCACACTTTCCTTCTGGCTTTCGATCTTGGCTCGCTCGTAGACGAAGCGATAGATATCTTCCCGCAGCCTCATCCAAACCGGATGCGTCTTCGAGGGCGGCAGATGCTTAATAGAAAGCTGATTGTCCAGGAAGAATGAAAACCCAAACATCCTGGCATTGATCAGAAAGTCTATGTCTTCTCCACGCGGGACATTGGGGTCAAAAGGGACCTGGGTAAAGAGATTTCGGTGAATGATCATGTTACCGCCAAAGACAAAAGGCGTCTCTTTCAGCCTGGGCTCGGTTCCGATGATTTTGTCAAAGGCTTCGTTCATTCTTTCAAACTGATCCCAGAATTCCATCCAGGGACGGAACGGCTTCTTGACGTGGTAGTCCCCATCCGGCTGAAGATAATAACCAGCCACCGCGTCGACAGTTTTCCCGTCGGAACTCTTACCGACAAACTCCCTAACTTTAGACATGAAGCCTGGATCTTCAAACACCTCGTCATCGTCGATGAGCACCGCCGCTTCCGAACCCAGGATATGCGGGATAGACATGCATAGATTTCGAACGTTGGAATATCCCCGGAGTTGGAGGAGGTTGGCGAATTCCCTCTTACCGTCTTTGATCAAAAAATCGTGGATTTGCTCAAGGTGAGAGGGGGCAAACAACAGCACCTCCATGCCGATGCTTGGCGAAGAGCGCGCGATGATGTTGGCTATCTTCTTTTCAACCTGAGCCGCGATATCCTCGGAGGTGGGCACGGCAATCACAATCAGTTGAAAGTCTTGATCTTTCAGAACTTTTGTGCTCTCCAAAGCCCTGAACAGCGTGCCCTCCTGATCCAAAGGAGTCGGATGGTCGTAAACAGCGTCCCCTTCCTTCCAGCCGACCTCTTTTTCCCGCGCCCAATAAGATGGAATCGTCATGGTCACTTTCACAGCTTTGCTCCCTTCTGTCTCGCCCCAGCACTCTAATAATAATCCGTATTACCGTTTTCTTCAAGGAATTTCCGCACCTGGCCGAGACAACAGGGCCAAGGGTGAAGATTCAGCGGTGTCAAAAACTCATGGATCGAAGATGCTTTATGGGACAAAATCAGGAAGATACCCTTACGCAGACTTAGTAACTCAGCGTGAGTGACTTCACCGGAGACTACCTTTGTCCTTCTCCTCAACCAAGCCTTCATGTGGTCATGGCCAGATGGACCCTCTCCAGCTCTCCTCAAAAAACTGCTCTTCGGGGACATTCTCGGCCCCAGCAGTTGTGAACACAAAAAAGAGAGGAATCTCCTCCTCTCTCGTTCTGAGCGCAAAGAGCATTAGCCGGTCCCGGGTGTCAATCAAGAACGTTGCAAGAGATGCAAAACGTATCGATTCAGTCTGCCAATTTGAAAAAAAGGCCGGCAATGGTTTTTCTTTCCTCAGGCCTGGCTGCGTTCCACATCTCCCTGAGTAGTTCTTCTTCTTTGGTGGCTGGACACACCTTCTGCGTCAGGAACTCCTGCATCTTTTCTGAGATCTCCCTGACCTTCTCATCTGATACGCCAAACTTGCGCGACGCGATAATGGCTTCGCTCAGACTGTCTCTCCACGCGGACCAGTCTTTGAGGAAGTCCATTGCCTGCAGACATTTCTCTCTTTCCATGAGAGCACCTCCTCCCCTTTTTGAAAAACCTGATTGACACATACAAAATAGCGCCAGCGTGCGCTACTTGTCAAGACTTTTTTGTGCGGCATCCGACCTGCATTGTGTCAAGCTAATTGTGTAAATTCGTAATTGGGCATATCCTGGGGTTGGT
>CBDUQU010000137.1:0-7708 GCA_965369445.1 uncultured bacterium | reverse complement strand
GAGGAGATGGTGAAGAATGGGGCACAGGTCATTCACCTGGCTACTGGTTTGGTTGTCGGATATCCTCCCTGTCCCTACATCAATACGTTCAAAACCTTTCTTGAAAAACGCTTTGGCGTCAAGGTCGTGGTGGGCACGCACCCCATACCGAAGAAATATCTCGATATGCACACTCATCTTGGAACCTGGAAGGACCCTGTCTGGAAGCCGCTTCTCGACCCCACCATGGCAGATGAAGCGACCCGTGCAGATTACGACTGAGACCGATGATGAAAGTTCCAAGGATGGAGGAAGGATGGCTGGAACCACAGGCCGCCGGACAATCTCTGGAGCTATAGAGACTGCAGTTCTGATAGCGTTGCCAATAGTGTGCCACTATCTGTTCCCCCTGGTGAGCATTGTACGTAAGCCCTACACCTACCTGGGAATAGCGCTGATGCTCCTCGGCCTGGCTTTATCCACCTGGACGAGTATGACGTTTCGGAGAGCGGGGGCGAGCTATCAGTTGAAGGGAGAGTCGTCCGTCCTGATGTCATCGGGGCCTTTCCGGATCAGCCGCAATCCGATGTATGGTGGTCTGACGATAACACGCGACGTGGGATTTGGCTATATAAGGACTCCTTCTTTCCAGCCTAACTTCACCAATTCGATCTTTCGCAGGTCGCTGGTGCCCACCCTGTGCTTGGTGTCGGCGAAAACGATGTGATGGACAGGGGGCTTTAGTGGACGCTCCTTTTCGAAGTAAGCCAGACGCTTGGCCTGGAAGATGCGCACACCAACCGCGTCCAATGCCACCGGATCGGTTCCGACCAGAAGACCCTTATACTGCCATGTATAGGTGGCATCGAAGTGGTGCCGGCCAACGCCATGAAAGAGCGGCTGAAGCATCACCAGAACGTTCAACCTGGTTTTGCCTTTTACCATTGGCAGGTTCCATATAGCTCCCAGATCTTCGCAGGAGTTACCGTGGTATTTTGAAGGTTTGGGCACGAACATGATGTAGTTCTTGATGCATCCCCCAACGCCGGACCAGGCGTGAGTCCTCAAGGGGCGGGCGTTGATCAAAGCGGTGGCCTGGCCGAATATCTTACTCTGTAACACCCCGCGGTCGTCGATCTCGATATTCTTCTCTGGAACTCCCGCGTCCATCACGCGCTTCTTGATTGCCTGCTCCAGCTCTTCGGGCGTGGGAAGCGGACGCCAGACATTGCTTTTGATACCTACTATATCTTCGGGCTTCACCAGAAGCTTCCACGCTTCGACAGGATCCTTCTTGTCAAAAAGCGCCGAGACAGCCTTGTCCAGCATTTGCTGAATCACTTCGGCATTGATCCGGCCTTTGGCGTCCAGCACGTCCGGGTCTCGAATGAGGACGACCTTCGTCTTCCGCGGGAGTCCAACGATCTTTTCCTCTTCAGGAAACAGACCCATGGCGAGGGCTAAGGTTGCACAGGTGGTTCCTCGAAGAAAATCCCGACGTGTAATGTTTTTGCTGATTTGTGTCATGGATTCCTCCTCTCTTCGGAGGCTAATTCGGGAAGTCTATCTTCAACTGACTTTAGCAAATCTTGTGCATGAGCTTTAGTGGGAGCATCGAAAACCACCACCAGAAACGTGTGGTCCTGCCTAACTGCCACCCATTTCCCATCCTCAATCTCGGCGATGCCGGATTCCTCTGCCTCCGGAATATAAGCCGTGAGGAAACTGTTAAGAGCCTCTTTCGCCTGCTCACAGTCTGGGTAGCGAACGCAAAGGAGGTAGGTCTCGCCCGGCTGATATGTGGCAAGCACCGCTTCGGTCTGCGGGCCAAGGTTCAAAATATTTTCGCCGGCTGTGTAATAATGGTAGTTCAAGGTGGTATGTTTATGAAAATAGCGGACGGTGTTGCTTTCCAAACCCTCGGATGGAAGATAGTCAAGCAGCTCTGGCCTTGCACCGGTGGTCTTGATCTTCCCGGCGATTTTTTCGGCCAGATCCTGAACAGCTTTTTTCGCCTCGGGCGTCTCTCGTTCTGATGAGATGCACACAAAGAATTTGCTTTTCCAGAAGCACAGCAAGCCCCCTCTGTATTCGGAGCCTTGTCCAATGCCTTGATCCTCGCCCTCACGCGCATGACTGAAAACCCCGTAGGCATCCTGCGGCGAACCCATGTCGAACAACTCAGCTAAGATGTTCGGCTGGTCGGCTTTGGCGAAGCGGAACACCATGACTTTCCGGAAATCGTACATCAGGTAGACCTCACCGGCTCCGTCGATGTAATCGAAAATGGTCTCCCGGTCATAGGTCTCAGCTTCGTCCTGTGCTTGCCAACCGTGGATCTCGCTCGGCACAAACTCTCGCATGTGGATTATCTCCTTGTCTCCTTCCATTGTGGCACACGCCAGAAGTGTGGCCATGCAGCTTACGATCGCGAAACCTCTTATTGCACGCGACCATATCATAGGAATCCTGCCTCTGAGAAATCGTTTTCTGAGATTTATCTCTTACAGGTGAATTTTATCTCATTTCCGTTTGGAAGTCAAGACGTTTTTAGCTGGGTTCCAAATGGGAAAGATCAATTGGCCTCAAGGCTACCGTTGGTCCGTCCCCGACTTCGAGGCGGCACGAACATTGGGACAAGAAAAATGTGAAAGATTTCCGTATCATCTATTGACTTCATAGTAAGGATTGCATAAATTCTTGTTGCCAAATCAAGCAACAGAGATCGAGTGTTCGCAGAGCGACTTCGGAGCGAAAAGAGGTCAGGTTAACGCCTGACCAAGCAGATTGACAATCTGAAGAGGGAGCTCAGATTCAGCCAGCGATTGAGTGAGAACCTTTATCTACCGCCTCTCATTCATGACAGTCTGGGCTCCCCTTGATAAATCCAAGAGCAGTCGCAAGTTCGTCACGGTCAGACGACCGCCCCCAGACGTCCTACGGACCTGTAGGGGGACCGTATGGGTATCCGTGGCGCTGTGTTTTCCAGTATCGGATTCATCCTGAACGGATTCACCGTGAACGGACAAGGTTGTTCGATACCAGCGCGGAGGGTATCTTAGAAAATGGACGCAGCAATGAGAATGCTCGTTCTTCTCCTTGTAATTGGCGGTATCGTGTTTGTTATCTTCGCCTGGGCAAAAGGGTGGCTAAGAGGTTCCGGGGCGCCGGGCTCCTTCACCAGCCAGGTGATCATGCACGACATGTCCGACAAAACCAAGCAGAAAGCTATGGAATATGTCATGGACGAGCAGGAGGAAAAGGAGAAAAAAGACGCTTCTTCGGGGGAGGACAAAGAGCCGGGAAGTGAGGGGAAGGAAGGCCAAAGACCTCGATAGTTGCCTCGAACGCAAGATGTTCCGTTTTCAGTAAGCCGCTTTAATTTAAGGAAGCGGCTTGCTTTTTCTTCTGATCCAGCAGGACGGAGCAGGTACTGCAGAAATCCTTTGACTTGAAATCGATCTCCTCAGCGTACGTGTATGAGTGCATCACGCACTCGGGTCGGCGACAGTGCACCAGGCCAAAGGTGTGTGCCAGTTCATGGACGGCTTCCTTTTCTAAGCGGTCCTTCAGCCGTTCCGGATTCTTAGGGAGTCCGTACAGCTCGTCTCTGAGCCGATAAGAGGACACTATCGCCGCCTTGCCCTGCAACTGAGCCTCGCCGAAGACAAAGGTTAATACCGGGACGAACAAATCCACGGTGGTTACGCCCAGGATCTTACAATCCTCGTCTGGAGCTTTCTCAAGAAGCTTGGACAAAATCCAGGTGGAGTTGTACTGGTTTCGGACCGGGTCGTATCCTTCCTCCAACGAGAAGGCCTCCTCCAGAAAGGATACTGGAATCTTGAAAGCCTCGAAAACGACAGAGGATAAGCGCTCCAGAAGGTCGTTATCTGTGAAAAGGAGAGGCAGGATATATAGCTTCACGTCTGTTTTCGTAGACCATACTTTTTGATTTTGTGATAGAGAGTGGCCCTGTCGATTCCCAGCATTTCGGCCGAGCGGGTTATGTTCCATCCCAGCTCCTCCAGCACATTCTTTATATGGACGCTTTCGACCGCGCCCAGGCTCTGATCCTGAGCAGCAACCTTTGGAGTGGAGGGAATGGGAAGGTCGTCCACTGTGATGGTGGGACCTTTGGCCACTACTATGGCTCTTTCGACTGCATTTCTCAACTCCCGAACATTTCCCCGCCAGTCGTGTGCCTTCAATCGCTCCAGGGCTTCCGGTGCAAATCCGGTGGTGGGCTTGTTTATGCTGCTGGAGAGTTTCTTGAGGAAGTAATTGCACAGGAGGACGACGTCGGAGCGTCTTTCCCTTAGAGGCGGGATGGAGATGGAGAAGACGTTCAGCCTGTAATACAGATCCTCCCGGAATGTTCCCTCTTTGACCGCCAGCTCCAGGTCACGATTGGTGGCACATATGAGGCGGAAGTCAACCTCGATGATTTCATTGCCTCCCACCCGGGTGAATTGTTTGGTTTCGATCACTCGCAGAAGGTCGGTTTGGGCTTTCGCGTCGATATTTCCCACTTCGTCTAAAAAGATGGTGCCTCCGTTTGCCATCTCGAACTTCCCCTTGCGGCGATAGAGCGCTCCGGTAAAGGCTCCCTTCTCGTGTCCGAAAAACTCACTTTCGGTTAAACCCTCGGTCAAACCGCCGCAGTTGATGGTGATAATCGGGAAAAACCGTCTGGTGCTGTTGGAATGAATGGCCCGGGCGATGAGTTCCTTGCCGGTTCCGCTCTCTCCTCTTATCATAACCGAGGTATCGGTGGGGGCAACGGTTTTGATCAACTCAAAGACCTTTTGCATGGCCGGGCTGTCTCCCACGATCTGGTCTATCTCGTACAGCTCCTGAATTCTCTCTTTGAGCTGGATGTTCTCCGAAAGCAGTCGCCTCTGTTTCACCACGTTGGCTACCAGATGAGACAGGTAGTCGGGATCCACGGGCTTGGTGACGTAATCGTGTGCACCCTCTTTGAGAGATTTGACGGCGGTGTCCACTGTGGCGTAAGCTGTTATCATTATAATGGTGGCGTTGGGGTCGATGCTCTTTATTCTCTGCTGCAGCTCCATTCCGTCCATGCCGGGGAGTTTTATGTCCAGGAAGATTATGTCCCAGGCTCCGGGCTTGAGTTTTTTCAAGGCTTCCTCGGCGTCGGCGGCCGCATCCGCCTTGTAACCATCCTCGATAAACCACTTGGTCAGCGAATCACGCACGCTGAGCTCATCGTCCACAATAAAGATGCTTATCGATTGGTCGTTCTTGTTAAGATTCATTACTCTTGCCTCCTGTTAGGTCCTTTGCAGAAACTTGCGCTTTCTCGATGGGAAACTTGTTACTGCTATTCTCACCGGGATGCAGGGGAAGCTCGATTATGAAAGTCGAACCCCGACCCAGCGTTGAGCTGACCTCGATTGTTCCATCGTGTCTCTCTATGATACCGTAGCATACGGAGAGACCCAGCCCCACTCCCTTGCCCTCCTTCTTGGTGGTGTAAAAGGGTTCGAAGATGTGCGGAAGATCCTCGGGAGATATGCCCGGGCCGGTATCCTGAATCTGTATCCTCACCTTCATCTTGCGCAGGTTTTGATTGCTCACTATGTTTAAGGTGCCACCCTGGGGCATGGCTGCCACTGCGTTATCCAGAATCGCCAAAAACGCCTGTTGAATCTGGTCTTTATCGCAGATAACTCCTGCACTGTCTCCCTGATAAGATTTAACCAGCTCGATACTGTTCAATTTCAGGTGATGCTCGATAAGCTGGGTGCAGCGGTCTAATATCTGGTGCAGATCGACTACGGCGAATTCTCCTATCTGCCGTTTGGAAAACAGTAAGAGATTTCTCACAATGTTTCCGCAGCGGGTAGTTTCGTCAGCTACCATCGACAGATCTTCCTGGATGGAGGAGAGCCGTTCGGGAGTCAGGTCGGACGAAGAGAGTTTTCTTTGCGTAAGCCGGGCATAGGTTAAGATTCCTCCCAGAGGATTATTCAACTCGTGGGCCACACTGGCACAGAGTTTCCCCAGGGAAACCATCTTCTCCACTTGTATCAGATGGGTTTGAATGCGCTTCAACTCCTCACGTGCCTTCTTCAGCTCAAGCGTCATGCTGTTGAAAGAGTTTGCCAGTTCTCCGATTTCATCCTTCTGATCAAGAGGTATGATATAGTCTAAGTTCCCTTCTGCAATAGCTCTGGTGCCCGCGGTCAACTTGCGAACCGGCGCACGAATCAAGGTCCAGATCAAAAGACCGGTTACAAGGAGGACACTAACTACGAGGACAACGGACGCCAGTATGGTCTGGCGGCGATTGTGGGCAATGTCGGCATCCACGGCGACTAAGGACATCTGCACATCCAGCACGCCTAAGATGAACTTGTCCTCCGGGTCGAGATGACAGCCGGAACTGTAGCAGGCGGGCTCGTTTTCAATGGGATTGATCAGAGCCAGGATCCGGTGACCGTCCGGAGCGGTAATAATCCGGTGGCGTTCCTCTGTCTCCAGAGCTTTTAGCGGCTCCGGATAGCGGTGGCACACCTGGCAGGCCTCCGAATTGATGGTAACCTTAGTTGACGCTTCCTCCGGGAGGGTGGTGAAAATCACTTCACCCTTTTTGTCATAAATCCTGATAACTTCAAACCCCGGCATCTGGCTGAAGTTCTTAAATATCTGATGAATGTCCTCCTTGCGGTTTATCAGCATGCTGTAATGGGTGGATTCCTTGATCAGGTCGGTGGTTCGAAGAGCTGCTAACTTAACCTGCTCCAGAAGCGCGTCGGCCTCGCTCTTGACGTTTATATAAGTAAAAGTGGCCAACCCCACGGACATCACCAGGAAGAGTGCTATGAAAAACTTCAGTCCTAAAGGCATGGTTTCACCTTGCGGTATATTGCCTTCCGCCAGAATAATCTTTTTCCGGCTAAAACTCCACTTCTTAAGTAATATACTTCTTTTTGGGATTAAGGGGAAGCCTTTTTTGCCTTTTGGGGGACCTGAAGTTTAAGCCAGGTTAGTTTCTGGTGAGATAAGACGAAGCTCTGCCTGAATCTTCCCCTCTTATTCGTTTCTGCCCCAAACTGAGTTTCACCAAGCCTGCTTTCCCGACATGATCAACTCGGTTGCCAGTCTCAGGCACACCGGGCCAGGCAGGATCTGATTAAGGTATTTGATGTGCGCTCCCCCATCAGGAAGGGTACCCCCTATATTGTCTGCCTCTATGCCCCTGTGTTTGAGCAGAAATCTCAAATGCTGAGTTTCCTCTTCCAAAAACTTTCTGCTGTCAGCGCCGGTATAATATCTCTTCAGGTCGGACTCATTCTGGAATGATTCCATCATGACCAGCCAGCCTTCACCACAGGGGTCTTGTTGCACCAATTCCGGATGTTCACTCAATTGAGGATTCGTTTGCACCAGACGTCCGGAAAGTGGAGCGGCCAAGGGGATCGTTCCCGCCTGAGTACGTACCTTCCCGAACAGTTGATTCTGCAGTACCTTCGTATCCGGACCGTACAACTCCACCTTTACCGCGTCCGGCAGGACGTACGCCAGCAGCTCATCAATCCCCAGCTTCCATTTTTTATCCTCGAGTTGACGGACCCACAGATGGCTGGGGTGCAAGTGCAATTTCTCGTCCACCTCACCAGCCGAGAAAGTGAAAAACAGAGGTTTCTTTGAATCGACACCTGAAACCGCGATGCTTTCTGATCGTGCCGGAACCTTAGGT
>CBDUQU010000136.1:0-7756 GCA_965369445.1 uncultured bacterium | reverse complement strand
GGCTCAGCTAACCTGCATCTGCGTCTCCCGGATGAGACCCAACGATCCAGTAAGCGTGACCTTGAACCGGGGGACTGATGGGTCAACAAATGATGAAACAAAGAGTCCTGGGTTGCGAATCAAAGAATGTGTGACGTGGAGTAAAAGAGCGCGGTAGCGAGACAAAGTCGTTTAGAGTAGAGCCGTTTATGAAGATATGCTTCGACACCTTAAGGAAGGAAAAACATGCGGCGACGAAGGAGAGATGTTGGGATGGCCAGAGAAACCGGAAAAAGAAAGGGAAGCTTTCGATGCGACATCGACATGAGTGAAGGAGAACTCAGTCTCAGCAGGCTATTCAAGGAGATCGACCATCTGATCAAGCAGGTGGCCAAATCAAAGAAGAAGAGCAACTCAGAGATATCTCTCAGCGGCGAGATAAAGGGCCTGGCATCCAAAAAGGATAGGGTACTATATGGCTTTTCAGTCAAGCTGGAAAAGCGCGCCAAGAAGTAACATCGTCTCAGAGCTTTCAGTGGTATCAAAGAAGGCAAAAGCGGGGCTCCCGCGGCCGAAATGGCCAGACAGCCCATGACGGAGCTTCCCACGAGGGGATCGGTCCACAGGGTACACACTCTCTTCACCCCTTCTCTGTTGACCGTGGGGAAGAGTACTTATCAAAGCGCTCTTCCCCCCCTTCTCTAATAAGAGAGCTTCGACTCCCTTTTCGAGCTCGATGAACAAAAGACAAGGCGGATGAGATTACAGCATTCGCCTTTTTCTGTGGGTGAAGTTCTGGATTCGCAGGGCAACCGGACGGTCCCGTCTGGGAGCGCCCTTGCCCCCTATGCCAGAATTCTTCTTGACTAAAAAACGGCCGGCAGAAAAATCATCTGCGGGCTGGGGACAAAAAAGTGGGCCCAGCAGGACTCGAACCTGCGACCAACTGATTATGAGTCAGTTGCTCTAACCAACTGAGCTATGGGCCCTCAAAGAAACTGCATATATATTACGTCGCAGAAATATCTAAGTCAAGAAATTTCTACTTCACGCACACGATCTACCGTTCCCGAATCAGAGCGTCTCTTTGAATTGCCTGACCAAAAGTTTTTTGCATTTTGCATCCGCCAAATTCATCATTCTCAAATTTCTTGTTGACAAATTCCAAAGCGAGATTAATATTTGAACCCGTGAAGAAGAAAAAAACAAAACCAACCCTGGATAAAGTTGAAGAGAGCATTCAGACGCTGAAGCTGAGCGGCTCGCGCAATCTCAAATCCATCTTCCGGGATCTCTCCACCTTAAAGGAGAGTCTCTTGAGCCTTGGCTCCATCAGCCCGTCCGATAAGTCGGGTGAGGTGGTTGAAAGATCCACGTCGTCTCTGGACAATATCGAGAGGAAGGCCGGCACGCTGGAAAACTCCTTAGGCGAAAACATCACAAAGCTAGCTGACGAATATCAGCGCTGCAAAGCCGAATCCAAGGATTTGGAGGATGAGAGAAGAACGTTCAGAACGTTGTACGAGCTTTCTGACATCATTTACTCGGAGAGGGACGTGAGCGCCCTGCTTGAAGAGGTGGTCGATTCGGTGATAGAGATCACATCCTGTGAACGCTGCTTCCTGAAGATATTTGAGGAAGGCAAGAACGTAAGACTTGCCATCGCCAGGGATAGTGACAAAAAGCAGATCGAGGAGGAGAACGAAAATATAAGCAAGAAGGTGGTAGAGGTAGCGGCGGAAACCGGCAATGCCATCTGCATCACCCAGCTTTTAATCTCGGAACCGGAGGAGGAAAAGGAGAGTGGCTCCTTCGAAACCTCCTCTATTCTCTGCGTCCCCCTTAAGTCAAGGGACAAGGTCCTGGGCGTGATGTATCTGGATGATACCAAGACAGATTCCTACTTCACCCCGGACGACGCCTCGCTCTTGACCTCCCTGGGTGAAAGAGTGGGGGTGGCTCTTGAGAACAACCTGCTTTTCACCGAGCTTAAGGAGTCGCAGGAGAAGCTTCTGCAGGATCTGCGGGGGAGATTCAACTTCGACGAGATTTTGGGAAACAGCCCCCAGATGGTGGAGGTACTCAAGACGGTTGCGGACGTGGCGGATACCGACGCCACGGTTTTAATCGAAGGCGAATCCGGCACCGGAAAAGAGCTTCTGGCCCGGGCACTCCATTTCAACAGCAGCCGCTCCAAAAAGCCGTTCGTCCCCATCAATTGTGCCGCCATACCGGAGACCCTCTTGGAAAGCGAGCTTTTCGGATACGAGAAGGGCGCCTTCACCGGTGCGGAGCAGAGAAAGCCGGGGAAATTTGAGAGAGCAAACGGTGGCACAATCTTCTTAGACGAGATTGGCGAGATGAGCCCGCTTCTGCAGGTGAAGATCTTGAGGTTTCTGCAGTCTCGTCAGTTTGAGCCGTTGGGCTCCAATAAACTGAAGAAATCGGACGTCCGGATCATTGCCGCCACCAACAAAGACCTTCTCTCGCGGGTCAAGGAGAATGAATTCAGAGAGGATCTGTTCTACCGGATAAACGTGATCAACATCAAGCTCCCTCCCTTGAGAGAGAGGAAGCTCGACATCGAACCGTTGGCTGAATCGTTCGCCCTCAAGTTCGGTAAGAAAAACGGGAAGAAGATCAAAGGAGTGGATCCCGAAGTTTTGAGCATTCTCACACGTTATAGCTTCCCCGGCAACATCAGAGAGTTGGAGAACATAATTGAGCGGTCAGTAATCTTGGCCCAGGGCGAATGGATCACCAAGGAGGAGCTTCCCAAGACCCTGTTTGAAGGAAATGACTTCGATTACAAGATCAAGATTCCGCAAAACTATGGAGAGCTGAAGGCCTTGAAGAAGAAAGCGGTCGAGGAGATAGAGAAATCCTTCCTGAACCATATTCTCACCAAGAACAACGACGTCGTCTCCAAAGCCGCCGAAGAAGCCAGGATGCACCGAGTGGAGCTGCACCGATTGATAAACAAATACAAAGAAGATTTCAAAGAATCCAGGAAACCCAGGACCGAAGTCTCCCACCAGTAACAAGCTCTTACCAGCTAAGAGTCCCGCCCATTTTGTTCGAGAATGCCACCAGTTTAATGCGCAATTGATCTTCTTCTCAACTTTTTTCTTGCATTTGCCCAGCAACATTCGATATTAGTATTGGGCGGTGGGGAGGCGCGGGCCGTCGACGGCGGACTTGTCTTGAGCGAAGTCGAAGGACGGTCGACTGCGGACCGGCGACGCGCGGAGGGTTAGTCCTAACTGGTAAGGCAGTGGACTTGAAATCCACCGGCCGCAAGGCCTTGCGGGTTCGAATCCTGCACCCTCCGCCATTATATACTTGGAACAGGCTGTCGTTTCGCAAAACAAGAACATAAGAAGTTCGAATCTTCAATCCCCAAAGCAAAAGGAGAAACAGGTGCAGGTTTTAGTAATGTATTATTCGCGGACCGGGAATACCAAGAAGTTGGCCGAGCATGTAGCCGAGGGTGTTAGGGAGATCGATGGCGTCGATCTTGTGCTCAAACCGGTATCTGAAGTCACCAAAGAGGATTTTGTCAGGTCTGATGGAATCATAGCCGGGTCGCCGGTTTACTTCGGAGCGATGGTCGCCGAGATGAAACAAATCTTTGACGACTTCGTCAGCATTCGACAGAAGATGGGCGATAAGATCGGCGCCGCCTTTACCACCGCAGGAGATCCGACAGGTGGCAAGGAAACCACCATCTTCTCCATCATCCAGGCCATGATGATATACGGCATGATCATCGTCGGCGATCCCCTGGATGCCACTGGCCACTACGGTGTAGCATGTGTCGGGGCGCCGGACACAGAAACCGCCTCGAATGCTGTGAAACTAGGAAGACGTGTGGCCTTGCTGGCTAAGAAATTGAGAGGTTAGACGGGAACGAACGAGAAACCGAGAGACGTAACCAGAACCTAACTTAAGTTAGGTTCTGGTGTGAGACGCCGCTAAGAGAATCAGCGGTTTACGTATTGGCCAGGGGTGCCCTCACCGCTGGCCTTGCCATGCGTCGGGGTAAGATGCCCCGACGCAATATGTAATCTTTCCAACCTCAACTCGTTTTATACAGATTCTGAACGTAGGCTATGTCGATCTTCTGGAACAGGCGAATAGGAGGGAAGGGCGAGTACAACACGTCGATGTTATTCTGCTGGTGCTGGAACACCCTGCGAAGATCGGCAATGGAACACTCCTCAGTTTTCTTGCCCAACTCGATCATCAAAAGAAGCGGGATTCCCGCCTTGGGCATGCCGTCAAAATAGACCTCTCCAGCCGGCTGGGACGGGGCGTAGATCACGAAGTCGGAATTCACCGACTCGGACTTGATCGACTCCTCAGATCTGGTCTCAACGTCATAATAGCAACGCTGGCTGAGGGTATCTTTCAGGCTCGAGATCCTCTCGTTGGGCTCATCGTGGCAGATTAAACAGAGCTTCTTCACCCGCACCACGTTGCGGTAAAGGTCTCGAAACATGGCCGGATGAGCACGGCATTCCTCTTTAATCGGCGTTTTCTGCCGCTCACAGACCTGCTCCAAGCCGCTGTTGAGCAGACTGGTCTTCTCGCACAGATACCTAGTCTTCGCCTCCCTTACTCCGCTTATCATCTGTGAGAGCCTTTCGTGATCGGCCTGCGGCAGAGCCTTCATCTCCGAGAGAGCATTCAACATTCCCGACAGGCAGCCTAAATGAGAGTCAAGCTCCTCTCTCACCCTAACAGGCATCTCCGGGAGAGCCTCTTCTCCGCAGATGCCCTGCACGCTGGCGAAGATCGTGGGCAAAGGCCGGAGCAGTTGAAACGGAACCACCGAAGCCCTCAACGTGAACATGATTGGCTGAACCATTTTCAGCTCCTTTCTTTTACTTTCAGTTTGACCAGAACCTTAAGTTAGGTTCTGGTTTAGTCTAACCTCCTCGATACAAAGGCAATTTCTCGTCTTGCTTAAACCTCACCTTTTCTTAAACTTAAATTTCCGCCTCCACTATAAAATATCGGTTGACACACATGAATCAAAGTATTATCTTAGCCTAACATCGTATACTGATTCATCTATGCATGGAGTTTTTAATACATCGCTCTGGAAAGAATACAGTACAGTAATGGCAGTGGTCACGCAAGTAATTGCACTCCAAGGAGGTAGCATGGAATTACAGTCGTTGAAAGGTTTTTACTGGGCAGGGGTGCACAAAAGCTTCTCCAAAGCCGCAAAGGTGCTTCATATCGGACAGTCGGCGGTCAGCCACCAGGTGAAGGCACTGGAGCTTGAACTCCAGGTCAAGCTTTACGAGAGGGAGGGACGAGGCATCCATCTGACCCCGGCGGGTAAGATCCTGATGGCCTACGTGGACATGATTTTGCAGACTATGGATAACATTGAGGTCCATTTCGCAGAACTATCCGGCACTCCTGAAGGGATCGTGACGATGGCGGCTTACCGGGGAATAATGCAATACAAGCTGCCCCAGATCGTCCAGGCCCTCAAAAAACATAATCCGGAGATCCGACTGGTGATCTTAAACAGACCTTTGGACACACAGATATTGGATATGGTATCCAGGGGGGATGTGGACTTTGGCATCATCACCTCCTGGAACGAATTCTTGGACGTCTCCTTTTTCGAAGTATGGTCCTACGAGATGTTTCTCTGCGTGCCTGCTAATCATCGGCTGGCTGGACGACTGCAGGTGGGCTTACAAGAGATCGTGCGGGAACCCCTGATATTGTATGAACAGGAGAACTCCATCCGTAAAAGGATCGAAAAAGTCTTCAAAGAAAAGAACCTTAGTTACAATTTTACGATTGAGACCGGCGGAGCCACGGTGATTCAGGAATACGTGAAGATCGGGCAGGGGATCTCGATAGTCTCGGGGCTGGTTGTCGAAGCTACCGATGACCCTTCACTCTCCTACATCCCGGTGACTGAACATTTCGGCAGGTTGGGATATGGAATAACCCTGAAGAGACGAAAGTACCTCTCGCTTCCGGTGAGAAAATTCTTGCAAGAGGTAGGGTTAGGGGATGTCCTGGCAGCCCAAGACTGGGAGATCTGATGATTGGGAGGATGCTATGTATTTCTTTCCCTCACAGCTGATTAGCATGATTAAACTGATAAAAACTTTTCTTCGACCCTTCTGCTATAGACATCTGCTTAATCCGCTTAATCTGCTGTGAATAACTCTATTTCCCTCGTTCCGCATACCCCTTGATCAGGTAGTTGAGTTCGAACTGTTTAATCTTGTTATACATGGTGGCCTTTGAAATCCCCAAAGCTTGGCTGGCCGGTTCAACCATACCCTGATGGGTTTTGAGCGCGTTTATGATCGCCACCTTCTCGATTTGGCTCATGTCCGCGCCCTTAAACACAGGGCAATCCTCAGCTGGCGTCTCTTCTGTGCAACTATCATGAGGAGAAGCAGTCGATTTGCCGGGACCGGGTTTTGATTCCAGAAGATCCTTCAGGGTGATCAGTCTATCTGTTCTCTCCACAGCCTTTTCGATCAGATTCTCCAACTCCCGAACATTCCCTACCCACTCCCTCCGGCATAAGTAGCTCAAGGCTTCTCGGGTAATCCCTGCGATTTCTTTTCCAGTTGTCTCTGACTTCAGTGCGATGAAATAGTCGATCAGAAGCGGCAAATCCTCCATTCTCTTCTTCAGCGGTGGAAGTCTGAGATCAAGCACTTTGAGCCTGTAGTATAGGTCCGCGCGGAAGTCACCCTTTTCCACGGTTTCTTCAATCTCCCGGTTAGTGGCGGAGATTATCCGAACATCCACCGTGATCGGCTTGGATGCTCCAATTCGGTCCACTTGTTTATCCTCCACCACCCTCAGAAGCTTTGCCTGGAGATTCCGGGGAATCTCGCCTATCTCGTTTAGGAATATGGTGCCACCATTTGCTATCTCAAATTTCCCTGCTCTTCTTTCTTTGGCATCTGTATATACACCTTTCTCATGCCCGAAAAGTTCGACCTCCAGAAGGGTTTGGGGGATAGCCGCACAGTTGATTGAGACGAATGCCTTTCCGGATCTTGGACCATGGTCGTGAATTATCCTCGCCACCAGATCCTTGCCCGTACCGGTTTCGCCCCGAAGAAGCAAAGTAGAATCGGAATCCAGGGTGGTCTCCATCTGCTGGAAAAACCTGACCATTGGCTCGCTTCTGCCGATGAGCCCCCACCGGTTGTACTTCTCGACCAGCTCGGTCCGGGCGCTTTTCTCCCACTGAATTGCCCTCTCCATCTTGAGCTTGAGGAAGAGGTAGTCCTTCTGCAGGGCATCCCATTCCACGTAGTCGAAAGCTCCCATATGCAAGGCCGAGGACATCGAGTCGTAATCCGCGTGGGCAGTGACCATGATTACCGGAATGCTCTGATTCACCTTCTTGATTTCTTTCAGAATTCTGAGGCCCTCGTTGTCCGCCTCTTCCACCGGACCCAGAAGCTCGGACTTATCATTTTTCGTGAAGCTCTTGTCGAGAAGGATCAGACCGTAGTCTTTTTTCTTCAGTTCTGTGGAGAGATCGATCCCGTTTCTGATGTGGTCGTATTCGAACCCATTTGAGATAAACTGATGGCAGTAGTTGGTTATGTCGATCCCGTCGTCTATGATAAGAACTTTGATCATGGAGGACCTCTTCGACTCTAAGATACCACAACTTACGCTTGAGTCAAGTCGTAAAACACGCAAGATTGCCTCCCATTGTGTCAAGCTAATTGTGTAAATTCGTAATTGGGCATATCCTGGGGTTGGT
>CBDUQU010000135.1:0-7797 GCA_965369445.1 uncultured bacterium | reverse complement strand
ACCTTCTCCACCAAGAAGGCGGTGATCGCAGAGGACGAGGTCGATCTCGACGACATCAGGGTGGTTCCCAATCCTTATATCGTGCGGAACGCCTGGGAGCGGAGCCGGGATTATTCAGTTGTCGCTTTCACCCATCTTCCCGACAAATGTACCATCAGGATATACACTCTCTCCGGCGATCATCTACAGACTCTGGAGCATGAGAGCGCGATATTTGATGGGAATGAGAACTGGGATCTTCTGACCAAGAACAACCAGAAGATCGCCGCCGGCATCTACATCTATTATGTGGATTCAGAATACGGGGAGAAGATCGGGAAGTTCGCCGTGGTCCGATAACTTGTGAAGCTATTTAGGAGGTAAATTGCGATGAAAAAATTCCTGGTGCTATTATTGATGGCCCAGCTGGCTTGTTTTGTGGGGGAGGCTCAGTCCTCTGAATTCGACAACCTGGGGACGTCCGGCGCTCAGTTTCTGAAGCTGGACGTTGACGCCCGGGTGGTGGGAATGGGAGGGGCAAATGCAGCTATAACCCGGGGAGCTATGTCCCTGTACTACAACCCGGCAGGCATTGCCGACATGGATGAGAACAGCTTAGCCTTCAGTTACACCGACTGGATCGCGGACATCAAATACAACTACCTGGCATACTCCAGGCCGATATCCGGATTCGGAAACATCGGGGTTCACGTGGCAGTTCTGACCATGGACGACATGGAGAGGACAACCTTAGAGGAGCCGGACGGAACCGGAGACATGTTCGGTGCAAATAGCTGGGTGGTGGGAATAAGCAATGCCCACCAACTGACCAACCGGTTCTCCTTTGGTATAACCGCCAAGTACATAAGGGAGCAGATCTCCGAGCTCTCATCCGGGGCTGTTGCTTTTGACATCGGCACGCTCTACTATACCGGTTTCAGGAGCCTGAGGATCGCCATGTCTACCCGAAACTTTGGCTCAGACACCAAGTTTGGTGGCACCGAATTGGAGACCACCATAGATCAGGACAACGATCCTTCTACCGCCCCGGTGGAGGTGAGGCTTAACACCGAGTCCCATCCCCTGCCCCTGACCTTCAGAATTGGCTTGGCCTACGATTTCGAGTTCAACGAGGACAGCAAGCTTTTGGCAGCGCTGGACGGGTACAATACCCGCGACCGGGGCCAGCAAGGGAACCTTGGATTTGAGTATAGCTGGCAGGAGCGGCTGGCCATCAGAGCCGGATACAAAATAGAAACCGATGAAGAGGGTATAGCCCTCGGCGGTGGCTATAACTTCGAGATAAGCGGTTTTGGAACCCTGGGGTTCAACTATGCCTGGGCCGATCTGGGCAGGTTGGAAAGCGCCCACAGGTTCAGCGCGTCGCTGACCTTCTAAAGCCGAGAATCAATCGGCAAGTGAGCATGACGCCAGCCCTGTTTGACGAAAACGGGGCTGGCGTTTTCTTTTTGGTGGGCGGAAAGGATGGCTGGTCAATTGAGAGAATCGAGTTCGCAGAAACCGCCCCAAGGCTCCCTTGGCTCTTCAGACTGTTTTGCTAAACTCAAAAAGGAGCGATGAATTCAATTCTCGGCTTCGCCCCCAAGCCGCTGTCTTTCTCCGCAGGGCTCAACCTCGGGTCTGGACGAAGGACTGAAACTCATTTCGGGTCATCCGGGAGCTCTCTCTGCTCAGGGCCGTCGTATTCGAAATTCCAGTTGCCCAGCCTGCGCATGGGTTTTTCCCTGACCATCTCCTCGAAAGCATGAGCCACCAGGCCGGCCACGCGGGAGATGAGGAAGAAGCCTTTTCCCAATCTCCAGTCGAATCTCATGTCGGACGTGACTGCAGCGATGGCGCCGTCAACATTTATGGGCAGTCTCTTTCCCAAGGCACTAGACAATTCCCCCTCCACCGCCTGCGCCAGTTTCATGTGTCTGCCAGAGAAATTCAGGTCCGTAGCCATTTGAAAGAGCTTGACCGTCCGCGGATCGGTCTCATGCAAGCGGTGCCCGAAACCGGGAATTCTCCTTCTTTTGTATATGAAATCCGAGACCAGCTCCTTGGCAAGGGAAGAAACCTCCTCGGGTCTTCTGGCCCAGTTCTGCAGTATCCTGGCGCATCTCTCGATGGCCCCGCCGTGAACGTCGCCGATGGTTAGAATCCCTCCCGCTACGGCTGCATTCAGGGAATTGCCTCCGGAGAGCACGTTGCGGGTGGAGAGAACCGAAGGCGGCGTGGCACCATGGTCGATGCCGGAGACCAAGATCGCCCTCATCATCTCCGATTCTTCTCTCTTGGGAAGCTCGCCCTTCAGGGTCAGGAAGATAGCATCGGAAAAAGAGAGCTTCTCCATCAACTTAATGATGTCGTATCCCCGAATCCTTATCTCCCCTTTTTTTATCTCCGTTATGGCGGTTCTCCACTTATCCTCAGCCATTTTCGCCTCCGATCAATTTGGGATGTTAACCGATTACAACATATCACAAAGATTTAGCCAAGTCAACAAATTTGTGGCGTCAGATCACTCGTATATAGGTGCAGTAGGTGGATAGTGTCAGGAGAACGACGGGTGGGATTCGTCCTGTTTTTTGGTGAGGGCGCCTCTTTTCTTTGCGTCGGTGACGGGTTAGGTTGCAGGTTTTCGATTCTCTTTCTTGCCTTCGCGTGCGGACGATTAAAGACTCCCCGCGAATCCGGATACAGATTTTCCTGCCCCGTAATTCTCCCAGGAGTTGCCGATTAGATGATCACCTCTATTTCGCTTGACAAAAGGCTTTTTGGGGCTTTATTGGGTCAAATCGGTTTGACTTCTATTCTTGATACCTTTTTAAGTAGAAGGAAGTTCAGGAGGAGAGGATGATCAAAAACCCACTTTTAATAGTCCTAATCTTAGCTGCCGTTCTGTGTTCAACCGGATCGCAGGCCGGTATGTATCTTACTCTGGATGACGCCCTTCCCGGTTTTTCCAGCAACGACGTTGGAGACATAGTCTGTATGGTTTTACCTACCGGTGACACGATTATCTGGGTGGGGACGGCCAAAGGAATCTCCAAGACCTCCGACGGGGGGGCTACCTGGAACTTCTATGATCTGCGGAACGGTCTGAATCAGAACATAATCTCTGCTTTGGCCGTATCCGATACCACCCTGTGGGCGGCCACCGCGTACAACAAGTCGGTTCAGGGGGAACTGTACCCTTACGGGAAAGGCTTCAACAGGACACAGAATTTGGGCGAGACGTGGGATCGGTTTATTCCGTGGCAGGTGAGCAGATATGCCGGGATGGTCTGTTATGATATGGCCATCGACGATACCACGGTCTGGGCGGCTGCCTGGTACGGCGGACTGATACGCTCACAGGACGGCGGGGAGAACTGGGAAAACGTATTTGTGGATTCCACTGCCCAGGAGGATTTTGAAGAAGAGCTCTTCAAGGATCTGAGAAACTACTTCTTTGCGGTAGTGGTGGATACATTGTGTCCGCTGGACAAACGATTGAAGAATTGGATCAATGATGTAGCGTACGACGGCAAACTGGTCTGGGTGGCGACCCGGAATGGTTTACACTCCAGCGTGGATTTAGGGAAAAGCTGGTTTGTCTACGACACAACCAGTGGGCTCAACTCAAATGCAGTTCTTTCCCTCACAGGCGACACTTCGTCTTTCTGGGCGGGCTTGTATCAAGAAGAAGGAACTTACTCTTTCGGTCTGTTACCTTCTCTGGTTGGAGCAGATTTCAACCATACGACCGACTATGGAGCAACCTGGGCTTCTTCTCACCCGGATCAGGGACAGGCGAGCTCTCTTGAAGAGCTTCCCTATGACATAACCCTGGCAGATACGGTGGTGTGGGCGGCCTGTGGAAAGGGCGGACTGATACGCAGTTTTGACCGGGGAGAAACATGGGAAAATGTCTTCGTTGACACATCGGCCAAAAGAAGATTCGAGGAGGATGTGCTTGAGGAAAACGATGTTTTCACCAGCCTGGCAGTTGACACCTTTGATGTTGACACAACCATACTCTGGGCAGGAACAAGAGCCGGAATATACAAGTTCGTCTTCACCACCGGCGACTCGGCGGACACAGTTTTTAATTATCTCGACTCTGGGAGCAAGACTACCAATGTAATTCTCTCCATCGGGATTCAAAGATATGGCAACGACAAGTCCGTTTGGGCCGGCGGTTACAGATATCCGGGTCCACATCCTCCACCGCATACGGTTCATGGAATCGCTTATAAGAGCACCGATGGCGGGGAAACATGGAATAGCTACCTGGATTTGATTCCGGTGCGAGATTTTGCTTTTCAAAACTCAACGGTCTGGGCGGCTACGGGTCAAGGATTGAAAAGAACAACAGATGGTGGAATTAACTGGGATACGTTTGAGATCATCGACTCCACCTCAGAAGAAACGATAATACCCTCCCAATTCACCTCGGTCTGCGTGGTACCGGGGATTCTGGACACCATGATCTTCGTGGGATCGGTGGACGGATTGGCCAGATCCAAAGATGACGGAGTGACCTGGGAGGTGACCAAGTTTGCGCACTCGTTCAAAAAAGCCATCTGGGCAGGAACTGCTGCGGGAATCCTCAAGTTTATATTCAATTACCGGGACGTGCCTGACACGGTGTTACATTTCTGGTATCCAACGGACAACATAACCGGAAACTGGGTAGTCGCTCTGGCGATTCAGGAGAACAACGGCGAAAAGATCATCTGGGCTGCCACCCAGCGCGCATACTCCGGCGGGTACGGGGCCAGCTTCAGCACGGACGATGGGGACAGCTGGGACACCACGCTGGTGGGTGATGAGGTCTGGAATTTTGCCTTTGACGACGCAGTAATCTGGACTGCCACCAGCGACGGGCTGAAAAGGTCAGACGATTGGGGAGAGAATTGGGAAATCTTCAACTACATGGAGGACCAGGACCCAATCTCTCAAGCCACTATCTGGAGCACCGAGTTTACCTCGGTGACCATAATCGATGGGGAAGTGTGGGCGGGAAACGTTGACGGGCTGGTGAAAGGCAGTTATGACGGACAGACCTGGGGTTGGGACGTGATCCGGACAGCCGTGCCCGAGACCTACGCCTATCCTTCGCCCTTTTCCCCGATTCTGCAGGAGCGGGTGAGGATTCATTATCGCCCGCAAGGGGACGGACCGGTTACCGTAAAGATATATGACTTCGCCATGAACCTGGTCGTTACACTGGCGGACGGCAAGGATGTACTGGGAGGTGCGTGGTATGATGAATTCTGGGACGGGAGAAACGAGAAGGGAGACGTGGTTGCCAACGGAGTTTACTTCTTCAAGGTCCAAGCTCCCGGTGGCCAGACAGAATGGGGAAAGCTGGTGATTCTGAAATAGCCTTCGCAGGCCAATTGAGCGAGATAAATAAAAGGAGAATCAAGATGTTCAGAACAACTCTCCTCAAGATATTGCTGATACTCATGACGTTTTGCCCGACGGCCTTTGCCGAAACCGGAGACGGAGGTTATGCGGGTCCCTTCCTTCAACTGGGGTTCGGAGCCCGGGCACTGGGGATGGGGGGCGCCTTCGTGGCGGTGGCGGATGATGCCACCGGAGGGTTCTTTAACCCCGCCGGCCTGGTTCAGATCACCAAGCGCACCTTCGGAACCTTTTACAGAAAGATGCCCCAGGACCGGAGATTAAGCTACGTGGTTTACAACCAACCCGTGCGGGATGAAGCTACCATTGCACTGGCGTGGATCAATGCCGGGGTTACGGACGTTATGGGCAGAGATGGTGACGGGAACCCCACCGGGGAGATATCGAATTATCAGAATGCAGTCCAGATGCTTTTTGGACGCAAGATCATAGAGCAGTTCTCGGTAGGGCTGACCATAGAGTATATCCAGTTCAATCTGGCCAATATCAGCGCATACGGAGTCGGTTTCGGCTTCTCTGCCATGGGAAGACCAACGCCAGAGCTGAGGCTGGGACTGGCTGTCGAGAATCTGGGAATGAAATACTCCTGGACCTCGGGAGATTATTGGACCCGCCACAATCCCGACGTTCTTGGCTCTTCGGTCGAGGAAGATTTTCCGTTCAATGTGAGGATGGGGGCTTCCTATCTTCTCTTGAACGACAGAGTCCTGCTCTCCTCCGAGATTGAGAAAAACGAAAAACAGAAGGAGAAGATTCATCTGGGCGTGGAAGGCTGGGCACTGGAGAACGTTGCAGGACGAATGGGATACGACAGGGGCTCATTCACCTTTGGCCTGGGACTAAGGCAGGAGATTCAGTCCGCCACCTTGGGCTTCGACTACGCCTTCGTCACCAGCCGGGCGGATGACAGCGCAGATCACCTGATCTCACTGCAATTTGAGTTCTGAGAGCCCGAAGACCGGGCGTGCGAGAGACTTTGCCGGAGAATCTCCGAAAACCACAGGGGATTGATGGAAGGTAACCCTGTGTTCGGCCGAAACAATGAAGAGAAAGAGGTCTTTTGAGATTTGTCCGTCAAGACGCCGATCGGAATCAGAAGAGACAGTTTTGAACCGAATCAAGGAGAAAAGATTGAAGAATAAGGTCATATTACCTATTGCCAGCCTGTTTTTGCTTTGCGCCTTTATGGCCACGCAAGCCAGTTCCAAGACTGACAAAAGCGGAACGTCTACTTTGAGCTTTCTGAAGCTCGGAGCCAGCGCAAGGGCTGTGGGGATGGGGGAGGCTTTCGTGTCTTTCTCAAACGGGGTTACCACGCCCTTTTGGAATCCGGCTTCGATTTCCGGCGTAAAAGGGACACAGGTCAGCTTGACCCACAGCCAGTGGTTTCAGGACGTAAGTGCCGAGCATTTCTCCTCTGCCTTCAGAGCCGGTGGCAATGTCTTCGGGTTGAGTCTCTCACTGGGGAAGGTTCCGGATATCGAAAGGCGAGAGGAACCGACCGCCGAACCGCTTGCTCTTTTCGACGCTCATGACGTGGTTCTCTCCTTTTCTTACGCCCGGGATTTGAAAAACAAGTGTGCCGCAGGAATTACCGTCAAATGGATTTACGAGAAGATCGACGTCTCCTCAGCCAACGGATTGGGATTCGATTTAGGCGGCATCTGCTCCCCTTTCTCCGGCAGTGGACGACCTATTTTGGCGAATCTTAGTTTCGGAGCCGCTATATTGAATCTGGGCTCGAAAATGAAATTCGAGAAAGAAGCCTATTCGCTTCCTACCCGGTACAAGGCAGGAATGAGCTACTTCGCCGAAAGAGAACACTGGCTGAGCGATTTCACCATGAGCCTGGATGTGGTCAAACCGAGAGACGACGATACGAAAATACATCTGGGTGGAGAAGGGGGTTTACACCAGACCCTGAAACTGAGATTGGGTTATCAAATCGGGTATGACGAAAAGGATATTTCATTTGGAATGGGAGTGAAGTTCAGAAATTACTCAATTGACTATGCGTTCGTCCCCTACAAGTCAGATTTGGGCGACGTACACTACGTTTCTCTGGATGTTCAGTTTTAGGAACACTCTTAGATCTCACTTAACATAAAGGTCGGAAAAGCGAGGTTGGCAGGGCCCAAATGCCCTGCGCTATTTATGGTGGATGGTCGGATTCACTGAGAGCTAAATGGATTCAGCCGTGTGATGCGGCTTTGGCTAATCCCTTGAGTTGATCACAGACTGCTCGTGTAACCCAGAGGAGGACGTCTTTCATGGCAAAATACAAAATTGCCTGGCTTTCCGGAGATGGTATCGGAGTTGAGGTTCTGAATGCGGCCAAGATCGTACTGGACAAGATAGACCTGGACGCGGAGTACATTCCCGGCGATATCGGCTGGGAAT
>CBDUQU010000134.1:0-7918 GCA_965369445.1 uncultured bacterium | reverse complement strand
CTTCGACTGGGAGGACTCTTTCGACCCCAACCCCTCTGATCAAGTGACTTACACTCTGTACGTGAGTTCCTCCGACCAGTTCGCTCCGGAGTCAACGCTGGTCACCGACAGTCTGATCTCAAGCGAAGGTACAGCTTCACCTGAGCAGGATGGTCTGGTCTACTGGTGGAAGGTTAAGACGCAGGACCCGTGGGGTGAGACAAGTTGGTCGACCCAGGTATTCAGCTTCCGTCTGGAGAACTATGGCGACGTCACCGGGGATGGCACCGTAAACTTGGGAGACGTCGTGTTCCTGATCAACTTCCTCTTTAAGGGAGGCCCGTCACCACAGCCTGTATCGTCAGGCGATGTCAATGGAGACTGTGAAGTCAATCTGGGCGATGTGGTATACTTGATCAACTATCTCTTCAAGGGAGGACCGAGACCGCGGGCGGGGTGTCCGTAGAAGAGAGCGGTCAACGGATTCATCCTGAACGGATTCACCGTGAACGGACTCGTCCTGAAGGCGTAGCCTGAAGGATGGAACGGATTAAACGGATAACAGAGCAAAGGAGAGAAAAATGAGAGGGACGTTGGTGGTTTTTCTCGCCATAGGGTTGATTGCTTTGATCGGCGGGGGCATCTGGGCTCAGTCTGACCTTGACTCCTCCAAGGTGACCTGGCTTCGCTGGATGGACCCGTACAGAGACCCGATTACCTATCAGGAATATCGGCAGAGTCGAGAGTTCGACCAACGCCTTGATGCCAGACTCATCTACGCGGGAAGCAAGGGAGACACGCCGGTTTGTATCGTGATAAACAACCTGCTGCATTTCACCATTGAAAGCTCCTTCTCTGTTTTCATCTCCGATCTGGAGAGCGACGGCTACTCTCCCAACGTCTACACGGCTTACAACGATGGAGACGAGGTCGGCCTCAAGGACATATTGGTCTCGGAGTGGAACAGCCGGGGGGTGGCTGGTGCGATTCTGATCGGGGATCTGCCGGTCGCCTGGTATGAGATGACCCATCCACCGGAGTATGGCGGAAATCGCGTGGAGTTCCCAATCGACCTTTTCTTCATGGATTTAGACGGGAGATGGTTCGACCACGATTCAAATGGGCTCTACGAGGGACACGACGATGGAGTCGGAGACATGGAGGCAGATATCTGGGTGGGAAGGCTTCTGGCTGTTAATCTCACCGATCACGGAGCCAACGAGGCGGTGATGATGAACAATTATCTGGACAAGAATCACCGTTATCGAACCGGAGAACTCAGACTCCAAGACAAGGCATTAGCTTACATAGATAACGATTGGTGCATGTATGGATACGAGAATGACGTGGCTTTGGCTTATCCCGTCACGGATGCGGTTACGGATCCTTTTGAGACCACCAGGGAGGACTACATGCAGAGGGTGAGAGAGAGCACGGGCAATCAATACGAGAATCTGCTCATCTGCTCCCATTCCACCCCCTGGGCACACTATCTTCACTGGGGGACGGAGCCATATGATTACTCGCTGTTTCACAATCATGAGATTGAGCAGATAGACGTTCAGGTCCTCTTCTACAACCTCTTCGCCTGCTCCAACAGCCGGTTCGTGGAAGAGGATGATATGGGGAGCTGGTACATCTTTCAGAGCACCTACGGCCTTTTGTCCGTCGGCTCGACCAAATCCGGAGCCATGCTTTGCTTTGACGATTACTATGGACCCCTGGGTGACGGGTTGAGTTTCGGGGAGGCTTTTCTCTTCTGGTGCGAAAACAACATGGAGAGCTGTTACGGAGTTTATTCACGGGTCTGGTTTTACGGGATGACCCTTCTGGGCGATCCGACCCTTAGGCTGTCACGGTTCTTGGTCAATCACACCGGGGATGTCACCGGCGACGAAGTAATAAACTTAGCCGACGTAGTCTTCGTGATCAACTACCTTTTCAGGGGAGGAACCGCTCCGGATCCGCTGTCGTTGGGTGATCCGACCGCGGACTGCGTCGTCAACCTGGGAGACGTGATCTTTCTCTTAAATTACCTCTATAGGAGTGGACCGGCCCCCGGGATAGGTTGTGAATAACCGGCGACTCATGGTGAAAGAAGATCAGCAGTTAACGGAGGTCCTCAGACAAAGGAGATCGAGTTGAAAAAAAAGCTTACGGTTATTCTCGTGGCGGGAGTGATGCTATCGTGCGTCGGTAGCCTTTGGGCTCAGTCTGATTTTGACTACTCCAAGGTAACCCGTCTCCGCTGGATGGACCCGTACAGAGAACCGATCACCTACCAAGAGTATCGAGAGAGTCGAGAATTCGCCCAACACCTTGGCGCCAGGCTGGTTTACGCGGGCAGTAAGGGCGAGGTGCCCGTCTGCATCGTGATAAACAACTATTTGCATTTCACCATCCAGAGCTCCTTCTCTATTTTCATCTCCGATCTGGAGAGCGACGGCTATTCTCCCAACGTCTACACTGCTTACAATAATGGAGACGAGGTCGGTCTGAAGGACATACTGATCTCGGAGTGGAACAGCCGGGGCATAGCAGGTGCCATACTCATAGGTGATCTCCCAGTGGCCTGGTATGAGATGACCGTGTGGGACTACGAGGAGTTTCCCATAGACCTTTTCTTTATGGATTTGGACGGGAGATGGTTCGACCACGATTCAAATGGGCTCTACGAGGGACACGACGATGGAGTCGGAGACATGGAGGCAGATATCTGGGTGGGAAGGCTTCTGGCTGTTAATCTCACCGATCACGGAGCCAACGAGGCGGTGATGATGAACAATTATCTGGACAAGAATCACCGTTATCGAACCGGAGAACTCAGACTCCAAGACAAGGCATTGGCTTATATAGATAACGACTGGTGTATTTATGGATGGGAGAACGAGGTGGCCTTGGCTTATCCTGTCACAGACGCGGTCATCGATCCCTATGAAACCAACCGGGAAGATTACATGCAGAGGGTGAGAGAGAGCACGGGCAATCAATACGAGAACCTGCTTATCTGCTCTCACTCCTCCCCTTGGGCACATTATCTCTACTGGGGAACCGAACCCTACGAATACTCCCTTTTTCACAACTACGAGATAGAGCAGATTGACGTCCAGGTCCACTTCTATAACCTCTTCGCCTGCTCAAACAGCCGGTTCGTGGAAGAGGATGACATGAGGAACTGGTACATCTTTCAGGGCGAGTACGGTCTTGTGTCGATCGGCTCGACGAAGACCGGGAGCATGCTGTGTTTTTATGATTACTATGAGCCTTTGGGAAATGGGGCAACGTTCGGAGAGGCTTTTCTCTCGTGGTGCATAAACGACATAGAGACCTGTGCTGGAGGGGAATCTCGCCCCTGGTTCTACGGAATGACACTTTCGGGTGATCCGACCCTTAAACTGTCCCGGTTTCTGGTTAATCACACCGGAGATGTGACCGACGATGGAGTAATAGACTTGGCTGACTTGGTCTTCTTGGTCAACTATCTCTTCAGAGGAGGAATTGCTCCCGATCCCTTGAGATTGGGCGACCCTACCGCAGACTGCGTGGTGGATCTGGGGGACGTTATCTTTCTTTTGAACTATCTTTATAGGGGTGGTCCCCTCCCGGGGATCGGGTGTGCGTAAGATGAGCGTTCTCCAGAACTACGGGAGAAACGCCGCCGGATGTCCGGCAGGTTTTTTTTGAGACGAATGCTTCATTTATACGAGCTTGGTGTCGTTTAACTATTAGAGAGTCCCGTTATTAAGAGAAAGCTGGAGGTATGGTGATAAGAAGAGCATTGGCGCTGTGTCTGATCGGCGTAATCTTCCTGGCGGGGCCTCTTTATCCTGCAACATTCAATGGAAAAGACATCCTGACAGGGACGTGGATGGGCAGGCAGATAGAGTACGTGGAGGGGGAGATTCTCTTTAAGATGAAGCCGGGGGTGAAGTCAAGCCATCTGCTTCCTCTTCTCACCGAGACTAAATCCGTGCTGGTGGAGGGTCCCGACAGGCTGAGAATGGGAAAGCTGGAAGTACAGGCTCCGGCCGATGTTTTTCTGGTACTGGAGAATCTGAACTCCAGCGATCTGATTGAGTTCGCAGAGCCGAACATGATCGACAGAGCATGCTATCCTCCCAATGATTATTACTTTGCCAACGACGTCCAGTGGGCGCTTTATAACCACGGGCAGCTTCCTCCGGGAGGGACCGCTGGCGCGGACATCAACGCCTCGGCCGGCTGGGACCTAAGCACGGGCAGTCCGGATATCTTAATCGCAATCATCGATTCGGGAATACCCCTGCTGCAGTTTTTCCTTTATCACCCGGATTTAAGCGGTAGCTCCAGATATGTACTGGGCGAGGATTTAGTCGGGGATGGTGACGGGGTTAGGGACAACTACGGGCACGGGACTCACGTCCTTGGACTCATAGCGGCCATGACCAATAATGAGGCGGGTATAGCAGGGGTGGATTGGAATTGCAGGATTCTCATCAACCAGGTATTCGACTACTCGGGAGTCGGAACTCACAACACCTTCAAGAACGGCGTCATCAGCGCAGTGGATAACGGTGCCCGGGTGATCAATTACAGCGGCGGAGGACTGCACTCCTTTGCCAAGGAGGAGGCGGTCAGATACGCCGACAGCAGCAACGTGCTTTTGGTGGCAGCAGTTGGCAACGGGATGGGGGATTCGGTCCTGTACCCGGCTCACTATTCGGATGACTATCTCAACGTGATAGCGGTTTCCGCCACCACCTGCACGGATCGGCTGGCTGATTACTCCAACTGTGGTCCGTCCACATGCGTTGCTGCCCCCGGCGGCGGAGGCACACCCTGGGACGTGAATGACGTTATGTCCACCACTCCCAATTACCCGGTAACCCTGAACGGTTCGCCCTACTTCCTTACCCAAACTTACGGCTACATGGCAGGCACCTCCATGTCCTGCGGGATGGTCACCGGACTGGCATCCCTGTTGCTCTCCATAGAGCCGAATTTCAATGCCTTTGAGCTGAGAGAGATTATTGAGGAGAGCGCGGATCAGGTGGGAGACTACCAGTATTATATAGAAACAGGGAAAAGCCTGGAACTGGGTCACGGTCGGATAAACTGTTACGCTGCCTTGGTGCTGGCATCCGGGTACACCTATGTTTACGGCGATGCCAACGCCGACGGCGTGGTCACCGTGGGAGACATGGTGTATCTGGTCAACTATCTCTACAGGCTGGGGCCGGTTCCTGATCCCCCATCGGCCGGCGACGTAAACGGAGATTGCGTCATCACCGTGGGCGACATCATCTATTTGATGAATTACCTCTATCGCGGCGGACCGATCTTGCAGAGGGGCTGCGTGGAAGAGTGAAGCCTTGATTTGAAGCAACTCTACCGCAGTCTTTTCCGGGCAGGCTGACTCACCGCACTGTGTCACTCCTCCCCTTGCGCTCTTGACCACAAGCCTTCCTCAAGATTATCCAAAAAGCATACATCCGAGTCTTTCTGGTTAGGGACGACGCGACCGTTTGACAGAAGTTCTGCGAATCTCAGGATGGAATCCCTGCTGGAAACTTTTACGAAAAGAGTTGACAAGAATTCCAAAAACCGTATTTTCTGAGAGTATGTTACGAAATTCACAAGCGTAGGTGTAGAGCAAAGCGTATGAACCTTAATGGTTTCTGGATTTGATCGATGAACGTTTTCGACTTCAGGAGGAGAAATGCCTATCGTTGACTCCAAGACAGGTAAGATAAGGAAAAACTACGGCATAGAAGAGTTGGCCGAGGCCGCGAAGTTAATGCGGGGATACAACATGATCTCCCTGTGTGCGGCGGGGTCCGGACACGCTGGCGGGACCATGTCCATCATGGATATTACGGCGGCCCTATATCTGCATGTGGCTGCCCATGACCCCAAAGATTCTTCCTGGGATGGGCGAGACCGAATCATCTGGTCCAGCGGTCACAAGGCGCCGTCGCTCTACCTCAGCTTGGGAATGGCTGGCTACTTCGACGTGGAGGAGGTGGTCAAGCTCAGGAAACTGTACAGCCCGTTTCAGGGACATCCCCACTGGCTGAAGCTTGGGGGGGTGGAAGTCTCCACGGGTTCGCTGGGGCAGGGTTTGAGCATCGCCAATGGAATAGCCCTGGCAGGGAAGCTGAAGAACAAAGACTACCACGTCTTCTGTCTTACCGGAGACGGAGAACATCAGGAGGGACAGATGTGGGAGGCAATCATGGAGGCGGGCCATTTTAAGCTGGACAATCTGATCAACATAGTGGACAAGAACCGCCTGCAGATCGACGGTTGGGTAAAGGACGTTATGGACATCGAACCCATAGTGGATAAGTACAAGGCCTTCAAGTGGAACGTAATCGAGATAGACGGGCACAACATGAAACAGATCGTGGAAGCGCTGGAGAAGGCCAAAACCCATAAAGGCCAACCAACCGTGATTATTGCCCACACGGTCAAGGGCAAAGGCGTCGATTTCATGGAAGACGTGGCGGGCTGGCACGGAAAGTCGCCCGTCTGCGAACAGATGGAAGAAGCCCTGCGGCAGTTGGGTGTCGACAAGAAGCTCGATCATCACAAGCTGGATAAGAAGGCAAGCGATTATCAAGCTGAGGCGACCAAGAAATTGGAAGCAAAGATGCCCAGATTCGGTAAAGATTACTTCTGGAACATGCAGGAGAAGATGAAGGTGGAGATGGATCCCACCCGCAAGGGCTTCGGTCGCGCCCTGGACAAAAGAGGAGACGATCCCAGAGTGGTCTGCTTGGGGGCGGACATATCCGGTTCCATCGCCATCAGCCAGTTTCACGAGAAGCATCCGGAGAGAAAAAATCGATTCCTAAGCATGGGAATTGCCGAACAGAGCGGTACCGGCGTGGCGGCCGGGCTGGCCAAGGAAGGGATGATCCCGGTGTTCGGCACTTATGGGGTATTCGCCGCCGGAAGAAACTTAGACCAGATTAGAACCACGGTATGTTACGGAGATCTCAACGTTCTGATCGCCGGAGCGCACGGTGGCGTCTCCGTGGGGCCGGACGGTGCCACCCACCAGGCACTGGAGGATCTCTTCCAGATCTGTGGGCTGCCGAATATGCATGTGTCGGTTCCCTGTGATTCGATCGAAACTGAAAAAGCTACTGAGGTGCTCCTGTTTGAAATCAAGGGACCGAAGTACGTCAGATTCGCCCGGGAGGCAACGCCTATCGTCACGGATGAGAAAACCCCTTTCAAATTCGGGAAAGCGAATCTCTACAGGTACAGAGGAGAAAAAGACAATTTCAAGGATGCCTTTGACGTGAAATTAGCGTCCGAGTACACCTCAGAAAATGAGGATCTGACCATAATTGCCTGTGGCCCCGAGGTTCCGGAAGCCATGCGGGCGGCGTGGATTCTGAAGGAGGATTTCGGCATTGAGACCAGAATCATAAACGTGCATACGCTGAAACCTCTGGACAAGGAGCCGGTGATCAAGGCGGCACTGGAGACCGGCATCATCGTCACTGCCGAGGAGCATCAGGTGGGCGGATTCGGTAACTGGATAAGCGCCACCGTTTCTCAGGCACCCGATTTGTACAAGAAACCCATGCTTTTGGGAATGATCGGGGTCAAGGATAGGTTCGGTGAATCGGGAAAGCCCTGGGAGTTGATAAAGGAGTTCGAGGTCTCCGCCGAGCACATCGCCCAGAAGGCAAAACAGCTTTATGACATAAAGAAGAAGGGATAGGAGAATCTGGATGACGAATGAAGGATGACTAATGACGAATGGCCAATGACCAATGACGAATGAAGGATGACGGATAAAAATCCATTATACGTCATTAGGTATTCGTTAATTAATTTTTTGGTCTTTTTGCTGAAACCGAGGTTGCGCACCTGTTCCAAACTGTGGCGGATACGGGTACGATCCCGATCCGAACCGAAATTAAAGACCTACTATTGGAGGAAA
>CBDUQU010000133.1:0-8126 GCA_965369445.1 uncultured bacterium | reverse complement strand
CAGGGAGAGGGAAATGAAGAAATTCATACTGATTCTGATAGTTTTAATAGTTGTGGTTTTGATCGCTTACCGGGCGAAGGTGGTGTTTGAACGCGCCCGCTTGCAGGAGACGAAAACGGAAGAGAGAAGTACCCCGGTGGAGGTCGAGCTGGTGGAGAAGCGGAGCCTGACCCTTTCCCTGAGTTTCGTCGGGGACGTTAAGGGAGAAGAAGAAGTGGATGTCTTCCCTAAAGCTTCGGGAAAGCTCTCGGATCTGAAGGTGAGAGAGGGCGATCGGGTCAAAAAGGGTCAGGTGGTGGCTCGGGTGGATCGGGACGTGGATGGGGTGCGCTTCGAACCGCTGGAGGTGATCTCGCCGATGGATGGAATCGTGGGGATAGTCTACTTAGACCAGGGGGCGGAGGTTAGTCCTCCCTCTCCCGGTCCAGGCATGGGTACCGCCTTGATGAGAATCATAAACATGGATAAAGTAAAAGTGGTGGTGAACGTTGTGGAGGAGGATTTAGGAAAGATAAGGGCGGGGCAGGATGCAACCGTAAAGGTGGATACGTATCCTGAGAAGACGTTCTCTGGAAAAGTAAGCTTGATCAGCCCGATGGTTAACCAGCGTACCAGAACCGCCCGGGTTGAGATCGGCCTGTCAAATCCCAAACATCTTCTGAAACCGGGCATGTTTGCCGACGTGGAGATAGCTTTGGGCACAAAGGAAGATATCGTTTTGATTCCCGCTCATGCCATCGTCGAGGAGACCGGAGAGAAAAAGGTCTTCGTGGTTTCAGACGGGAGGGCCATATCCCGCATGGTAGAAACCGGCCTCTCCCAGGACGGTTGGATCGAGGTACAAAGCGGGCTGGCTGAAGACGATTCCCTCATCTTAACCGGACAATATCTGGTAAAGGACGGCGAGCCGGTTAAGGTGGTTTCTCCAAAGGGAGGAAGGAAGTAATGTTCCTGCCTGACCTATCCATTCGCAGGCCGGTCTTCATCGTGATGCAGGTGCTGGCAGTCATGGTGCTGGGATGGATCTCCTATACCCGCATCCCCATCGATTTGATGCCGGATGTCTCCTTCCCCTTCATAACCATCACCACCATCTATCCGGGAGCAGGGGCCAAAGAGATTGAGAATCAGGTGACCGAGAAGCTGGAGGAGGGAATGAGCTCCGTCTCCGGACTGAAGAACATCTACTCCACCTCGGCCGAAGGGTACTCGCAGGTCTTTCTCGAATTCCACATGGAGGTCGAGGTCAGGGAGGCAGATCAGGACGTAAGGGAACAGATGTCGACCATCAGAGATCAACTGCCCGAGGGGGTGGAGGAGCCGACCATCGTGCGCTTCGACGTCTCCGCTACTCCGGTGATGGTCTTCGGCTTTGCCAGTGACATGCCCCTGAATCAGTTAAGAGATCTGGCTGAAGATAAGGTCAAGAATAGAATTGAACAGACCGAGGGGGTCGCCGGGGTTGAACTGATCGGGGGATTGGAGAGAGAGATCAGGGTAGAGTTGGACGGCCGCAAGCTGGAAGCCTACGATATCCCCGTCCAAAGGATCATACAGGCGCTGGCCTCGGAAAATCTCAACGTTCCGGGCGGGCGAATGAATCAGGAACCGCGCGAGATCATCCTGCGCACCACCGGTGAGTTCGAAAGCCCGGACCAGATCGATGACATAATCGTGGCCAGCCGGCAGGGGATTCCCATCTATTTGCGGGACGTTGCCAGAGTCAAGGACAGCTTCAAAGAGCTGAGGGAGATAGCCAAGCTGAATGGCAGGCCGTCGGTATCCTTCATCGTGCGAAAGCAGTCCGGGGGGAATACGGTCAAGGTATGCGATAACCTGAAAAAGACTCTAAAAAACCTGGAGAAAGAGCTTCCCGCCGGAACGACCATAGAGATCGCCGCGGATCAATCCAGGTACATCCGTCGATCGGTAGACGACACCATGCGCACCTTGTTTCTGGGCGCGCTGTTCGTCACCATCGTGGTGTTCCTGTTTTTGGGAAACATCCGGTCGACAATCATCGCTGCTCTGGCCATTCCCACGTCCATCTTCGCCACCTTCATGCTGATGTATGCTCTGGGTTACAGCATAAACATGATGACCTTGATGGGGCTTTCCCTGGCGGTGGGGATTTTAATCGACGATGCCATAGTGGTACGGGAGAATATTTTCAGACATATAGAAACAGGGATGGAGCCGGAGAAGGCGGCCAGCTTCGGAACCTCCGAGGTGGGGCTGGCGGTGATGGCCTGTACCTTCTCCATAGCGGCGGTGTTCCTGCCGGTGGCCTATATGGGTGGAATCATAGGAAAGTTCTTCCAGGCTTTTGCTTTTACCGTCACCTTCGCGGTGATGTATTCCCTCTGGGACTCATTCACCATGGCACCCATGCTCTCCGCCAGATTCCTGGGACGGCAAAAGGGCGAGGAGGGCTTGGTCAAGAAGCTCTTTCGTCCTTTCGATAGGTTTTACGGTCGGGTCAATCGGGAGTATCGCAAGTTGCTGGTCTGGTCGCTTAATCATAAAACCGTGGTTTTGACTCTCGCCGGGGTGTCGTTCTTGTTGAGCCTTAGCTTAATCCCCTTCATTGGCAAGGAGCTGTTTCCGGAAGGAGACCGGGGAGAGTTCAGGGTGGAGATCGAAACCGCCATAGGTAGTTCCATTTCAAATACAGAAAGGATCACGGCCGAGTTGGAGGACATGCTTTTAGGTATACCGGAGGTGAAGGCGGTATTCACCACTGTAGGATTGAACATGGGTGCCGCCAACCAGGCGGCCTTGAGGGTGGAGCTGATTCCGGTGGATGAGAGAGAAAAACATACTCCCGAAGTGGAGGAGGAGGTCAGAAGGATGCTGGCTGAATTTCCCGGAATAAAGTCTAAGGTCTCCATGATCGGAATGTTTGAGGGAGAGGAACAGCTTCCGGTGGAGCTTTATATCAAGGGTCCCGACATCGATGTTCTGGACCTGCTTTCCCGGAGGGTTCTGGAGATCGTGGAAAATACTCCTGGGGCGGTGGATGCCGACAGATCACTAAGGGGAGGCAAGCCTGAGGTGCAGGTGGTGATCGACCGAAAACAGGCTAATCGATTAGGCATCTCCACCGGGCAGATTGCATCCACCCTGCGTTCGCTGGTGGATGGGACGGTCGCCACCAAGTATCGGGAAAGGGATAGGGAGATAGACGTGCGGGTGAGCCTAACTCCGACCCAGAAAAACAACTTAGATGATATCGCTTCTATCCGCATTCACACGCTCTCGGGAGCTTCGGTTCCCTTGAAAGCCATAGCCAGTTTTGTCGAAGCCACCGGACCGACCACCATCTTGCGCCAGAATCGTGAGAGACTGGCGACGGTTACCGCCAACGTTGCCGGCAGACCCCTGGGGAGCATAATTGATGACATAAACCGGGAGCTCTCCCAGCTGAACTTACCATCCGGATACAAGATTGAGATGCGGGGCTTGGCTGAAACCATGGAGGAGATGTTCTCCAATTTAGGTCTGGCCTTGGCTCTGGCTGTCATCTTCATCTACATGGTTTTGGCATCTCAGTTCAACTCCTTTCTGCATCCCTTCACCATTATGCTGGCACTGCCCCTGGCAGCGGTAGGAGCGTTTCTCGCGATATTCTTAACCGGACAGAGAATAAACATACAGGCCATGGTGGGAATAATTCTGCTTTTCGGAATCGTCACCAAGAACTCCATCCTGCTGGTGGATTACACCATCACTCTGAGAAACCGTGGGATGGAGAGAATTGAGGCCCTTTTGACTGCCGGACCCATTCGCTTCCGTCCCATCGTGATGACCTCGATGGCCATGATCATGGGAATGGTACCCGCGGCTCTGGGTTGGGGAGAGGGGGCGGAGTGGAGACAGGTGATGGGAATAACGGTCATCGGCGGATTGATCACCTCCACCTTCCTCTCTCTGGTTGTGGTGCCTGTTGCATACGTGTTGGTGGACGATTTCGAGAGGTGGTTCAAGAGAAACAAGTCCGGTTCAGACAACAGGAAACTCTGACGGTAGCCGCCCCGCCTCTGGCGGGGCGAAGAGACGCACCCTGAAGGGCGCAGCTATCGATAGCAAGACCTCTTTAGGAGATAGGCATGTTGGAAAGATCTAAGCAAGTGATTGTCGCAATTTCCTTTGTACTTCTCTTGGTCGCTTCGGCTCAAGCAGAAACGCACAGTCTAAATCTCGATCAGTGCCTGGAGATTGCTTATCAGAATAATAAAACTCTTCTTCAGCTAAAGGAGAATATCAATTCTTCGAGATACAGGGTGGAGGAGGCCCGCTCCGGGTTCTACCCCCAGCTATCCTTCAGCGGAAGCTACACCCGTTTGGGCCGGGTTCCCGGATTCGACGTGCCCGGCATGACCATCGACTTTGGAACCGCGAACAACTACAACCTTGTTCTCTCGCTCGAACAGCCGGTTTTCACCTGGGGGAAAATCAAAAACAGCTACGACATCGCCAGGTATGGTCTTTCCCTAACTCAGGAGGAACACAGGAAGACTCAACAGGAGATTAGGTTCAGCGTGGTATCGCTTTTTTACGGTGCTCTTTTGGCGAAAGAATTGATCACGGTGAGAGAGGGGTCAATTGCCCGAATCAAGGATCATCTCAGCACGGTACAGGAGAGATACGATAAGGGATACGCCCCGGAGTTTGACGTGCTGAGAGTGAAGGTTCAACTGGCTAACGCCAAGCCTCCGCTGGTTCAGGCGAAGAATCTATATCATCTGACCCTGGACAATCTGAAGAACCTTCTGGGAATCAGTTTGAGCGATTCGGTGAATCTGGAAGGCACCTTGGAGAGTGAGCCGGGTCAGGTGGATCAATCTCAGGCCGAGGAGCTTGCCTTCAAGAATCGCTCCGAGCTTAAGCTGGTGTCACAGCAAGAAAGAATCGGAAGGAAAGCTCTGGCTTTGGCAAAGGCTGGCAACAAGCCATCCTTGTTTGGAGCGGCAAATTACGAATACAAAAGACCATATTACAGCGAAGATGAGTGGAAGACGGATTGGAATTTCACCCTGGCCTTGAGCTTTCCTCTGTTTGACGGTTTTCTGACCAGGTCCAGAGTGAAACAGGCGAAATCCGACCTGAAACAACTGGACATAGCCGACCAACAGATCCGTGATTTGATCAGGCTGGAGATCAGCCAGGCCATCTCAGATCTGAACTTAGCCCGGGAGAATATCCTCTCCCAACAGGAGAATGTGAAGCAAGCCAAAGAGGCCCTACGTATCGCCAGGGTGCAATACCAGAAAGGCATGCTGACCAACCTGGAGCTGATGGACACCGAATTCGCCCAGACCCTGGCCGAGACCAACTATCTTCAGGCGCAATCAGATTATCTGATCGCCAAAGCCAGGTACGAGAAGGCCATCGGGAAGGATTGAAAAACAGGGGCAAGGGTCAAGAGTTAAGAGTAAAGAGTTAAGAGTCAAGACCGGAACCTCATCGTGCTTGCTGGGGATTTCCATTTGGATCTGTGGATTATCGTCCCCAGCTCTTCCCAAGCATCTTTTAAGGATTACCTTCAGAATCAGTTCCTTGTGGATGGCGGAGACCCGTCCGGGACAACATTCATGAGGAGCCATGCCGCTTTTTCCCAGCGTCCGCGCAGCCCCCGTTTCCCCATGAACCTTGTTAGCTGGTGCATCGCAAAATCTCTTGTCTTTTTCGTATTCACTTTGTATACTCGTTGGCTGAAAGCAGAGGAGAAGTGAATTGAACAAGAGAGTTGCCGTTCCTGCATGGATTACCCTGCTCTTCCTCTGGTTTGTATTGTTGATTGCCTCTTCCGGGTATGGCTTCGAGAGACAACAGCCGGTGCGGATTTCTCCCGGTCCGGTTTCGTATCCATCCTTTTCTCCAAAGGGTGATTTTGGCTTCTGCACAATTCAATATGATGACGGCTCAGCCACTTTCTATTTCCCCTGGTTGGAGGCAGGAGACGGGATGGCAATCTACATAGACCCGGAGTTCTGCGGATTCGACAGCACCTATCCCTTTAAGCTGACCAACGTGCACCTTTATCTGGACGGTCCTGGGAGCTCCTTTACCTGGCCGGTAGAGATCAAGGTGAACATCGTGAGCGTCGATACCACCGAGGATACGCTGAATCCCGGGACCATCAGGCCCGGCTTGCCCAGCCATTCCAAGACCTTCACCATTCCGATGGATTCGGCTTTCAATTCTGACGATCCCGGAGACCCGTTGAATCTCTATCTGGACACAAACTTCTGCGTTACCTCTCCGTTTTTCCTGGAAATCGTTTATTCCGGCGGGACCGAACCTCTCTATCCCGGCGTGGTAATGAGTGATGTGACTGATTGCCCCGACACCAATGACAACTGGGTTCGTTGGAATAACAGCTACGTTGAATGGTATGATTTCTGGGTGCCGTGGGCGACTCCTGGAAGGGCCATCATACGCGTCACCGGGTATCCACAAGCCATAGACTGTAATATATGTTGGGATTGGATGGCTAAAACCACCAAGGCCCCGAGCGGCATGCCGGACTTTGATCAACATCAGTTCGGCTCCGATTCGATGGCAATGTGTGGCCCCACATCACTGGCCAACTGTATGGTCTGGCTGGATCCCATCCCCTCCATAGCCAATCCGGATAGCCTGATTCGACTGCTCTCTTTCTATTTTCACACCGATCCATCCGCAGCTGGCGGAACGCTGGTGGATTCAGTTAAAGCCGGTCTGGATTCTCTTTTTGCAGATTACGGTTTGGATTTATACTCCATCCAACTGGAAAACCCAACCTTTCGTGAAGTCGCAGACTCGATGGCGAACCCAGCCGGTGTCATACTTCTGGTGGGACTTTGGCAGAATATAGGCGCTACATGGCACCGAATTGGAGGGCATTATGTCTCGGCTGCCGGAGCGTGCGAATCGAAGCTCTGGATGGGGGTGAGCGACCCGGCAGTGGACAACGCTGAATCCGGGGCAAGGGGAAGGGTTCTGCCAACCCATGATCCGCATCCAGACGATGACACGCTTCACAATGCCGCGGGGTTCGTCTCCCACGATGCATATGTTTCAGACACGCTTTCGGTCGGTCCTTATGTCGGAGCATGGATTCTGAGAGATCTTCAGGGCGAGGATCTGCCCTGGATTTCCGGATTCGACGGACTGAATTTTCAGCCTGATCAAGACTACCACGCTTACGACCCTGTAGAGAGTCTGTATGCGGTGGTGGAATATGCCGTCATGATTTTAGAAAAGCCCACCCTGGTTACGGAAGATGAGGAGATACTTCCCACACGCTTCGAGCTTCGTCAGAGCTATCCTAATCCCTTCAATAACCAGACAATGATTAAGTATAGTCTCTTCAAGAGAACCGAGGTGTCGCTGATCATCTACAATATCCTAGGTCAGAAGGTGAGAACGCTGGTCAACAATGAAAGGCAGAGCGGAGATGTCTCGGTAACCTGGGATGGAAAAGATGAATCGGGAAAAGACTTGAGCTCCGGGATTTACTTCTATCAACTGCGGGTCGGGCAGTTCACCCAAACCAGACGGATGGTGCTGCTGAAATAAATCAACCAATCGGTCAACGGATGGAACGGATGCAGGTTGTCGGGATTAAGAGAATGGTTGAGCAGCGATCCGGTGCGGTGGGTTGTTGAATGGCGTGCGACCCAAAGAATGGACAAAAACAATTTCAATCTGGTATAGATAAATCAGTTGCATTCTGTCGATGGGCCCGTATATTTGGGAAAACAAAACTAAGGCAGATCAGAAGGGTAACCAGTAGGGGATTAAATCCAAGCAGGACAAGCGCAAATCTCTAACCTGAAACCTCTGGTGAGGTTTCACAGTCTCAAGGAGTAGAAGACCATGAAACGATGGCTAATGCCGATAGTGGTGGTGGGCTTACTGCTTGGCACAGTGCTCACTGTGAATTCAGTCGCCTGGTCTTTTGAAGAACGATCCCCCAGTCGAATTCCGGCTGACCAGATCGTGCCGGTTAAACCTCCGGTTGCTGCCGGGGAAAAAGACTATTGCGAACTGGAGTACACCAACTGGATTACAGGTTTCTATTTTGCAAACTGGCGGGCGGGCGACAAAAATGCAATATACTTTGACCCTGAGGACTGCGG
>CBDUQU010000132.1:0-8311 GCA_965369445.1 uncultured bacterium | reverse complement strand
AGAACCGCAGAGGTTATTTGGAGGGAGAAATCGCTTCTGCGAATCAACGATTAGACGCTCGGCAGCGGCGAATGAAGCAGCTGGACGAAAGACGGGCCGAGATTATGGGCATCCTGGATTCACATGGCGCGCTCGATCAGTTCAGAAAACTCCAGACTGAACTCAATAAGAAAGAATCGGAATTGCACACACTCCAACGGCGGTTTGAAACCGCGGAAAGGCTAGAGTCCACAAAAACAGAATTGGAGATCGAGCGCCGAAAGCTTCATCTCCTTCTCCAACAGGATTTGAAGGAACAGTCTGAGAATTTGGGCGAAGCCATCCTCGCCTTTGAGGAAACCTCCAGTGCTCTGTACGAGAAGCCGGGCGTGTTCACCGTGGAGCCCTCCAATAATGGACCCGTTTTCGAGATCAAGTTGAGAGGTGATAAAGGTGCCGCAATACGAAAGATGGCCATCTTTTGCTTTGACATGATGCTCATGCGAATCTGTTCCAAGCGCGGAATCGGCCCCGGTTTTCTTGTACATGACAGCCATCTTTTTGAAGGAGTTGATCCAAGACAGGTGGCTGCCGCGCTTTGCGAAGGGGCGAAGACATCCAAAGAACTTGGTTTTCAATATATTGTGACGCTCAATGAGTTCGAACTGCCGGAGAGGTTTCCCGCGGGATTTGAGGTAGACGACCACGTACTCCCAGTTCGTCTGACCGACAAAACAAAGGACGGGGGGCTCTTCGGGTTTAGGTTTGAATAGAAGCTCGTCCTGTCATCTCGTCGCCCTAGACGCCGGATATATCAGACCCCCGCTTGATGTAGGCATCAAGACTAATCCGCCGACGATATCCATTGACATAATCAACACAAATTTACGTGCCCGTCGGGTCCCCAGACCCGATGCCGCAAAATGCGGGGCCAGGCTAGGGGGTCTGGCAGTTTGTAGGTCCGAAATGTCCTTCAGGACTTTCGGACGAGTGCTGATTTGTCGGATAGTCCCCCGTGCGGGGGGCATATCCGACCTACGCTCCGGCAGGCACACAAGACACGCCGACGAAATTTGTTGACATAATCCAGACAAATAGTATATTCATTATCCGGAAAGGAGTCTTATGCGGATCTTCTTGGGCCTTCTTCTGGCCTTTATACTTTTTTGTTTTCTAACTCAGGCTGTAGCCTTTGCAGATCAGGAAAGCGAGGCTGTCGCACAGGCTGAAACGACCGGCGAAGTGCAGACTGCCGAAGGGTCTGAAGGAGATAAAACTCAATCCGATAGGGAAGAGGTTAGCGTTGCCGACCAAATAGAACAAGCAGTGGAGCAAGCAGAAACAGAGCCGCCGGGCGTGCTGGACATACTCTTTACCCCCAAGTACATCGCATTCTTACTGATGGCCGCTACCGGCTTAGTACTTCTGCTGGGTCGATGGATAAACCTCTGGGTACGCATCGGAATGCTGGCAGTCGCGTTTATACTATTTGGCCTCGACTTCATTTTCCCGCTTCATCCCAGTCCTATGTGCGGTGTGACCAAGCTCTTCATGTTCAAGTTCACCGCAGGCCAGTTCTTCCCGCTCTTCGTGGCGCTATTCCTGGCCATGTTCATACCGAGCTTGATCGGGAGAAAGCTTTTCTGCGGCTGGGTTTGTCCGCTGGGAGCGCTTCAGGATCTGGTCAACAAGATTCCTTTCAAATATCGCTGGAAGCAGTTTAACTTTACCGCCTTCAACTCCATCCGAATGGCTCTCTTGGGGATGTTCGTCCTCACCTTTTTCATGGCGCGAGAGCAGATCGCCACGCTGGCAGAAAACGTGGGAGCAGACTTTTCCGACCGGATGTGGACCGCCTTTTCCGCTTACAGCCTGTATGAGCCCATAAACTTCTTCGAGCTTCTGCACTGGAATATCGACACCCTCTGGATCATCATGTTTGCGGCCCTGGTAATAGTTAGCCTGATTTTGTATCGCCCATTCTGTTATAGTATCTGTCCCATCGGCGCGTTGACCTGGTTCTGTGAGAAAATCGCGCCGGGGAGGATCCGGGTCGATCGTTCCAAATGCACCCAGTGTATGGAATGTGTCGAAGCCAGCCCCTGCCCGACTATCGCCAAACTGATCGACGAAAAGACCAAGTCCGCGCCCGACTGCACCTCCTGTGGTGAATGTATAAAAGCCTGTGACAAGAACGCCATAAAGTTTAGCTTCAAAAGCTGACCGTTCCGGCCTCCTATTTTACCCATCTTCGATCGCTCTTTCTATTCCCGTGGCCGCCGGGTTCCCCCAGGATGACCGAGAATTGTCATTCTGAGCCCGTAAAGGCGAAGAATCTCGCGTCTCAACCCGCATAAAACCGAGATTCTTCACTCCTCTTCGCTCCGTTCAGAATGACATTATGGGAGTTCTCGGTCAGCCTCCCCCGACCTGATGGTGTGAAGCTGCCAGGTCAGGGGACTTGGCAGGCACAGAACTCTTCCTTAATTCCCCCCCCATCTTTCTTGTCAAAGAAATCTCTTGCCTTCGTGTCGTTTTTTTCTTAGAATGACTGTAGGTCGAAGATCTTTTCGCCGGCCGATTGTGATTCAAAAGCCAAATCAAGAAGGGCGGGAGCGCAATTTCTTATTGCGCCGCAGAGGGCCGAATGAATCTGCGTCTGGATACTGTGAGCACGAGAAGCTGTGTGTCGAAATGCGCCACGATTCTTGTCCAGGTCTTCTTGGCTCTCGTTTTCTCTCTGGTTTTTGTGCCGGCGGCCTTTTCTCAGAATGATTTCTCTTTGGGCCCTGGCGTGTTCATCAACGAAGTGCTGGCGAATGAACCGGGCTCTAACACCAAGCTGGAATGGGTGGAGCTTTACAACGCGGATTCAGTTGAGCACGATCTGGAGGGTTGGGCTTTTATCTGCAAGGATGATACCACGTGGTTTTCGGTGGGCACAGGTGTTCCTGCCAAAGGGTTCTTGATCCTCGCCCGGAAGCTATTGTCAACTCCTCCCGATTCGATCAGTTTCGAGGGCTGGTGGGGGGATGGAAGCGGTGTCTGGGGAGATTCGCCGGATGAGAGTTTTCCTGCAATCGAAGCCAAGATGAGTCTGACCAACAGCGGCGGAACGATCAGTTTGGTCGATCTGGAAAACCATGTTCAGACCTTCAACTGGGATGAAGATTGTGGAGATGGTGTGTCGTTGGAGAGGGTATCCGCTGATGAAGATATCTGGCTCTGCTCTGTTGATCCTAACCAAAGCACTCCGGGAAGAAAGAACAGCGTCAGCGCCACCTACTCGAACAGAATCAAGCTGAGCATAGAACCAAACCCTTTCTCTCCCGACGGTGACGGATTCGAGGATGAGACCGTTTTTCGCTACACATTACCCATGGAGTCGAACTTGACCATCAGGATCTACGACGTCAAGGGACGTTTGATAAAGACCCTTATCGACGATGAACCGAAGGTGTCAGGAGAAATTTTGTGGGAGGGGAAAGATGATGAGAATCGAACTGTTCGAATCGGGATATACGTTGTGTTAGCAGAAGCCACCGGGGATTCTTATAGCCAGAAGAAGACCACCGTGGTAGTGGCTAAAAGGTGACCTCTCCCTTTGTATCCCTCTCTCTCCCGCTTTGGGTGGGATATTCGACATAGGACGTGGGGAGGGGGATAGGGGAGAGGTAGAAGAGAAATGAGAAGAGTCATCTTCTTCACATGGATTTTCTTGTCCTTCTCAGTTCCCACTCGGAGCGCATTTGATAACTACGGTTCCAGCGCGAAGTCGCTCAGCTTGGCTAATGCCTGCGTAGCCTTTACCGACGAACCGTCCGTCTTTTTGATCAATCCCGGCGCGCTGGGATTTCTTCAGGGCAAGGGATTTCAAGCCAGCCTTTCTCGCCTGTACCAACTGGACGAGCTCTCGGAGAGAGAGTTGTATCTTGCCATTCCCTTTCGTCGCCTCGTCCTCGGGGCAGGATTATACGTGTTCGGGAAGAGCAATTACTACCAGGAGAGCGTATTGAATTTGGCTTTTGCTTACAGAATGAAAAACCGTGTTTCCGTGGGAGCGAACTTCAAATACATGCGGGTTAGCTTTTCGGATGAATACGAGGCCCTTTCCGCCTTTTCCGTGGACGTCGGATCTACCTTCAAAGTGAATCCCGAAATCCAACTGGGTTTTGCAGCAAGAAACATAAATCAGCCCGAGCTGGTGAAGAACTCGGATGACATTCCGACAAATGTCTCCTTCGGTTTAGCCGTTTTCCCCTTTGAAGAGGTAACATTGTTGTTTGACCTTTCCTACGAAGAAAGGTATAAAGAGCAGCTTCATTTAGGACAGGAAATCAGGCTTTTGAAGAATCTCCCCTTAAGATTCGGAATCCAGACCTCCCCGGCCTGCTACGCCTTGGGAGTTGGATTCAACTTCGATAAACTGCTGTTGGACTACGCCTATTCGAATCATTCGGTTCTGGGGGATACCCACAAGATCAGCTTCTCGTACTTGTGGGGAAGCAAGAAATTGCAATGATTCGTGAAGCGTTGTAACGTTGGGTAAGCTGCAGTGACACGACCGAGCTTGGCTATGATTATTTTTTTGCTGATCTTTTTGCTGGTTTACGGTGGCCTTCACCTATACATGTATCTGAAAGCGAAGGCCGCACTGGGGTTCGGCGCGAGAATCGGCGTCTTCGTTGTCATCTGGCTGCTGCTGATGGTCTTTGCACCAATCTTGACCAGGCAGCTTGAGAGGCCAGGGCTTGAGCCCGCCGCTGCGGTGATGGCTTACATCGGCTATACCTGGATGGGACTTCTCGTTCTGTTCTTCTGTATCTCGATCGTGATTGACGTTTTGCGCCTGCTCATCTTCTTGAGCGGGCTTCTGACTTCAAAGAACTTCTCAAGCGTGACCGGTGTGTCGCTTTATCATTTCCTGGCGCCATTTGTTATGTCTATCTGCATCGTCATTTACGGTTTCTTCGAGGCTGCAGACATTCGCACCGAGAGGGTCACGATCGAGACGTCCAAAATCCCACCGGAGATCGGCAGGTTTAAGATCGTCCAGATTTCCGATGTTCATCTCGGCATCATGATCGGCGAAGGGAAGCTCAGGAAGATCCTGGATATCGTGAAAAGGGAAGAGCCTGATTTACTCGTATCGACAGGCGATCTGGTGGATGGAGAGATGTGCAACCTGACCGGCGTGGTCAATATGCTGAAGGAGATTAATCCACCGTACGGAAAGTTCGCCGTAACGGGAAATCACGAGTTCTATGCCGGGCTTGACAAAGCGCTCGCCTTTACGGAAGATGCAGGTTTCACGATTCTGAGGCAAGAGGCGTTGACTGTCGGCGGGTTTCTGAATGTGGTGGGGGTTGACGATGGAGAAGCGAAAAGATTCGGTGGAACCAGGGGGGTGTCAGAAAAGGAATTGCTCTCAGGACTTCCGCAAGAGAACTTCACTTTGTTCCTCAAACACAGACCTAATCTGGGCAAGGGCTCTCTCGGTCTTTTTGATCTTCAACTTTCAGGCCACGCTCACAAAGGACAGATTTTTCCTTTCGGTCTGGTAACCAGAGCAATCTATCCGACGGATGATGGATGCCTGAAACTAAAGGATGGCTCTCACTTGTGCGTGAGCAGGGGAGCAGGCACCTGGGGCCCACCAATTCGTTTTCTGGCACCACCGGATGTGATGGTGATAGAACTTGTCCGTGGGGATGATAATTAGAAAAATGCTTTGTTTGTCACGGATGAGAACCTCTGTCACCAAAGAGAGACTGTTCGAACATGGGTTGTATTTCTGTTAGGAACGGTTGAGCAGTTGTTCAACCCTCACACGAAAGGTTGGTGCCTGCCGGCGATTAATCGGCTAATTCTAATTATTTGAAAAATGCGCTTCTATGATCTCGTAAGCTTCCTGTATTACTTTGAAGAGTTCTTCTCTGTGTTTTCTCTCACCACTTGTTGTTGCCAGATCTGGATGATATCGTTTGCACATTTCGCGATATTGTCTTCTAACTTCTTCGAAAGAAGCTTCTTTGGGACAACCTAAAATTGCGTAAGCCCTTGTTAAATTCATTGAAGGATGTCCGCCTTCCCCTCCAGCAGTTCGCCGCGTCTCTCCAGCAATCCACAGCCAATCCTCTTCGCGAACACGAAGCCCCTTTGCCACTGTTACAAAGGCACTGAGTTCCTCTGCATTCATGGTACCATCCAAGCGAGCAAGTTCAACAAGCAGTTGCAGCAAGACAAGTTTGTCAGGATAAAACGTGTTGTTTGCAAGATATGCCAAATGAGTATTCAGGATTGGTAGATCCAAATACTCAGATTTGCTCAAAACCTGTTCAGCTGCAAATGAGGTAATCCCAAGCCGTGATCGCCACCCGGGATCCACCATCTCAGCCATTTTGACGATGTACCCACTTTCCACCACATTCATGTTACCGTCGGCCAGCGCTACGAAAGCAGCGATAACGACAATGGGATTTGCCTTTCTCAGATAATTCACTGCCTCTTGTTTGGCGGCGATTCGTCGCGCTTCCGCAGCGATTCGCTGCTCTTCCAGAGAAACATAAATCGATGCTTCGACAGAATCGGGCTTCCTTCTGAAGCGTGCGTAAACCAAATGGTACCCAAAGGGCAGCAGCAATAGGAATAGCACTCCAGGGCAATAATTGGGTTCAGACTGGGAGGCTGCATGTTTGATCATTATCGTCGCCCCGATAGCGGCTAGTGCTAGGAACCTAATCTTGCCAGGCTTTTTCACCAGAGATCCGTCCTGATACATGCTTCTCTTTCCGCAGTGCTCGCATTCAAAATGAAGATAGTCCACGGCGGTTACTGACATCATGTGATAGCAAGACGGACATTGCGTGTCTTCTTTTTTGCCGACCATGAATTCCCGACGACAATTCGGACATTTCACCGTTCCGGCGGAATTATCATTCACGACTAACTTCTTGCTGCAGTGGGGACACTCAAGTATCATGTGTTGGTTTTTTCCTTCGATGCTCAGCGACCGGGAATTACCAAAACTAATTTACATCGGCATTTCCAAATACGGAGCCTTCAAAGTTTAAAAGAATAATTTCGCTTTAGAGTTTGCATTTGTCAAGAAAAAAATCCCGACCCATTTGGGTCGGGATTTCAGTTTTAATTCCGGCAACGTTCTACTCTCCCACCCAGTTACCCAAGCAGTACCATCGACGCAGAGAGGCTTAACTTCTGTGTTCGGAATGGGAACAGGTGTTTCCCTCTCGCTAAAGCCACCGGAAATTTTTGCGACAACTTCATAGAGAAACTAAAAGAACGAGCAGTTGTTTCGTGAATCGTCTTGGAGTGAAAGAATTCTGATCAAGTCGCACGGCTGATTAGTATCGCTCGACTGAATCCATTACTGGACTTACATCTGCGACCTATCAACCCGGTAGTCTACCGGGAGCCTTAAGTCCCGCCTTGCGGCGGGAGGGATATCTAATCTTGAGGTGGGCTTGGCGCTTAGATGCTTTCAGCGCTTATCCCTGCCGAACACAGCTACCCAGCGATTGCCTCTGGCGAGACAACTGGTACACTGGAGGTTCGTCCGTTCCGGTCCTCTCGTACTAGGAACAGCTCCTCTCAAATATCCTGCGCCCACATCAGATAGGGACCGAACTGTCTCACGACGTTCTAAACCCAGCTCACGTACCGCTTTAATTGGCGAACAGCCAAACCCTTGGGACCTTCTCCAGCCCCAGGATGCGATGAGCCGACATCGAGGTGCCAAACCTCCTCGTCGATGTGAACTCTCGGAGGAGATAAGCCTGTTATCCCCGGAGTACCTTTTATCCGTTGAGCAACGGCATTTCCATACACGACCGTTGGATCACTAAGCCCTGCTTTCGCACCTGCTCGACTTGTAGGTCTCGCAGTTAAGCTCCCTTATGCCTTTGCACTCTTCAGCTGATTACCATCCAGCTTGAGGGAACCTTTGGGCGCCTCCGTTACTGTTTAGGAGGCGGCCGCCCCAGTCAAACTACCCGCCTGACACTGTTCCCGATCCCGATTCAGGGACCAAGGTTAGGATTCCGATAAAGCAAGGGTGGTATTTCAACGGTGACTCCACCGACCCTGGCGGGCCAGCTTCATAGTCTCCCACCTATGCTACACATGCAGTACCAAAACCCAATATCAGGTTATAGTAAAGGTTCACGGGGTCTTTCCGTCCCGATGCGGGTAAGCGGCATCTTCACCGCTACTACAGTTTCGCCGAGTCCCTCGTTGAGACAGCGCCCAAGTTGTTACACCATTCGTGCAGGTCGGAATTTACCCGACAAGGAATTTCGCTACCTTAGGACCG
>CBDUQU010000131.1:0-8353 GCA_965369445.1 uncultured bacterium | reverse complement strand
CGCGACAAGTTTATCCCGTAACGGACACTTAACCTCAAAAAGGGTTCGGTTGTGCACTTACTGAGAATTACTGCAATCGTCTTTGTTCTGGCAAGTTTAGTTCTCTGCCAGATCTCCTCTGCCGCGATTATTAGCAAGGTTGAAGTGAGCGGCAATCGGAGCGTGAACCAGTCCCTCATAGTCAATATGTCCGGCCTGGTGGTCGGCTCCGAGCTGAGACCTACCACCATCCAGGAGGCCATCAAGAGAATATATGCCATGAATCTCTTCTCGGACATACAGATTGAGGGAGAGGAGCAGGAGGACGGGGTAAAACTGGTCATAGTGGTGAAGGAGTTTCCCCGGGTAAAGGAAATCGAGATATCGGGAAACCGCAAGATAAAGAGGCAAGATATCGACGAGAAGATCAACATCACGGCGGGCAAGGTGATAAGTCAGGTGGACGTGAAGTCCGCCGTGGACGGGATTAAGTCACTCTATAACGAAAAGGGATACCTGTCGGCCCAGATCCGATCAGAGCTGATCTTAACCGACACTCCCCGCGAGGTGATCCTGGCTTTTGAGATCGACGAGGGCAGGAAGGTCAAGATCAAGAAGATCTACGTGGAGGGCAACCAGGCCTTCAAGGCATCCAAGATCAGAAAACAGATGAAGAACAAACAGGATAGCTGGTGGCGGGGCGGGGAGTTCGACCCGGATCAATATGAGGAGGATAAGGAGGCGATCATAGAGTTCTACAAGAAAAAGGGGTACCTTGATGCTCAGATCGGCTCCGACTCCATGTGGTATGGAACGGACCAGAAGAATCTATTTATCCAGATTAACCTGATAGAGGGACAGAAGTACAAATTCGGGGAAGTGAGCTGGGAGGGGAACAAACTTTTTCCATCGGATAAACTCCAGAAATTGGTGAAATTCAAGGAAGGCGACGTTTACTCCCAGAAGAAATACGACGAAACGCTGGGCGACATTTATTTTCTGTACCAGGAAGACGGGCATCTCTACACCCGGGTGGAGGACAAGACCACCACCCGCGGCGACGTGGTAAACGTCACCTACAGCATCACCGAGGGCGTGCCAGCGAACGTCCGCTACATAAACATCAGGGGAAACACCAAAACCAAGGAGAAGGTGATCAGAAGAGAACTCTCGCTCGTGCCCGGGCAGAGATTCCGCCGCTCCCTCCTTATGCGCAGCCTGCGCGACGTCACCTATCTGAATTACTTCTCCAACGTTGAGCCGGACTACGAGGTCCTGCCAAACGGTGACATCGATCTGATCCTCAAGGTGGAGGAAAAACCCACCGGCCAGATCATGTTTGGGGCCGGTTACAGCGCCCGGGACAAGCTGGTAGGAAACATCGGCCTGGGGATTCCCAATTTCCGGGGAAACGGCCAGAACTTATCCCTCAACTGGGATTTCGGCAAAACCAGGCAAACCATTGAACTCTCCTTCACAGAACCCTGGTTTAGGGGTAGGCCCACCTCGGTCGGTTTCGACGTCTACCAGGTCAACCAAAACTGGTATGACGACTATACCAAAGAGAGCAGAGGTTTCGGGTTAAGGCTGGGCAGAAGGCTCTCCTGGCCGGATAATTATTTCAGGGTATTCTGGCGCTATCGCTTGGAGCAGGTCAGGTATTATGATTTTGCTGAGGACATCACTCCCAACTCCACTCTATATATTCTGTCTCAGGCGAAGTGGCCCAGGCGCAGCGCCACCTCGTCTTTTACCATCGTTCGCGATTCCAGGGACCTGCCTCAATTCGCCACCAGAGGATCCGTCTTGTCCTGGAGGACGGAACTGGCCGCAGAATTCTTGGGGGGCGATTTTTCCTATCACAAACACGTCTTCGAGGCCAGCCACTTTCAGAGACTCTTTTGGAACTTCGTCTTGGTGACACACCTGAAGGCGGGAGTCTTGGACGGCCGGGACAAGAATTCACCCGGAATCTACAGCGAAAAATTCTCACCCGGAGGCACGGATCCGGACGGGATGATCCGGGGATACTCCGATGGGAATGTCGGACCGACCGATGCGTTTGGCTTTGCAGAGAGGGGCCGAAGCGCACTGGTGTACAACGTGGAATTGCAGTACCCGCTGGTGGAGCAGCAGATGTACCTTCTCCTCTTTGCCGACGCCGGAAACGCCTGGCGCAGCGGCAGGAGTATGAAGCCCTTCGCGCTCGAGCATAAGTCCGACCGGGACCTCTTCAGGTCGCTGGGTCTGGGAGTGAGGCTGATGATTCCTGGAATGGGGCTCATCGGATTCGATTTTGGCTATGGTTTCGACCACCCCTACAAGGGAGAATGGAAACCGCACTTTCAATTCGGAACGACGTTTTAAGAAATCACCCGACGAAAAGTAAGAAAGCTCATTAGAGGAAAATGCGTGTCTGTCAAACCCGATCGCTTTAAGGAGGAAACGAGGTGAAAGGGAAAATCATCGCTCTCTTTACTGCACTCTTATTTTTGACGGGAGTCTCTCTCTTCTTCTGGGCAGGCGAGAGTTCCTCCCAGGAGGGGAAAATCGGTTACGTGGACTCCATGAGGCTCCGCACCGAGTTTAAAGAATTTGCCGATGCCCAGGCTGAGTTCGACAAGGACGTCAAAGTATGGCAGGAGGAGATAGCCGAGTTGGAGCAGACCATCGACAGCCTGGAAGGAGATTTAGACAAAACGAAGCTGCTTTTAAGCGAGGCCAAAAGAAAAGAAAAGGAAGAGAATCTCAAAAACCAGGAACTGGAATACCAAAGGCTCACCAATGACGTCTTCGGTCCCGGTGGAAGGGCGGAAAATAGGAACGCCGAACTGACCAGACCGATTCTTGAAAAGATCAACCAGGTCTTAGAGAAGATCGCCGTGGAGGAGAATTACATAATGATCTTCGACTCGGTGAACGGGAACATAGCCTATGCCAAGACTGGTCTGGATCTGACCGATCAGGTTCTAGAGGAGCTCAACAGACTGGAGTAACCCCTTGAATCCCAAAGGTTCTAGTTCACCCCAAGCCACGAAACCTCCAAAGTCGGAAAGGGAACTGGGCGAGATCGCTGAGCACGTCGCGGGAGAGCTGGTGGGCGATCCGGCCACCAGGATCGGCGGAGTCGCGGCGATCGAAGATGCTCAGACAGGCGAGTTGACCTTTCTGGCCAATCCAAAGTACGCCCCTTTTCTCAAGACCACATCCGCTTCAGCGGTGATCGTCGGCAAGGAGACCAGTACTGAGGGCGTCAAAGTACCTCTCATAAGGCACCCTAATCCCTATTTCGCCTTTGCCCGAGCAGTGGAGCTATTTGTCGACGCCAAGAAGGTCTATCCAGAAGCCGTTCATCCAACAGCAGTTTTGGCCGAGGATGTAAAGCTGGAGAAGGGAGTGCACATAGGGCCATACGTGGTACTGGATAAGGGAGTGTGGTTGAAACGCAACTCCACCGTTCTGGCAGGCAGTTTCATAGGAGCCAGCTCGAGCGTCGGAGAGGGCTCCTTAGTCTATCCTAACGTCACCATCAGGGAGAACGTACAGATTGGAAACGGTGTCATCATTCACTCGGGCACGGTGATCGGATCGGATGGCTTTGGCTATGCTAAGGAAAAAGGAGTTCACCGAAAGGTCCCCCAGATAGGCGGGGTGAAGATCGAAGACGATGTGGAGATCGGGGCGAATGCGACCATTGACCGTGCCGCCCTGGGTGTCACCCGGATAGGGAAGGGGACCAAAATCGACAATCTGGTTCACATCGGACACAACGTCGATATCGGAGAAAACTGCATCATCGTTGGGCAGGTGGGAATAGGAGGCAGCACCAGGGTGGGAGATGACGCCGTTCTTGCGGGACAGGTGGGGCTGGCGGGGCACCTCAAAATCGGCAAGCGGGTGGTGATCGGCGCCCAGTCGGGGGTTACCAAGGACTTTCCTGACGGCACCACCATCTTTGGCTATCCGGCGCGGGAGATTCATAAGACCAAGAGGATCGAAGCCCATCTCTCCCGTCTCGATCTTTATGTGCAAAGGCTAAAGGAAGTGGAAAGGACATTGAATAAGATGCGGCAGTCTTCACGTTAATTCGTAAACTCCTGGAGGCAAAAGATGAGCGAGACCATTGAATTCACTGATGGCAATTTCGAAGGCGAGGTGCTCAAATCGGATAAACCCTGCTTAGTCGATTTCTGGGCGGAGTGGTGTGGTCCCTGCCGGATGGTGGGCCCCATCGTGGAGGAGATCGCTAAAGAGTATGCAGGAAAGCTGAAAGTAGGAAAGCTGAACGTGGATCAAAACAGTCAGACCGCCGTCAAATACGGGATCATGAGCATTCCCAGCCTTCTTATCTTCGATCAGGGAAAGGTGGTCGACCAGATCGTGGGCGCGGCCCCCAAGAAGCAGTTTACAGAAAAGATTGATAAGATAATCAAATAGAAAGATTCCTAGTGAATGACTCTCGACAATACACCAATCCGCCGGACGAAGATATAAGACGGATTCTGCAGACCTACAAGAAAGTAGCGGTGGTGGGGCTCTCCTCGAACCCGGGCCGACCCTCCCACGGCGTGGCTCGATACTTGCAGGGGCAGGGATTCAAGATAATCCCGGTCAATCCCAAAGAGACGGAGATCTTAGGAGAGAAGGCATATCCCGATCTGATGTCCATACCAGAAGAGTTGGAGATAGTCGACATCTTTCGCAGATCCGAACACGTGCCTGCCATTGTCGATGAAGCCATCAAGGCCAGCGCCAAAGTCATCTGGACGCAGGAGAACGTGGTGAATCATGACGCCGCCATCAAGGCCTCGCAGAGTGGCCTCACCGTGGTCATGGACAGATGTATGTTGAAAGAGTGCAGGGTCCTCTGTGAATGAGGCGAGTTCCGAAAATTATTTAGCGTCCGTATGCAGACCTTGACTGAAAAGAAAAAACCGGTTGGCCATCCAGCTCCGGCAGAGCGGGGAGAGGAAGAGAGTTCGCCGGAGATCGTCGAGATATTAACGGAAGGGCAAGAATGCCCTTTTTGTCATTTCGCCAAACTGAAAAGAGAGGGCGGCGAAATAGCCTGCCCCGTCTGCGGGTATGGACACAGGGCCTGCACGTGATAGGAATCTCTTAAGGAGGAGTTTCCTCCCTGAGACGATCTTTCTTAAGGGGAACGAGTAGTGAGGAAGAAGATCATGGAACTGAAAAGCATTCTGATCCCCATCCTGATAGTAGGGGGATGGTTGGTTCTTTACGGCGCAATCCTGCCCGCGCTGGGCATCAGCACCTGACTAAAGAGAAGCTGTCCTGTTCCGGGAGAACAGAGCGAAATCGAAAAGAAGACCAAATAAGGGGCCTCTTTTTTCTGATAACGATGATCTTCCCCGGAGAACGGGATCGGGGATCAGTCTTGATATTCTCCGTGGACATCCGAGAAGGAGAGACTATGCATGTCAATGTTTCGTGGAAGGGGAAATTAGCATTTGAAGCAGAAACCGAATCCGGACATCAGATCCTACTTGATGCTAAACCCAACGTGGGTGGCGAAGACAAAGGTCCCCGGCCCATGGAAGTTCTGCTTGTCTCCCTGGCTGGATGCACCGGCATGGACGTCGCTTCCATCTTGGCTAAAAAAAGGGTCAATCTGGAAAGCTTAGAAGTAAAGGTCAATGCAGAACAAGCTGCTCAGTATCCGAAGTACTTCACCAGAATAGACGTGGAGTTCAACATTCAGGGACATGACGTCAGAGAAGAAGACGTCAAACGAGCCATTGACCTTTCCAAGGACAAATACTGTTCGGTCTCAGTGATGTTAAAAGAGAAGGCTGAGATTTCGTACAGATGGAATATTGTGAATCTGTAGCCACCCTCTTCTCCCGACCGGAATATGAGACATCCGGCCCTCCATGCATTACTTCTCTTTGTCGCAGGCATTCTTCTGGGCAATCTTTTTGACCTTCCGGTCATCTTACTGTTTTCCATCTTTTGCCTCGCGCTTCTTTTTAGTCTCCTCTTCTTCTTGCTGAAGGATCGAGCAAGCCTTAATCTTTTCATAGTTATATCTCTGATAGTGGCCGGCTTCTTCAAGTATGAGTTAGCGACCCGCGACTTTCCCCCAAATCACATAAGCAGTCTTTTGGGCCTGGATTCCAAGGTCACGCTAACGGGAAGGATAGTTGACGAACCAGACGTCAGGAAGAACAAGACCTTCATAACGCTCGAGGTCGAGAGAATTTGGCTTGGAGAAGAGGCACGCGCCACCACGGGTCGAATAATGCTGAAAATAAAGGAGCCTACCTTCAGGTTCGCCTATGCCGACGAAGTCACGTTCAAAGGATATTTGAACGAGCCGGCGCCCAAGAGAAACCCCGGCGCATTCGATTACAGAAGATACCTTAACCGAAAACGGATATTCGGAATAGTGACCCTTACTCGCGCAGATCAAGCTGAGATTCTGGATAGGGGAGAGGGGAACTTCGTTCTTTCGAGGATTGTGATTCCCTTGAGGCGGTGGATTCTGGGTGTCTTTGAAAGCACCCTGTCGGGCGACCACAAAGCGCTGCTGGCCGGATTTCTTTTGGGGGAGACCAGGGAGATTTCCAGAGAGATTTACACCATGTTCAGGGATACGGGCACGGTTCACCTTCTGGCCGTCTCCGGTTCCAACGTATGGTTGGTTGTCGGAGTGATCTTCGGAGCCTTGAGTCTGCTGAGAGTTCCCAGGCTTGCCACCACCCTGGTGAGCTTAGTCTGCATCCTGATATTCGCAAACTTAGTCCATAACGATCCTCCGGTAGTCCGGGCAGGAATTATGGTGGTGCTGGTGCTCTTGGGCGTTCTTCTGTATAGAGACGTGGATCTGATAAACGTAGCCTCATTCGCCGGCCTGATCATCCTGTTCTTTTCTCCTCTCTTTCTGTTCGACGTGGGATTTCAGCTCTCCTTCGCCTCGGTCTTCGGGATTCTTCTTTTGTATCCACGGTTGAGCAAACTGGTGGCCAGATTTATTGGCAAATCCCATCGAAAGCTGTGGAGATGGGTACTCATGCCAGCTCTGATTTCGATCAGCGTGGAACTGGTTTTGTTTCCCATCTTAGCCTACTATTTCAACATGATTCCCCTGATCATAGTCGTGGCGAACCTGTTCATCGTTCCGCTGGCCGGATTGTCAGTGGTCTTGGCTTGTTTCTCTCTTTTCGCAGCTACCTTTAGCACATTTTTGGCAGGCGTTTTTTCCGCCTCCAACTGGTTGTGTCTGGATCTGACTTTAAGGTTTACCGAGTTCTTTGCCAGCGTGCCGGCTGCAAAAATCTCCATCGCGGCCCCGTCTGCGTTTGGCTTCACACTTTACTACTTTATGCTGTGGATCCTGGTCGGTTCCTTTGTCTCAAAGAAAAAGGTTGTCCTATTCTCCATCCTGATAATCGCCAATCTGCTCGTTTGGAAGCAAGCACTGGCTCACAGCGATAAGCCCCTTTCGATCACGTTCCTGGACGTTAGCCAGGGAAGCTCTGCTGTGGTCGGACTTCCAAACAGAGAGATTCTGCTGCTGAATGCGGGAGAGAAAGGGGTGAATTTTGATGCCGGAGAGTATATCGTTCTTCCATTTCTAAATCATAAAGGCATCACCAAAATCGATCGGTTGATCCTTACGGATACCAGCCCCCTGAACCTGAATTCAGCCCGCTCCATCGCCGAAGACAGGCAGGTTGAAAAAATCTTACTGCCCGGTACTTCCAATAGTCTGAGTGGGGCCTATTCATCTTTGTTGAAAGGGCTGTCGGACAAATTCATCTTTCTGGATTCCGCTGACGCTATCACCGATGAGCAAGGCGGGTTTGCGATTGAGTTTCTTGACTACGGAGATAGAGATGAGTCGGGGTCGAGTAGCACTGTGGTTAAGGTGGCGTATGGAAGCGTTTCCCTCAGCATTCTTGACGCGATGAAGGAGCTTCACTTTGACCCATACTTCCAGTGGGATAAAGTCAGAAATTGCTCGGTTCTGATTCTACCCGAATTAGGTAAGGCTCAGGAAATCGTCAAGGTCATCTCTGCGGTGAGACCGGAGAGGATCATCTTCACCCGCCACTATTTTCGTTACGAGAAGAATAGGATTCCGGCTTTGATGGCCCTAAACTTCCCGGAAGTCGAGTATATTCGGACGAAGGATCACGGCGCGATAACCTGTGAAACTGATGGGACGACCTTGGGATTCGATCTCACCATCAGATGAACGAAGAGGAAACCGCTATTCGTTCATGTGTCGCTGATGATGCATGGGTTTGGAGTGTCAAGCCCCGCCGCGGCGGGATCTACGACTTCAGCTTGACCTCTCCAGGTCCCGCTAAAGCGGGACATTCCAAATACCCTTTTGCAGATGCTCATT
>CBDUQU010000130.1:0-8609 GCA_965369445.1 uncultured bacterium | reverse complement strand
AGGTCCAGCAGCTTTGTCAAATGCAATCTTCTTGCCATCCGGTGACCAGGAAGGAAAACAGCAGTAGCCATAAACAGTATCAGATGCCAGAAGAATTACAGTCCCATCACTGAGTAAATATTTGTAGACCCTCAGACCTGTTGAATATACAATCCACTGGCCGTTGGGGGAGAAGTCCACGCCTCCGTAGCCAGCAGTACCTGGAACAAGCCGCGTCATTGTTCCTTCGTTGAGATCGTATAGATACATGCCAGCCTTGTCATGCTCTCCGGCTCCATTGAAATAATCAGCAACTTTTCCAGACATTGATGCTGCTGGACAGTAATGGGATTGCCAAGGGTGTTGGTCATCGCCATTGGTTACCTTCTTGTCGCATGAACAACAGAGTGAGAAGCAAAACAGAACAAGAAGACATAGGAATATGTACTTTCTCATAAACATTGCCTTACCTTCTTTCTTTACGATATGGTTCATCCTTGAATCTTCTCATAAAATCACCTCATGAATGACACCTGCGCAGACACAGCTTATTAGTACAAGCAGAGCCAGCGAGGAGATGGTGGTTTTCACTTTCCGTTCTCGTTTCTACTGCTCAAAGAACGGGTTATCATTTTGACCATCTGTTCCCACAAGGCACAACCTGTCGTTTCTTTTCACATGACGACCCAAATAAGACTAGCACTGCTATTGCCATGCACATCAATCCTATCATCACCACATCTTTTCAACCGATTTTACGAGAAGCGCCATGAACCTCTCCTTTCATTCATCCAGGTTCAGTTTCTTACCACTATTTTCCTGTCCCCAAGAGGAATGAGACCCCAAGAAAGAGATTGAAATATCGGCTGGTTTTGTGGATTTCATGATTTCCTTCCAACCAGCGAGCCTGGTCCACCCACTGAATCACCAAATCGTCAGTGTGAATGAAATTGAGGGGGATCTCAACATACACGGTCACCTTCTTGGTGAGCCGGTATTGCACTCCAAATCCGGCATAATGCCCGAACTGTCCCTTCCCGTAGGATGTATGGGTGTAAGTCGTGTCCGGTGGGTAAAACACCCAGTCCTTTGCCCTGGGGATGTACAGACCTATCCCTGCCTTTACATAAGGACAAATCTTGTTCTGCGGTCCGAAGGCGAATCTTCCGAAGACACTGAGATTCGTCCAATTCCAATCAGTGGTGTAGTAAGAAAGCGAGCGGGGGTAGTATGCTGACCTCGTCCATTCGCCGTGAAATGAGTTGTGGACAAAGCTGAAACCGCACGATAGTGCCTCCAGGAAGAAATACTCTGCGCCTAGTCCAAATCCGTAACTATGTTTGATCTCGCGGTGGGAGGAAAAACCATCGCCAACGACATACGATACGCCTCCCCTTGCGCTCACCGCGAACCGACCCCGCAACTCTGACCCCTTGGCGCTCTCCCAATTGCAGACAAGCAGAAGACCGAACACTAAGATTGATGCTTTCTTCATGGCTACCTCTCAAAATGGTCACAGACTGTTCTTCTATTACTATAGCATAGCCCACCTCCTTTGTCAACGGTTAGCTCTCCGCCCGTTCCTCTCCGTGGCTCGGCGCTACGGATCTTGTCTAGACACCGGGTTATCCTCAGCAGAGCCGAAACTGGTGTCGTGCTCGTCATTATTAGGATAATAATTTATGCCACCCGGAGCAACCACATCAATATGGTCGCCCGTGCTTGACCACGCAGACCTTTCATCATCCTCCGTTGTTGCCCCAACTGCCATAATTCCCTGGCCGAAGGCGGCCGGATAATTAGTTGGATTGCCTTGGAGATATTCGTTCCCCATAGATGCCACCGCTGCCCTATTCATTTTATAAGCATAGGCAAAGGAGTTTCTGACTGTGACGGAGTAGCCCTGGGTTAATCTCCAACTATTATTTAGAACATCCGCGCCTTCATCCACGGCTTCCGTTATCTTGGTGGCGATGCCGGGGAGATCGCAGTAACTCAAGTCTTTGGCAATGATCTGGGCGTTCCAATCGGTTCCCGCCACGCCTATGGAATCATTATTGGTCTTAGCTGCAGCAATGCCTGCTACGTGAGTGCCGTGCTCGTTTGAATAAGTGAGATCTCCAGAGACTTTCCCGCTCAGGTCGGGGTGCAAAGCCCACACCCCAAAATCCATGATTCCAATCTTTACGTCCGAGCTTCCAGTGAAAATCTCCCAGGCTTCCGGGGCACGAATATCTGCTCCAGGTGTTCCTCCAGATTGTCCAGCATTATAAAGTCCCCATTGCAGGCTAAAATACTCGTCATTTGGCTGAACCCCAGACAGAAACTCCACCGTTCCATTTAGCTCAGCATAAATCACCTCCGACAGGGTATCAAGATCGTTGATTAAAGCTTCCCTATTCCCTGCCTCAGGCAATCTAATTTTGTAAATCTCGGAAAAATCAGGCTTCCTCACAATTTGACCGGTTGAGGAAATGGCGATGCTATCTGCAGGGTCATAGTCCGGAAATCCTTTCAAGATCAATTCAGGATTGTATTGAGACAATATGGCGAGAACCTGGGGTGAAGAGATGACAACCTCACTCAGAGCGGCACTATTCTTTCCATCCGGCATCTGGATTATGTCAGATTTGAACTTCGCAATTATCTCCCTTTCTATCTCAGATTGATCCGCATAGATGAACGTACCCACCGTAACCAATAAGATGAAAGCAAGTGCCAACACTTGAAATATTTTTCTGCAAGACATCTTGTTTTTCTCCTTTTGGTTTATGGTTGAAATGGCTTTAATTAAAAAATACTAAAATACGTTTTTCATTTATCGTGTTAAGTAAATCCACAAGGATACCTCCTCATTATGCCTTCCCCCTTGTGTTTTCCCGAATACTTGTTATATTGAAGGCAGAAGACAATTAGGCCGGAGGCCCGCTCAGTCGGGCCGAATTTGAACGCCTAATCGTTTTCACCCGAGGCTTTCAAGCTTCTTTCACTTTGAGCGGTGGGGAAGCTTGCAAAGCCTCTTTTAATCATTCATCAAAAGTTAACTGCCTTTTATCAGAGCCATCTGCTTTCATGATAAACAACCTGCCGTATTCTCCCCTAACGTCCGTGTAAACGATTTCCTCACCATCGGGAGACCAGGCAGGATAATTTGCCCCATTAGCAGTCAATTGTTTTAGATTATTCCCATCTGCATCCATAACGAAAATCTGAGGGGGCGATTCTTTCATGGAACCGAATACAATTTTGGAGCCATCGGGAGACCACTGAGGATAACGGCTGTCCCCATTAATGAAAGTAAGTTGTTTAGCATTTGCTCCATTTGTGTCGGCAACCCAGATTTCATTTTTGAATTTATAGACGAAGTGAGACGTGTCGGGTGACCAATCCGGATTACTCATAAATCCTAAATATCTTTTGTTCTCTCCATCAGAATCCATAACCCACATTCCAGAGCCAGGCTCAGATCGGGTATAGGCTATTTTTTTTCCATCCGGTGACCAATCGGGGAAGTGGTTTCTTCCTTCAAATGTCAACTGTGTTAAACTATCGCCATTGACTTTTATCTTGTGAATTTGAGCATAATTAGAAAATACTATCCACTCACCATCCGGTGACCAGTCCGGAGCGTAGACCTTTGCTCCGGGGAAGAATAAACGCCTATTACTACCATCTGAATCCACAAAATAAAGCCCGGCAGGAATCTGTTTGTCCGGATTACCCCCGGATATGAAAGCGATGGTCTTGCCGTCCGGTGACCAAGCTGCCTGGAAATCTGAACACCTATACTGAAAAGGAGGAGGATTGTCATCACCTCCGTCCGTCGATTTCTTGGAGCAGGTCACCAAGCTAGCCGAAATCACCAACGAGTAACAAAGGAATTTGAAAAGAGAAAACATCACTGTCACTCCTCAAAAGTTAACTGTCTTTTATCAGAGCCATCTGGTCTCATTATAAACAAAGGGCATCACCTCCTTTCGCGAAAGAAGGTGAGTTGCCGCAGACCTGAACCATCTTTCTCGATGATCCAGATTACTTCTTTGCCTTTGTTATCCGGGGCAGCAAAGATGAGCTTTTGGGAATCGGGTGACCAATCCGGGTTCTTGGCTCTAGAGACAAGACACCTTTGATCAGTCCCATCACTGTTCATTAGCCAAATGTCAGGATAACCATTGCCTAAAATCTTGGAGGCCCAAGCAATCATGGTTCCGTCAGGAGACGATGCTGGTGCTGTATCCTGCTTATCGTTGGTCGTAAGTATAGCCTCATTATTTCCAGTTGAATCCATTACAAAAACCTCCGATGTGACAATGCCAATATATCTAAAGTGAATAATCTTTTCTCCATCTGGAGACCAACAAGGGTCTCGCCATTCACCGGTTCCATGCACACTGATGTCTTTTTTATTGCCACCATCGGAGTCCATGAGCCAAATCGCACTCGCGCCTCTTGGATCCTTCCAATTGCTGTCATAGGCAATTCTCTTACCATCTGGGGAGAAATCAGGGTAGTAGTTTTGTCCTTCCGTGGTCAATTGACTTATGTGATTGGTTGGAAGATGAATGGTGTAGATCTGATCGTCTAATCCTTGATATGCGATGATCGAATCCGTTGGGGACCAGTCAGGGGACCCCCATGACTGCACCAAAAAGCTGATCTCTCCGCTGTTGACGTCGAGAAGATAGATCCCTATTTCGCTTGCTTCGCTGCCCCAGCTAAAAAAGGCAATGATTTTGCCATCAGGGGAAAAGGCTGGATGATTGTGAAAAGGAGTATAAGGTGGCGGTTTAATGATGCTTTTATGGCAGTTACTCAATATGGCAAACAATGTTATCATCAACCAACTGATTAGTCGGTATCGCCTCATATTCATAGAATCTTCCTGTCTTAGATTTAAAGATCCCTACCTCTACTCATCGTCTTGTCCATCTTGATGGCAGGAGTTTCACTTAAGCCAAGAATCACTATACCATAACGCACCTCCTCTGTCAAAAGAATTAACGGTTTCTGGGTTCTGAACCTCGTTGATCCGGTTGCGCCCCTGCCGCCGGACCAATCCATCGATAAAGCTGCGGTGCGTCTCCGGTGCCTTGCTGCTAGTAGACATTCAAGTGATTTTTCTTCATCGCTGATATATAACATCCCCTATCCCCTGTCAAGAGCAAAAAATCTGAATCTAGGGATAAATACCTATTCCTTTCTCCTCAGACATTCGTTTTGCTCCTGTCGGTGCGCTTGTTAGCTAGGGCACCGAATACATACTTACCCCACATACCTCCCCGTGTGCCATACGGGCATCTGGAGGTATTAATCCGTACCTTCGCTTATCCGTCGCACGTGCGCATTTCGCGCACGCCGGAGGCTGGGAGCTTTTTAACACTTTGCCTGGTGAAAAGCTCTTCAGCCTTCTCTTTTTTTATTTACCACCCCTCAAAAGTTAGTTGTCTTTTATTCCTTCCATCTACATCCATTATCCATAACAAAGGATGATCTATTCTCTCATCTCCGCCGACGTAAACTATCTTTGTGCCATCCGGCGAGAAACAGGGATAATCACCCCCTTGGGTGGTCAATTGTCTTTTATTCCCCCCATTTTCGTCCATGATCCAGATTTGGAGAGGGTTCGGGCCCATCGGACCACCCGTAGAAGCCCAGATTATCTTTCCGCCAACTGGCGACCAGTTCGGATGACGGTTGGTCATGCCATATTGACTATATGTCAATCTTGCGGGATTATCTCCATTCTCGCCCATTATGAATATCTCTTGCTCTGGAGGTTGTGGACCTTGTATACTTCTCGTGTGAACTATTAGTTCTCTATCTGGAGACCAAGAAGGCGATCGCCATTCTCCGGTACCGTGAGTGCTTATATCCTCTTTGTCTTTGCCGTCCTTATCCATAACCCAGATGTAACTGCTACCGTTCGTTCCTAGTTCAGAATCATATGCAATCCACTCTCCATCCTTTGACCAATCGGGAAATAGATTCCATGCGCCATCAAAGGTTAGTTGAGTTATCTGTTTTGTCTCAACATTGATTTTGAATAGATCATAATTATATGAATAAATGAGTTTCTTGCTATCTGGTGACCAGGTCGGCGGGGTGACAAAGCCTCGTCCAGGCAAAAACAGCCTTTCATTGGTTGCATCCGGATTAATGAAATATAGGCCAGCCGTGTCAGAAGGATCCAGTGGACGCCGATAGAAAGCAATAGTTTTGCCATCTGGTGACCAAGATGGATAATTGTCAACGGCAAACTTCGGATCAGGCCAGATTATGATAATATCCGTTGGCTTCTTTTTATTGCAACTGAAGACAGTCAGCAAAAATAATAACCACCAAAATCTTTTGAACTTAGAGAGGATCATACCGGGTCCTTGCTCATGCGGCGCGCACGAAGCCGTCTGCCGGGCCGGAAGACGAGCTAATGGCAGTCTGTAGGGTCTTGGGGCTTCTTATTCGGTGGTGCCGCTGTCAACGCATCGGTCCGCCGATAAGGCAATGGTGTGTTTCCGATGAACTGCTTCTGGGGGACACTCAACTGATCTGTCGCGAATAAAGTATATAACGTTCCTCGCCGCCTGTCAAGAGCAAAAAATCTGAACCCCCGGGTAAATCCCTACTCTTATCTCCGCGGACGTTACCTTTCTCTTAGTCAGTGCGCGCGTTAGTTCGGGTACCGAATACGTATTTACCCTACGCTCCTCCGCGCCTGCGACACCAGCCACTGCTGTTCCGTGAGCGTCGTTGTCACCTGCATCGCTGTGACACGACCGGTGACCCGGCCTGCTCGTCAGGCCGGGTTTATCATACAGAGCGAGACGTGCGATATGTCTATCCGCCATATCCCATCCATCGGCTCCAACTAATCACCCTGAATTGCGAAGAGTAGATTTGCTCAAATGGCGGGGCGTGCGACAATGGAAGATGAAAGGTCGTCTGCTAAAAACGCAACTTTCGGCACAAAAGAAACGCGGTTGCCGCAGTTGGTCATTCCGCGCAGCAACCGCGCATAGCTTTAGGGATGCAAAGGCTATTCCCACTTCCCTACTTCATGATCACGAATTTCCCCACCTGGTTTTCTCCGGTATCCTTGTCCTCCACGCTGAAAAGATAGATTCCCGATACCACCGCCTGCCTGTTGCGGGAGATTAGATCCCACTGATCAATGGTAGCATCGAGATCGCCTCTATCTCTTTCGTGGTGCAAGGTCTGTACCAGATCACCATCCAGAGAATATATCCTGATGGTGCATCGGGGAGGCAGGTTCACAAACCTTATCCGCTTCTCGTAAATGCCTTCCAACTCGTACTTGTCGTCAACATATCCCCCATCTATGCGATAGGGATTGGGATAAACCATCACCTTCAGACCCTCGGCCTCAGCCGTCTCCCAATTGTCGACCGGCCATACCTCGGTGGTATTGATCAGCTTGGATGATTCCAGAGCTTGAAGGCCGGTCTGAGGATCGCCCACGTCGAAAGCAGTTACCGCATAATGAACCGACTGAGAGGCAAACTCGCTCAACTCAAACTCATAATCCCAGTACCGGTCCGAGGTGTCGGCAGGCGAGGTGCGATCCACATGATTCCGGTACGCCGTGTCGGCAATTATGGCATCAAAATCAACGTTCCAATCCTGAGCCTCAAAATACAAAGAGTCGTGAGTCTCCAGCTTGATGGAATCATAAGTCACCGCGTAGCCCAAATCCGTGTCTATGGAGTCGGATAAACGAATGTAAAAGGGTGGATATACTTCCTCGATCACAAAGGGATCATCCTTGGTCCACTCGGTGGGATCATCCCCGATCTGAGTATCATTCTCACCCCTCTCATCCAACCACGATTTAAGCGAATTCAGGCTGACCGAGGCCGCCCTCCACTCCCAGGGCCGGCTCTGCTTGTTCCGGTTAAGCTTATAAATCCTGAAATCTACTTTGTCATAGGAACCTAAAAGAGCATAATCCTCAATCGCTCCGGTGCGACTCCGGTAGATCCGATAACCCTCAAAGTCCTGACGATTGTTGAACGAATCCCGGGACTTCTCGGTAAACTTGCCGTTCCACTTAACCTTTACCCTTCCCTTGCTGGTCTCGAAATGCAACTCCGGCGACGGCGGAGGGGGGGGACCCTTGAAGTCCGGTTCACCGTCTCCACAGGGAAGATCAGGCAACTCCGGATTATCATACACAAAAGCCGCCCACTTGGCATTGGTCTCAAAATCGGCAAAGTTGAAACCGGCATAAACCTGATCCGGCGTCTTGTTCGGAGGATTGGTCCAGTTGTCCGGCTCCTGGTGAAAATCCGCCCCGGCAATATAACCGATGGTGACCACCAGCGACTCTCCCGGGGCAATCTGATCAAAAGGACCAAAGGAGAGAACATAGCGGGTATCATATCCGTCCGACAAATCGTCACACTCCTGGCTGGCGTCCAGCCAGTCCGGATCCTCCCCCGGTGCGGTGCAGGAGAATATCTGATCGTAGTCAAACTCCTCATTGGACAGGATGAAGTACTTGGAGCAATCTCCTCCGGGAGTGCCCAGCACGCCATCGGGAAAGGTGTTCTGCACCTCCGGATAGCAGATGTTGAAATCGCGCCACCTCTCCAGGCTCTCGCGTCTCCAGGGAC
>CBDUQU010000129.1:0-8617 GCA_965369445.1 uncultured bacterium | reverse complement strand
CGGCCGCAAAGAAAAAAGGACTTGTGGCATATACCCTGGTCGCCCTGCAACTGAGAAACGAAATAGCCACCAGGGCCAACGAACTTAATGTTCTCACTGTGGATCTTCTGGGACCCATGTTGACCACCTTGACTGCGTTTCTTGCCTCCGCTCCAGAGTCCAGGCCCGGCCTGCTGGGGGAGTTGGATCATCATTATTTCAAAAGAATCGATGCGGTTGGGTTTACGGTGAAGCACGATGACGGGCACGGGTTACATGACGTGCGTAACGCCGATGTCGTTATCGTTGGTGTCTCCAGAACGTCAAAAACGCCTTTGGCCATGTACTTAGCTTATAACAAGGGGCTCTTGGTAGCTAACATCCCGATAATATTAGGAATGGATCTCCCTGCCGAGCTTTTCAGGATCGATCAGAAAAGGATCGTTGGACTGACCATAAACCCGGATCTTTTGATCACCCTGCGCCAAACCCGGCTGGCTCAGCTTATTCACGCGGACATAAACTACGGTGACGCACGACACGTGATAGAGGAGCTGACATATAGCCACCAGATCTTTAGAAAGAATCCCGGGTGGCCGGTGATAAACATCACCGGTAAGGCCATCGAGGAGATGGCCAACGAAGTATGCAGCTTGCTTATCAACAAGGGTCCGCGATTTTCGGACACAGCGGAGTATTAAGTTAGGGCTCACGAGAGGAGATAAGATGAGAGTAATGGTGTTGGGGGCGGGTTTGGTGGGGGGAGCCATCGTCAAGGATCTGGCAAACGACGCCAACTTGAAGGTCGCTGCCGCTGATATTGATCAGGCCAATCTGGACAGGTTGAAAGGCGAATCCAATGTGAAGGCAATAAAGGCGGATCTTTCGGATTCGTCTACGGTTTCAAAGCTGGTCAAAGACTACGATCTGGTGGTTGGCTCACTTCCCGGACATATGGGTTTTCGCACCCTGAAGACGGTAATCGAATCGGGCAGGAACACAGTTGACATCGCCTTTTTCCCGGAGGATGCGTTCGAACTGGATCAACTGGCCAAGCAGAAGGGCGTGACCGCGGTGATCGATTGCGGCGTGGCCCCAGGGTGTAGTAACCTTATCTTAGGCCACCTAACGACCGTCTTCGATGAGACCGAGCGTTTTGAGTGCTACGTTGGCGGTTTGCCCCAGGAACCAGAATGGCCCTATGAATATAAAGCCCCCTTCTCGCCCTCGGACGTGATAGAAGAGTATACCCGTCCCGCACGGCTGGTGGAGAATGGAAAAGTGGTCACCCGCCCAGCCCTTTCGGGTGTCGAGCTTCTGGATTTTCCCAGTGTGGGGACTTTAGAGGCATTCAACACTGACGGACTCAGAACGCTTATCCAGACGATGTCCGCAGGATCCAAATTCGGAAAGATTCCCCACATGAAGGAGAAGACCATGAGGTTTCCCGGGCATGCGGAGAAAATGAGAATGCTCCGGGAGACCGGCTTTTTCGACAAGGAACCGGTTTCTCTTGACGGCGTCAGCGTACGGCCGTTGGATTTGACCTCAAAGCTTCTGTTCCCCATATGGAAGTTGAATGAGAGAGAGGAGGACTTCACCGTGATGCGGATCGTGATCCAGGGAAGGAAGGATGGTCAACGGAAACGCTACCTGTTCGATCTTCTGGACAACTACGACAGGAAAACGAACACCACCTCCATGGCCCGCACCACCGGATACACTTGCTCGACAGTGGTGCGGCTTTTGGCCGACAAGAGATTCGATCGCGTCGGAATCTGTCCGTTGGAGTTTATTGGTCAGGATCAGGAATGCTACAGTTACATAATTGAGGGTCTGCGGAAAAAAGGAATCAACTTCAAAGAGACGGTGACGGGCTTAGACTGAGGTCCACGTCGTCAAAATCAATAGTGTCAATACAAACGACGGAGGTGCTATCGTGAAGGTAAAAGATATCTTGAAAGGCAAAGGAACCGAAGTAGCGACGATCGGAGTGGAGAACACAATATATGATGCAGTGAAGAAGCTTGTGGAGAAGAACATCGGCTCCTTGCTGGTGCTGGACGAAAAAGGCGCTATAGCGGGCATCATCACCGAGAGGGATATACTAAAGGAGTGTGATCAGCGTTTCCAATCGATTGACAAAACCAAGGTCAAGGACGTGATGACCAAAAAACTGATCGTAGCCTCTCCGGACGATGATGTGGACTACGTGGAAAACATAATGACCGAAAACCGGATAAGACATCTTCCCATTGTCTCCGGCGAGAAACTGGAGGGGATAATCTCCATCGGTGATCTGGTAAACGTGCAGCGTGCCCAGTGCAAGGTGGAGAACCGCTATCTGAAGGCCTATATTTCCGGAGAGTATCCGGGCTGAGGCAGTCCTGAGTGAGAGGTTCAGGGATTCTGTCTGAGTAAGAATTTGTGCCGAGGATTCAGAGCCGAAGGAGAACGCGCGATGACGAAGCAAAAAGCCTGTTTTGTTAGTGCGGAGGATCAATCCGATAGAATCCTCCGCAAGGAGATAGTCGTGCCCGCCACCCTGGCGCTGGCGTGGAACGCCTGGACCACCACCAAGGGCGTCAGGACCTTCTTCTCCAGTGATGCAAAGGTTGAACTCGCCGTGGGTGGTCCGTTCGAGATATACTTTCTTCTCGATGCGCCGCACGGAGCGCGAGGATCTGAGACCTGCCGGATACTGAGTTACCTACCTTTTGAGATGCTCTCTTTCTCATGGAACGCCCCGCCTGAATTTGGAGAGCTGCGCGACAAACACACAATAGTGGTCCTGCAATTTGGGGAAATCGACCCTGGCAAAGTGAAGGTCGCCTTGTCACAGCACGGCTGGGGCAGGGGAGAGGACTGGGATAAGCTCTACGATTATTTCGACAAAGCCTGGTCGTACGTGCTGGGCAACCTGAAGAAGCGTTTTGTAGCGGGGCCGATTGACTGGCAGTCAGCCTGCCATTGAACTGGGGGCGTCAATGACACAGAGTTCCTTTCAACCAAGAATCTCGCATTAGCTTTCGCAAATCCCGCCCTTTGTGGCACCGTCTTCGTGTGGTGCTGGATTTACCCCTACATTCAAAATAAAAAGATTAAAGTTGCTTTTTCCGCAGTAATGTTGTAAATATAGAAAGCGACTTTTTGCATCATCTCTACCGTAGGGGAGCATGGGATGCTTGGCAGAATAGGTCTCTCTGTTTTCTATGTGATTTTGGTGACTTTCGTCTTGGCGTCTCCCTGCCAGGCGCAACTGATCTCCTCCGAAATCTACGAGACCGAAGAGGATCTGCTGGAGGGCCTGCAACTGGGATACCTGACATTGGACCAGTACCTTGAGCTGCTGGATATGATCCAGAGCAAGGTGTATGGTTCATCCAAAGAAGCAGACAAGTTGATTTTTGTACCGGACGTCAGCAGTCTGGACGTTCTGCAAGTTAAGGCCAAGGACCAAGAGGTTGATTTGAGCCAAAAGGTTGGCTCGTTCTTGGCAGAAGAGAAAAAAAAGAGTCGCCTTCCTTTTTCCGGACGACTGGTTTGGAAATTATACCAGGAACTTGCCGAGGAAGGCGAAACCGAGAGCTATCTCCTGTGTGAGGTGACGAACGAACAGCGAATGATCTGGCACATCGAGGCTGACCAGCAAGCTAACTCGTCCCAAGCCGCTTTGACCAGCGGCGATCTCCGGGTAAGAAAAAGGTCTCTTAAGTTTTTGCTTCCCGAATATTCGTCCGAAGTCGTCCTGGGCAACTTCGACAAGAGAATCGGGCTGGGTTTGAATGTCGGCTATCACCCGCTTTTCGGGTACAGCACCCGTTCAGATTTCAAACCGGAAGATTCCTTTCTTTATCCGGCTTTGGGAAGATATAACGGCATCTACGGAGAGTCGAAACTTAAGTCTTTTACGATGGTAGCCTTCTACTCCAGGAATAAACGGGAAGAAATTGAGAATCGAATAGGCGCTTTCGATTTGAGCTTTCGGAGGAAAGGCACAAGAGTGGGTTTGTGTTTTTCAGAAGGGGAGCTTAAGAACATCAAGAGCAGGAGGACCCTGACGGATGACTGCAAGAGCCTTCATTTCGACCTAAAACTTAAACCCGCAACATTCTCCGGTGAATACGCACTGCTCCCGGGTAAAAAGAGTGGCCTGGCAATTGAGCTTTACTCTTCCCGAAAATCCTACAGCTTCGATCTCTCCTGGTGGAGATACGAAGACGACTTCATTCATCCGCACGGAGGCGGGATCTCCAATCCAGACTACGAGAGCGTTTACTTAGATGAAATAGATTACACATACAGATCCAGGCAGGCAGGGGAGAGGGGAGTCTTCTTCAAATCCAGGTACAGGATTCTCGAAAGGCTCAGCTTGAATTTTTCCTACAGCCGGTGGAGAGAAAGATCGAACCTCCCGGACAAAATGAAGCTTCGCCTCGGGGCCGGTTACAAGTTCTCCCGGGACTTCTCCTTTAAGGTTTATCAACTGTGGACCGACTACCGCGTGGACGATGAGCAGATAGATAGAACAACTTCCTCCTTGAACTTATTCCTGTCCCCGCACCGCAAACTGGACTTCAATCTAATAGCTAATTACCGGACGACATCGAGCAAAGAGTACGGTGATCTTCGGCTGAAGATAAGAACTCAGGCGGTCTCTCCTTTTGATTTGGTGCTTTGGCTGAAATACAACGACCCCAACTTCTCCCGATCGTCTGATGGATATTTCAGCTTCCATGTCCAGGAAAAGGTACGATTCTTTGAAAATTATCTTGTTTCGGCAGAATATATAACAAAATACTATCAGGATGAAAGCAAAGTCGATACCAAAGCGATAAGAATAAAAATTGAAGCTTTATGGTAATCAGCTCGTTGGTCGAGGGTACCCTTCAGTCCCGCCAAAGACGGTCTTCAGGACGAGCCCTTCAGTCCCGCCAAAGACGGTCTTCAGGACGAGCCCTTACCCTCGACCTCTCAGTTATCGGTCCGAAATGTCCCGCGTGCGGCGGGACTTTCGGACAGATCCGGCTGGGCCCGATTATTTGTTGACTTCATCGTTTGTTTATTGTTTCTTGCGTTCGATATCTCAAGTTGCTCTCTTTGGACAGGAGTTATATCTCCGTCCTTAACAAGGAAGGAGGCATTTTATGGATAATATCTTACCACAATTGTTAGAATGGATGACATTCTACGGTCTCAAGATTATTGCTGCGATCATCATTCTCATCGTCGGTCGCTGGGTGGCAAAGGCGGTCAGGAGTTTCGTTAAGAGATTGCTGACGAAGAAGGAAGTGGACGCAGCGATAATTTCTTTTGTCAGTAGTCTGGCCTACTTTGGGTTATTGGCTTTTATCATCATCGCAGCGCTTGGACAGCTCGGAGTTCAAACTGCTTCCTTCGTCGCCATTATCGGAGCTGCCGGACTGGCCATCGGTTTGGCGCTGCAGGGCTCACTGGCGAATTTCGCTGCCGGTTTTCTCTTGATTCTATTCCACCCTTTTAAGGTGGGGGATTATATCACTGCCGGCGGAGCCTCCGGCACGGTTGAGGAAATTCGAATCTTCACCACTCAACTGAAGACCCCGGATAATAAAACCATCATCATTCCCAATGCAAAATTGACCGGTGATAACATCGTCAATTATTCTGCCAAGGATACCAGACGGGTGGATTTTGTATTCGGTGTAGGTTATACTGATGACCTTCAGAAGGTAAGATCGGTCTTGCAGGATATCGTGGATAATGATAGCCGTATTCTAAGAGACCCTCCTCCCATGATAGCCGTGAACGAGCTTGCAGACAGCAGCGTGAATTTTGTGGTTCGGGTGTGGGTCAAGAGCGGGGATTACTGGGACGTGCACTTTGAAATAATAGAGAACGTGAAAAAGCGTTTCGATGCTGAGGGTATTTCCATACCGTTCCCACAGACCGACGTGCACCTGTATAAAACGGAGTAATGGGCATCGGCTTGAAGGTCCGAAATGTCCTTCAGAACTTTCGGACAAGACTTTTCCGGCTTGGCGCTCTCAGACTGCCCGATGCACGCATAATCTAAGCACAAGAGCAGAAAAACGTATGTCCATAATACATAGTGGAATCGTTTCATCATCTTGATCCTCCTTGCCTCTGAATGTGTGTTAAGCAGCGCATTTCACCTGTTAATACACGTCAAGTTGAAGAGAGTTCAGAATTATCTTAGCGTATTAACTTTCCAGAGGGACCGTTCGTGTCTGCAGCAAGCCTGTATCCGCGGACATGAACCTTCTCGCCCTGTTGGCAAAAGAGAATCGTAAAACACTGGGCAACTGCACGAGTCGAAAAAGACGAAAATTGGGCTTGCGTTTTCGAGGACGATTATGTAAATATAGAACGTAAAGCGTCACCCGAGTGCGTTTGACCACGCGAACAGCGATTTCTGCGGAGGGATACTTTGGACCCTCTTTCCTTGGCATGGTATGAAATAGCGTTTGAGCGCTGCTTTCTCAAAAAGAAGGGAAGTGAATTCCAGGATTTCTTTTCAGAACTCATGGAGAAAAGATATCCTGGCGATTTCGTCCGCGTTCAACCATGGGGTCGCGCTGGTGATCGAAAGAACGACGGATACCTGCGCTCGAAAAGAACGCTTTTTGGCGTATACGCTCCCAAGGAAATGAAAGCAAAACAAACGATCAACAAAATTGACACAGACTTCAGGGGAGCTCTGCCTCATTGGAAGGATTGGTTCGACACCTGGATATTCGTGCATAACGACAGGGATGGGCTGGCGCCCGATATTCTGAAGAAGTTGCTGCAGCTTGGACAAGAGCACTCGGACGTAACAGTGAAAAGCTGGGGATTTGAAGAACTAAGACAGGAATTGTTCAAGCTGCCAGATAGCGAGATTGCATCCCTCTTAGGCTTTGCCCCGACGCAAGACCACGTGCTCAAAATCCAGTTCAAGGATCTCCAGCCTGTTTTAGATCACATAGCGAGGCAGGCACCGATGGCCCTAGAAGAAATAAGACCAGTCGCAAAAGGTAAGATAGTTGCGAATGCACTCTCACATGATGTCGAAATCTTACTCAACAATGGCCAGAGAAAGGAACGACTGGTTGAACAGTTGTTTGCAAAATACTATGATCCCACTCTCGGTGACAGATTAGCAGCTACATTTAAGACTAAATATGATCACCTAGAAGGTGCAGGGTTGTCTCCCGACGATGTATTTTGGGAACTCCAGAAATTTGCAGGAGGAGGCCAGAGTGCCAAGCCAGAAAGACAGGTTGCCGTGCTGGCAGTCCTAGCATACTTCTTCAATCGGTGCGATATCTTCAAAGATCGTCGCAAGGGTGCGCAGGAATGATTCTGCCGACGAAACATCTATCTGGAAGAAGGGCTCTCATTGGCCTTGGTGCGCAAGTGTTGAGTCTCCTGAAGGCGCCAAAGACGTTTTCTCGTCTATGGGATGAATTCAAGATAAAGGAAAGAGACAGCGACCGCGGTGCCGGAGAGAGCTCCCGCAATCTGCGAGCACCTTCTGTCACCTACGATTGGTTTGTCCTCGCACTTGACCTTCTATTCGCTTTTGGGATCATCGAGTTGAAGCGAGGAAAAATAAGGAAGACCCAGGGATGATTCACCGACTTTACAGCGACTTGCCCACGTTCAAGGAACTTAAGTTTCACTCCGGTCTGAACATTCTGCTGGCCGAGAAGACGCCAGGAGCCAAAGAAAAACAGACCTCCAACAGTTCCGGTAAGACAAGCGCAATCGAAGCAATTCATTTCCTGACTGGGGCCAAGAAGGATGACAAGAAGCTCGTCTTCCGGAGTGCTTCGGTGAAGGAAAGATATTTCGGGCTTTGCTTTGATGTCGGTGGAAAGGCGGTGTGTGTTGAAAGGACGGGCAAGGACGACGAGATAAACAATATCATCATCGCGGAGGGTGATTACACGCATTGGTGCATAACGCCAAACAAAAGAAAGGACACACAGCAAGTTTTCATGAGCGTTTACAACTGGTGTCATGTTTTGGGGAACCTCATGTTCGGTTTGGGGGTCGAGGCTGAGCAGAAAATCGCATACGGCCCTAAATTCCGCTCGCTGTTCTCATATTTCGCCCGCAGGGAACTGGCAGGTGCTTTTCACGATCCGGTAAAGCAGTCGGGGATGCAACAACACTCGGATCAACAGGTAGCTGTGTCCTTTCTTATAGGTCTCGACTGGACGATACCACAGAAGTGGCAACAGTTACGCAACCAGGAAGCTACGTTGAAGGTGCTCAGGAAGGCAGCGCGAGAAGGAGCCTTGGGCTCTGTTATAGGAACGACGGCAGAGCTTCGCAGTAAGATGACGGTCTCAAAAAGGGCCGTTGAGAGATCAAGAGCGACACTGGGTAGCTTTCGCGTACTCCCAGAGTACGGATCGCTTGAGATAGAGGCCGCTCAGACGACCTCGGAACTTGCGGGTCTGTCGAACGAAAACACTTTGGATCTTCAGTTGGTGCGAGAACTCGAAACATCTATTGAAACCGAAAAGCCGCCTACGTACGCTGACTTGAAGGACCTATATGAGGAGGCTGGGTTGGTGCTCCCCGAATTAGTCAAAAGACGATTCGAGCAACTGTCTGCCTTTCATGAGTCTGTGGTCGAGAACCGCAG
>CBDUQU010000128.1:0-8626 GCA_965369445.1 uncultured bacterium | reverse complement strand
ATGCCTCTCAGACTGGAAGAGATGAACTGGATGGAGTTCGGTGAGTTGGTTCCTCAGAAGATCGACACGGTTCTGCTTCCCGTAGGGACCATTGAAGCGCACGGCGTGACTAACCTGGGGACCGATGTTTCCATCCCCTTGTTCATTTGCGAGAAGATAGCGGACGACCTGAAGGCTATCATTGCGCCACCGGTGTATTATGGAATAACCAGGAGCTTATATTCGTATCCTGGTTCACTCACTGTAAGCTCTTCAACTTTTGAGAACTACCTGACCGAGATCATGCTTTCTTTAGGCAAGAAGGGATTCTCGCGGATTGTTGTGATGAACGGACATGGCGGGCACTTCAATGAACTGAAGAACGCCGCCATGAGAGCTCACCGGGAAGAGAAGGCTAAGGTGGCGGTGATTCATTGGTGGATTCTATGTGAGGAGTTGACCAAGAAGTTCTTCGGACAGACCGGTGGACATGCAGGGCTGGATGAAAATGCAGCGGTTCTGGCCATAGATCCCAAATTGGTCAAAAAGGCAAGATACACAAAGGAGATGGTGTTCCCGATGAAAAATGGAATACACCCTCTTCCTGCTCCCGGCACGATTTTGATTTATAAGGAAAACGAAGGTTATCCCGAGTTTGACCAGAAAAGAGCAAAATCATACATGAATAAGGTGACCAAGAAGATAAAAGACGAGATTCTGGATCTGTTCGACAGATGGGATAAACTCAAAGACTGATTTGTTTCACCGTGGTCGGGCAAAGGTGCCCGACCTGCGGAAGTCAAGATCTTTTGCTCAGATAGGCAGAAGGGGATTCTCAGCTTGGCAAAAAGTATCGTAGGCAGGGCTCTTTTGCCTCTGGCGGGATCTGCCTGAGGCACGACCAGCCCTGCAAAAGGAATTTTTCAGAGCTTTCTCTAACAATTATTGACAATATCATGATTGAACTTTCAGGGAAATTAGAGTGCGTGAAAAATATATTATCGGAGATGCAGAGTATACTTCTCGCTTACTCAGGCGGAGTGGATAGCACGTTTTTGCTTAAGGTGGCAAAAGATGTGTTAAAGGATAAAGCGATTGCCGTCACGGCAACTTCAGAAATATACCCATTAAGGGAGCTTGAAGAGGCTAAGAAGAATACAAAAATGCTCGGCGCAAAACACATCATTATTAACACAAACGAATTAGATGATCCGAACTTTGTGTCCAATACCCTGGAAAGGTGCTATTACTGCAAGAAGAAATTGTTTTCTAAGCTATTTGAGTTGGCGAAACAATATGGCTTAAAATACACGATTGACGGTTCAAATTACGATGATGTAAGTGATTTCCGGCCTGGTATGAGGGCAGGCTCTGAGTTGAAAGTGAAAAGTCCTTTAAAGGATGCGGGATTCACCAAAGAGGAGATTAGAAGGTTATCAAAAAAGATGAATCTACCCACCTGGGATAAACCTTCTTTTCCCTGTTTGGCAACCAGATTTCCATATGGAGTCAAAATCACAAAAGAGGAACTATCAAAAGTCCAACAAGCTGAGGAGTTTCTGATCAAATTTGGAGTCGGGCAATTAAGGGTCAGAAATCATGGCGACACCGCGAGAATAGAGGTTCTGAAAGAAAAGATGCAAATATTTCTGAATGAGGATATGTCTGAACAAATTACGAAAAAGTTCAAGAGTTTAGGATATACATACATCTGCCTGGATCTGGAAGGATATAGAATGGGAAGCATGGATGAGCAATTAAAAAGAAGGGATTAGCGTTGGAAAAGAAAAAAATTAAAAAACTTCTGCAAGACGTTAAAGCCGGGAAAATCGAAATCGACCAGGCACTGAGGAGTTTGAGATCTTTTCCCTATGAGGATTTGGGTTTTGCCAAGATAGATACTCATAGAGATTTAAGGACAGGGTTTCCTGAGGTGATACTGTGTAAAGGGAAAACCAAAGAGCAGATAACAAAGATCGTAGAAAAGCTATCATCCAAAAATCAATTTATCATGGCGACCAAAGCCGAGAAGGAAGTTTACCAAGCCATAAGGAAGGTGAGAAAGAATGCAGTCTATTATGAGACTGCCAAAATAGTGCTTGCTGGACAAAGGAAAAGGAAAAGAGGCAAAAAAGTTATTCTGGTGGTCAGCGCTGGAACCTCAGATTTGCCCATAGCCGAGGAGGCGGCAATCACCGCAGAGATTATGGGGAATACCGTAGAGAGGCTTTATGATGTGGGTGTTGCCGGAGTTCACAGGTTTTTCGACAACAAGGAAAAGCTGTTTTCAGCAAACGTCATCGTGGTTGTAGCCGGGATGGAAGGAGCCCTATCAAGTTTAGTCGGTGGACTGGTGGACAAACCGGTGATTGCAGTTCCAACCAGCGTTGGTTATGGTGCCAGCTTCGAGGGATTATCCGCTTTGTTAACCATGTTGAACTGCTGTGCACCAGGTGTGGTGGTGGTGAATATAGACAATGGATTTGGAGCCGGATACTTCGCCGGTATGATAAACCAGATGGGAGGAAAAAGGTGAAGATAGCTTACTTTGATTGCTTTTCCGGCATCAGCGGAGATATGATTTTAGGTGCACTGATAGACGCTGGACTTAATCTGAAAGAGCTTGACCTGGAGCTGAGTAAGCTAAATATCTCCGGATTTAAGCTGAAGGCAGAGAAAACAGAAAAATTGGGGATCTCAGGGACTAAATTTATAGTGGAAACAAGTGAACAGCACATGGAGAGACATCTAAAAGATATTATTAAAATCGTCGACCAGAGTGATTTAAGCACCGATGTTAAAGGTCTGAGCAAAAAGATTTTCAAAGAATTAGCCATAGTTGAAGCAAAAATCCACAACAAAAGCATAGAAGAGATACATTTTCATGAGGTTGGAGGATTAGATTCCATCGTCGATGTGATCGGTTCCCTTATAGGCATAAAGAAGCTGGGCATTGAAGCTGTGTATTCATCCAAAATCCATGTGGGCACAGGTTTTGTTGAATGTGAGCATGGAACTATTCCTGTCCCCGCCCCAGCCACCCTTGAGTTGCTGAAGGGGATGCCAATTTATTCCAAGAGCATAGAGGCGGAACTGGTCACACCAACCGGAGCTTGTATCCTCAAAACCTTATCCAAAAGTTTCGGCGTTATGCCGGAAATGAAGGTGAGGAAAATCGGTTATGGGGCAGGGAGCAGGGATTTGGAAATACCAAATTTGTTAAGAGTCTATATTGGCCAAACCAACCCGGGCGAATATGAGGAAGACGAGGTTATTCTTATCGAAACGAACCTCGACGATATGAATCCAGAACTTTTCGACTACACCTGTGAGATGCTTTTGAAGCAAGGTGTCCTCGATGTTTTTATGACGCCGATATTCATGAAGAAGACCAGGCCGGCAACCATGCTCAGCGTTCTTCTCACTGCGGACAAACTCGAGGAAGTCCTCTCCATCATCTTTACAGAAACAACCACATTGGGGGTTCGGATTCAAAGATTAGAAAGAAAAAAACTTGTAAGGGAAGTTATTTCGGTGAGGACAAAATTTGGAGAGATAAAAGTGAAAGTGAGCAGAATTGGGAAACAAATCAAAAATATTGCACCCGAATATGAGGATTGCAAAGAAATCGCAAGCAGACAACAAATCCCTTTGAAGAATGTATACGATGAGGCCAGAGGGTCTGCTCAAAAAATGTTATTTGGTGAGAAGAAAACTAATTGAGAAGGCAAAACCTATTCATATAATGCTTTTTTCTTATAAAGATGTTCTGTAGCATGTCGGAGAGAGTGCGACCTGCTGTTGTTTGACTCCACTAAATTGGAGATGAGCAAAAAATATTTTAAAAAGGAGATGAAGAAGATGAACGTTTTCGATGCAATAAAACTTAGAAGAAGCATCCGAAGTTTTCAGGACAGGCCCATCGAGGAGGAGAAGCTTTTGCGCGTCCTTGAAGCGGGAAGACTGGCTCCCTCGGCAAAAAACACCCAGGAGTGGAGATACGTGGTGGTCAAGGATGCCGAGCTTCGGAGAAAGGTCGCGGTAGCGGCAAACAATCAGTACTTTATCGCCGAGGCCCCGGTGGTCATCGTGGGATGCGCCACCTGGGCCAACTACGTTCTCTCTTGCGGCCAGCCGGCTCATACCATAGACGTGGCCATCTCCATGGATCATATGAGCCTTCAGGCGGTGGAGGAAGGATTGGGAACCTGCTGGATCGGGGCCTTCAAAGAGGATACGGTGAAGCAACTCCTGAATATACCACAGGAAATGAGAGTGGTCGAGATCATGCCATTAGGTTATCCCAAATTTCAGCCGGACCCCAAACCAAGAAAAAAGTTGGAGGAGATAGTCTTCTACGACCAGTATCAATAGCTACCTGCACAAAAACCTCATGCGAGCGAACAATATTTGTGCAGGACACAAGCAGAGCATCTCGCGCCGTACTCGTACTGAGTAGCATATCTTGTTGCATTTCTGCCGTTTACCAGCCGGTGAGCGGCTTTGTTTTTAATGGCATAAATGTTGCTTTCTTCTTGCAGGCGAGAAACGTAACTCGTCGGCAGGTATAAAAGATGAGCTTCTTTCTTGTTGAAAACTTGTGGTCTTGGAGTGAAGGGACTTGTAGCTTTCGCTCTTCTTTTTGATTGACTAATGGTAATGAATTGGTTAGATTTGACCAAAATCGTTAGGTGGTAAGGTCATCAGAAAGAGGAGGGAAAGATGGCAGGTCAGACAATAAAACTGATATTGCTTTTGTTCCTTATGCTCAACATCTCAGCTTTTGCCCAGGAGAGTCAGAAGGTCACTGAAGTGTCGCGGGTTCCCATGCTTGAACCCAGAAGGTTGATCGACTGTCCCACCGCCGGACTCCTGCCGCGCGCCAGCTTTGATTTCGATATCAGAGTATTTCCTGAGGGGGGAGTAATATTCGGTCTGGACATCGGATTGATGAAGAGGTTTATGGTGGGGATGTCTTTTGGAGGCAAAAACGTTATCGGTGAAGGAGAGCCGGACTGGAATCCCAGGATTGAATTCGCCGCCAAATATAGATTGATCAACGAAAGCTGGGGTTTTCCTGCTTTGGCCATCGGCTACGATTCTCAGGGTGAGGGAGTTTTTGACGACAGTCTGGACAGGTATTCCTATAAGTCGAAAGGCTTCTACGCGGTGATGAGCAAGGGCTATGCCGCGGGCGAGGTTCCTTTCGGTCTTCACGGGGGGATAAACTACAGTCTGGAAAATGACGACAAAGACAAAGACATCTCTCTCTTCTTCGGAACGGACATGAGATTCGGCGAGAATCTGGGAGTGGTGGCGGAGTATGATCTGGGCACGAACGATGATAAGGCAAAGGAACTCTTTGGCCAGGGATATGGCTATCTCAACATCGGAATCCAGTGGATCTTCTCCGAGCAACTGTTTTTGCAGTTTAACCTCAAGAACCTGCTGCTGAATAAAAAAGATATCAGCACCTGGGGAAGGGGATTCCGGATAGTTTACTTTGAATCGTTCTGATAAAAAAAGAGATGCAGTTTGCTCAGAGTAGGCCGATCTTACGTAAATACTCTGGTGGCATGCAGAGCTGGTGAAGAGCTCACCTGCCGAGAAAATCGTAAGTTAACCACGAGGTGACAATAAGCGATGCAGAGAAAAATCATCCTGTTGAGTGTACTTCTGGTCATCCTGGCTATATCGGGAATCGGATGTTACACCATCCTTACCCATCCGCGGGTTGAAGGTGAGGAGGGGGAGGCAATCGAGCACACCGGGCGATACTACCGGGAGCATTGCACCGATTGTCACGGGGATTACCACAGCTACCCGTACGGATTCTACTACGGCTACTACCCCGACTACTACTGGAGCAATCCCCGCTGGGGGCGGTATTACGCCACCCCCTGGTGGTGGGACCGGTATTGGTGGGACGACGATGACTACTATTATGACGACGGGGAGTCCGTACCGGTGAGTGCAGAAAAGGCGGAGAGACGGAGAGGACTTCAGCCTCCGTACGTTCGTCCGGGGGGAACTCCCTCGAAGGGGTTGGTCGTTCCTGCGTCGACCAAAGGGAAAGACCCTGGTGACGTAGGGGACCAGAAGGACCAAGAGAAACGCACGCCCACGAAGATTGAGACACAAGAGAAAAAAGAGGAGCCGGAGCCGAAAAAGCCCAAGAGACGGAGAACTGACTAGATCCATGCCGGGCCGGCTCCCGTGAATCAATAGACGGTAACAAGGATCTTTTCCATCGAATCGATTCCAGGCGAGGTGAGATTCATGATAAGAAAAATACTCCCATTCGCGATATTTGTTGTGTCCAGTGTATGCTTGATCGGTTCTACCGCCTATTCTCAGGGATTCGGCGTGGTGGATGAAGCCACAGCAGGCAATTTTTTCGTGGTCGGCGCCAAGGCGCTGGGTATGGGGGGCGCTCATATAGCGGTGGCCAGCGATGCCACCGCCCTGGTATACAACCCGGCGGGTCTCGCTCGCGTCACCAGGATAGAATTCTCCGGCGGTCTTACCCACCAGCGGCTGAACAATAAGACAAAGTTCGGCCTGCATCCTCTGTCGGGCTTTGATTTTAGTGACGGACGACTGCAGAACAACACCCGCTTCAGCTCGGCCAACGTGGTGCTTCCCGTTCCCACTTATCGGGGGAGCTTGGTCCTGGCCCTGGGAGTTAACCGGGTGAAAAGCTTCGATAGGACCATGCAGTTTTTCTCCGAGGACGCCGGCGGCGGCCAGATGGCGATTGAATCCGAAACCGGTGGACTTTATCTCTGGTCTTTTGGGGCCGCTGTCGATGTCTCGCCCAACGTTTCTGTTGGTGCGGCACTGAACTATTGGAGTGGAAAAGATAGCTACACGTGGCTTTACGAGGACACCTTCCGTGGCCGGACAATTGATGATGCGTACAAGGATCGGTATTCTGGATTCAATGCCAAGTTCGGTTTCCGAATTCAACCCAACAAGTATCTGATCCTGGGGGGGACAATCGATTCGCCCGTCACTTACACCATCGAAGAAGATGTGACTCAAATCACCGAGGAGCAGGGAGTGAGTGAAATTTATTTCGACACCTACGAATACAAGATCTCCTTGCCCTTTGGGTTGGGAGTGGGGTTGGCCTTGCAGTTTGAGAATCTGACCCTGGCGGGAGACATCAACTACGCCGACTGGACCCAGATGGAGTACAAACGGTTGGAAGACGCCGCCGAGGCTAATCGACTGATCAAGGAGACCTATACCGACGCCCTCAGATTCCACCTGGGGGCAGAATACCTCATTCCACAGATCGGGACCAGCCTGAGAGCCGGCTTCTATCAGGACCCGCTTCCTTATAAATCTCGGTGGGTGAAGAAGGACCGCAATTTCTTTACTGCCGGGATCGGATTCTTGATCGATCAGGTGATGACGCTTGACATCGCCTGGGCGCACGGCTCCTGGGAATTGTATGACCTCGATCTGTTGCTAACCGAGAAATACACCACCGATCGCATATTCGTCTCCGTGGCATATAGGCTCTAAGGAGTTCTGAGTTCGCCTTGGTCCTCTCATCGTCACACGCGTTCTCCGAAATGTTCAGATTCTGAACAGACCCGTTCCTCGAATCTTAAATCCCGTTTGTGGTGCAGTCGTCCAGTTTGTCGGGCAAGAGATGAACCAGGCTTAGAACAACTCAATTGCTCGATTCCTTCGAGAAACGCCTCGTGCCTCCGAGACCAGTCCCATTGGCTGGTCTCAAAACTTTCTGACGACGGTACCGTAGTAAAAGGTGAGACCCAGGGAAATACCTGTTTTTTGAGGGTTGGATGAGTGTCGAATCGAGGGAACTTTTCCAGACCTCGGTTGTATACGCTTCATGTAGAGGAGACAGAGAGTGCCAACACCAGAGCGGGCGCCCAAGGGAAATTGGCAGGTCTCGGATCCTGCAGATAAAGAGCTTGCAGCAAGAGTGAAGGCGGGCGATACGGCTGCCTTCACCATGATCGTGGATCGGTATAAGGTAAGACTGTTCAACGTCATCTACCGAATGCTGCAGAACAGGGAGGAGGCTGAAGACATCCTGCAGGAGACCTTTTTGAGGGTCTTCAGGGAGAAAGAAAGATATGATCCGACCTACGCTTACTCGACCTGGATTTACACCATAGCGCTGAACCTTTGCAGGAATGAACTCAAGCGGAAAAAGAAATTCAGGTTTTTTGGGATAGACTTAATAAAGGATGATCGAAGATACGCAGTTGAAGGAGGCGGAAATAAAAATTGCTTAAGTTCCACACTGGAGAAGGCAATCGCTTCTCTGCCGGTCAAGTATCGCACCGTGTTTCTATTAAGGGAGGTCAATCAGCTCTCCTACGAGGAGATGTCCGAGTCCCTGGAAATACCGTTAGGCACGGTCAAATCCAGAGTGAACCGGGCGCGTTTGATGCTGCGGAAGAAACTGCAGCCGAAAATCGAGGAACAATATGAACTGTCGAAAAGTTCGCCGATACCTATTTAGCTATTCTAAACAAGAACTGCCTTCGGAGGAGATGGAGGAGATCAAAGCCCACCTGGACACCTGTCCTGGGTGTGCCAGGGAAGCCGAGGAGATTTCCCGGATCAGCCTTCTGCTAAAGGAGGATCTGGAGACCTTCGTTCC
>CBDUQU010000127.1:0-8772 GCA_965369445.1 uncultured bacterium | reverse complement strand
CCGTATTTGAGGAAGAAGAGCTCAGAGCGCTGGGAAAGATCGCCTTAGAGAATGAACTGGCCATAATTGTGGATGAAAGCTACGAGTATTTTACCTTTAATGGGGCGAGCCACTTCAGTTTAGCTTCGATCCCGGAGTTAAAGGAAAGAACGATCAGCTGTTTTACCTTCACCAAAACCTATGCTATGACCGGATGGAGGATTGGATACGTGCTGGCAACAGCAGAGTTGGTGACCCAAATGCTTAAGGCACACATTCCTTTTTGCATCTGTGCGCCGGTGGTTTCGCAGTATGCCGCGCTGGGCGCCCTGCGGGGACCGCAGGATTGTGTCGAGGAATTCAGAGGGAAATACCTTGATCTGAGGGATTTAACCTGCAAGCGTCTGGACGGACTGAGCTCGGTGTTTGAGTATCAAAAGCCCAAGGGGTCTTACTGCATGTTCCCGAAGATTCTGCATAAGGAAGGTTCTGACTCACTTTCCTTCTGCAAGAAACTTTTACTTGAGGGTGGAGTTTCGACTACACCCGGCGTGGCTTTTGGACCCACGGGAGAGGGTCATTTAAGGATTACCTTCTGTGACTCGAAAGAGGCCATCAACAAAGCCTTTGACAGGATGGAACGATACTTCGGTCAAACCTGACCGCCCGAATCCCTTCAAGATGGGAGGAAACTAACGTGGCCCAAATAACAATCTCGGCCAAGGACTTAGGCACCTTGGCCCTGCCGAGCTTCTGCCCTCGCTGTTTCTGGATCAGGAGGCATTGTGCAAACAAGCTTCCATTTCAGATCTTTCCGGGGATATTTTCCTCCATCGACTCTTACACCAAGAAGGTCACCAACGTCCACTTCGATCGGTACAGCAGACTACCTTCATGGCTGGAAGAGTTGGTGGAGCTGGGCAAGCCGGTGAAGGTCCCGCACTACTCCAAGTTCTCCGTGACTGATGAGAATTCCGATGTCGTGCTCAGGGGTGCCCCGGACGAGATCCTGCAAATGGATGACGGTTCACATTTCATCATCGACTACAAAACTGCGAAGTTCACCAACGCACAGGACAGCCTGCTCCCTCTTTATGAGGTCCAGTTGAACGCCTATGCTTACATCGGAGAGCGGCAGGGATTCGATCCGGTCTCCGGTTTAGCCTTAATCTACATGGAGCCGCAGACGGATTTGGTGCAGGATCAGTTGGATTCCCTGGTGAAGAAGGAAGGTTTCCTGATGGCATTCGACGGTTATGTTCTTGAAGTGGGTTTGGAACCGGATAAGGTGATTCCCCCACTGCTGAAGGAGGTTCGTACAATCCACGACTTTGAGTCTCCTCCTTCCGGCAACCAAAGATGTCGCGACTGTCAGCTACTGGACGGACTAATAGCGACGGCGACGATCACCGCCTGAGGCTGCGTAAAACCAACGGCTCCCACAGTTTGGGAAATTGGATTCGCCAGTTGAGCGGGCGAAGGGCCGCCAGAGAAACGACCTCTCCTGCGGGTACGGAGGGCAACTTCGGAAGACGTTTGCGGGTACAGGATAGTTGTAAGGACATAGGGTATTCCCTTGTCGGGTGAGATTCGGGACCAGCACCTAACTTAAGTTAGGTGCTGGTCTTTTTTAATTCCGGGAAGAACTCACCCGGCCGGGGTTCGTTTAGATATTGTTTGACATGGAGTTGTGACACTCATATATTCTTGTGCGGGGGCTTTGGCAAGCAACCCGATTAGAACCGGCGAGGTTTAGCTTTAGCCGCGCAATCAGGATAAGGTGCCCGATTCATCTGAGAAGAAGATGGAAGACAGAGTTTACACGGTAACGGAGATAACTCGGGAGATAAAGAGCCTGCTTGAGGAGAATCTCCCTGCCGTCTGGGTGCAGGGCGAAATCTCCAATTATCTGTTGCATTCATCCGGGCATCGTTATTTTACCCTTAAAGACGAAAATTCACAGATAAAATGCACCTTGTGGAAGTTCAGGGGCGAGAGACTCCAGTTCCAGCCGGCTGACGGGATCAGCGTGATGACACGGGGCAACGTTACGGTTTATGAGAGGGGCGGACAATATCAGTTGGATGTGATCGAACTGGTGCCGGTCGGTTTAGGAGAACTGGAGATAGCTTTTCAAAGGCTCAAGGAGAAACTCTTCGGTGAAGGGCTGTTTGATGAGGAGCACAAGAAACCCGTCCCCCAGTTCCCGGAGTCAATCGGGGTGGTGACCTCTCCCACCGGTGCGGCTGTGAGAGATATAATAAAGATCGTTCTTAGTCGTTTTCCCAGCGTACAGATAATCGTCAATCCGGTTCGGGTCCAGGGCGAAGGAGCGGCCGAAGAGATCGCTGGGGCTATAAGGGAATTTAATCGCTACAAGAAAATCGACGTGATGATAGTTGGAAGAGGGGGCGGGTCTTTCGAGGATCTGTGGGCTTTCAACGAAGAGGTGGTGGCCCGGGCCATCTATGATTCCGAGATTCCCGTGATCTCGGCTGTGGGGCACGAGATCGATTTCACCATCTCGGATTTTGTGGCGGACTTAAGAGCGCCGACTCCCTCTGCGGCCGCGCAGATGGTGGTTGGCGAGAGGGACGTGTTCTTAGAGCAGATAAGAGCAAACGTGCGCCAACTGGACTCCTCCCTGGTTTCGCTGATTGACCATTCGAAACACAGGCTGAAATCTGCTGAAGAAAGCTACGGCTTCCGACGGCCTTTCGACATCATCACGCAGAGATTCCAGAAGACGGACGAGCTGATCCGGCAGTTAGAGAATAGGGCAAAAAACTACTTGGAAATCAAATCGAATGCCGTATCTTTATTGAAAGAAAAAGTGAACACCCTGTCGCCTTCGTCAGTTCTGAAAAGAGGATACTCTATAGCGCGAAAACTGCCTGAACTGAAGGTGATCACGGACGCCGGTATCCTGAAAGAGAAGGACAGGATTGAGGTGAAGATGTTCAAAGGAAGAGTGGAGTCGAAGGTGGAGTTGATAGATCCGGAGAGAGACAGAAAGAGGTAAAATTGGTTGGCAGAAGATCGGCCCGGGGAAGAAAAGAGAAAAGCTTCGAAGAGGCTTTAACCAAACTGGAAGAGATAGTGCTTGAGTTGGAAGAGGGGGAGCTGTCTTTAGAGGAGGCTCTTAAGAAGTTCGAGGATGGAGTTGAGTTGTCTCGATTCTGCACTCAAAAGCTCACCCAGGCAGAGGAGAAGGTCAAAAAACTGATCAAAACCGCCGAGGGCAAATTTAGGACCGTGCCGCTTGATCTGGAAGGGGAAACGTGACATTCTTCCTGCGAAGGCCCTGCATACTCGCAGCTCACAGCACGTGATAGTCCACAGAAGTCGAAAATAAAACAGCCGTCCCCCGGCGCTGAGAACACGTATGGTAAATTACCTTTAGTCTCTGGTGAGTGAATCGGCGTCGGTTTGTTGTGTCGGAGAACGATATGACCACCCAGGCAATAGATCTTTTTGTTGAGTTGGAAAAAAGAGAAGGGTGGGTTACGTCATATTTGAATTCAGATGAGTTCAAGAACTGGTTTCAGCCCGCCCAGTTGAGAGAGGCGGTATATAGTTACGTCCACCGGGCGGGAAAGCGCTTGCGTCCGGGGGTCCTGCTTCTGGCCTGCGGAGCAGTGGGAGGGAACGAGGAGGAGGCCATCCCGGCCGCTGCCGCGGTGGAAATTTTTCACACCTGGACTTTAGTTCACGACGATCTGATCGACAACGACGAGAAAAGAAGAGGTGGATACACCGTTCACGCGCAGTGTTCAAAGACCGCAAAAGAGCAGATGGGCTACACGGATCACCAGGCCCAAGACTACGGGCGTGACGTGGCCATACTAGCCGGTGACGTGCAGCAGGGATGGTCGGTGAGCCTCCTGTGTGATTGCTCCCTGAAGGGGAAGGTCAAGCCCCAGGTGACCCTGACCTTGATTCGCATGCTGGAATCTTACGTGCTGAACACTTTGGTCTCCGGTGAGATACTGGACATCTTGTTCGCCAGACAACCGGTCGAATCCTTTGAACCGGAGCAGATCATGGATATGCTGTGGAAGAAGACCGGAGCCTTATATGAATACTGCGCCAAAGCCGGTGCCATGATTGGACTAAACACCACCGACGCAAAGGACGAAAAGGTCGCAGCCTTGTCCAATTTTACCGGCAGATGCGGCACCGCCTTCCAACTGCAGGATGATATCCTGGGCATCGTGGGCGACGAAAAGCAGTTGGGCAAGCCGGTCGGGTCCGACATTCGTGAGGGAAAACGCACCACCGTCATCTACTATGCTTTCAAGAACGCCTCGCCTGGGCAAAAGGAGAGACTCTTAAGTGTCCTGGGCAACCAGAAGGCAACCGAGCACGAGATCAACGAAGCGACTGAGTTGCTGGTGCAGTTGGAAGGCGTATCCGAGACGAAACGCATGGCGAAGCGAATCATAGAAGAGGCACGCACCGAGCTTGACGTTTTGCCGGAGTCGAAACATAAGGAGCTGCTTTTAGCCTGGGCAGATTTTATGATCTCCCGAGATTTCTAAGGAGTTTAAGATGAGCGGCTGGTTGGATCGAATAGAATCACCTCAAGATTTAAAAGAAATCCCCGTGGAGAAGTTGGATGAGTTGGCGGTGGAGATCAGAGAGAAGATCATAACCGTGGTCTCGAAAAACGGAGGTCACTTATCGTCCAACTTAGGAGCGGTGGAGCTGACCCTGGCTCTCCATCGTGTTTTCGACTCACCCAGAGATAAGATGGTCTGGGATGTGGGGCACCAGTCTTACACCCATAAGCTTATCACCGGGCGCAAGGATAGATTTGACACTTTGAGAAAATACAAAGGTTTGAGCGGATTTCCCACCTGGCGTGAAAACGAGCACGACATTCTCATCGTAGGGCACGCCTCCACGGCCATCTCCTCAGCTTTGGGAATTGCCAGCGGACGAGACCAGAAGGGGGAGAATTTCTCAGTCATCGCGGTGGTAGGTGACGGTGCCTTGACCGGCGGCATGGCCTTTGAGGGATTGAACAATGCGGGAGCATCAGGCAGGAATCTGATCGTCATCTTGAACGACAACAGCATGTCCATCTCCAAAAACGTGGGAGCCTTTTCTCGATATCTGACCGATCTATTGACCGACGAAAAATATAACAAGCTCAAGGCGGAAGTTTGGGATCTGGTGGGAAAGTTCAAAAGAAGAGATAAAATAAGAGCCATGGTAGCCAAGGTGGAGGGGAGCATCAAAGGATTCTTGGTTCCCGGCATCATCTTTGAGAAGTTAGGATTCAGATATTTCGGTCCGGTGGACGGTCATGACATTGGTGCGTTGATCAAGACCTTAGAACAGCTTAAGACTTTGAATGGCCCCATCCTGCTTCATGTTCTGACCAAAAAGGGGAAAGGTTACAAATATGCCGAGGAGGATGCCCCCCGTTTTCATGGAATCGGCGCCTTCGATAAGGTGACCGGAAATTCAAATGGGAAGGTGGGGGGACTTACCTATACCGAAGTATTCGGAGATACTCTGGTTGAGTTGGCTGGCCGGGATGAAAAAGTGGTGGCCATCACCGCCGCCATGACTCTGGGCACGGGGTTGGTAAAATTTGCCGAGACGTTTCCTGAGAGATTCTATGACGTGGGAATTGCCGAACAGCATGCCGCCACGTTTGCCGCCGGGCTTGCCAGCCAGGGCCTCAAACCCGTGTTCGCGGTATACTCCACGTTTCTCCAAAGAGCTTTTGATCAGACCATACACGATATCGCCCTGCAGAATCTGTCGGTGATCCTGGCTGTGGATCGGGCAGGCTTGGTGGGAGCCGACGGGCCCACCCATCACGGAACCTTCGATTTAAGTTACCTAAGGCAGGTTCCCAACTGGGTGGTTATGGCTCCCAAGGACGGCAACGAGTTGAAAGATATGCTGCATGCGGCTGCGAGTTGGGGAAAGGGACCAGTGGCGATACGGTATCCGCGCGCCGCAATTCCTGATGGGATGACCGACGAGATTGCGCCAATCGAGATTGGAACCTGGGAGAGACTCAGAAGTGGAAAGGAGTTGGCAATCCTGGCAGTGGGATCGATGGTCCATCCGGCCCTGGAGGCCTCACACGAGTTGGAAAAGGATGGGATAAGCGCAGAAGTGATAAATGCCCGCTTTGTGAAACCGTTGGACGGAAAAATGCTCCTCTCCATCCTGAAGAAATTCGATAAGATTATATCAGTCGAGGAAAACGTTCTTTCCGGCGGTTTCGGCTCGGCCGTATTGGAGTTTGCAGAAGCTCATGACACCAACAAAGTGGTGATTAAGAGAATGGGGATACCGGATGAGTTCATAGAGCATGGCTCCAGAGGACAGCTCTTGAGCAATTTGGGACTGGATAAGGACGGAATCGCCGGCAAGGCCAAAAAAATTCTGGAATCGACGGTAGTCTCCGAAAAGCCGAAGGTGCGGAGAGCAAGGTCTCGGGTGTGATATTTCGTTAAAGCCCTGAAGAATCAGGATTGGAGAAACGAAGCCGCATTCCCATCAAGTCTGACGATGGGAATGGAACGAGTGTAGGTAATTTACCTTGACCGGAAAGATGAAAAGCATCGGAATCGTCGCTAACGTCAAGAAAGAGCTAACCAAGGGGGTGGTGGAGGAGATCATCGAGTGGGCCGACAAAAACAGCTTCGATTTTTTCATTTGTGAGGAACTGACGCCGCTGGTTGGCCACGAGGAGAAATCCTTGTCCAGGGTCGAGTTGGGGAAAGAAAGCGACGTGTTGATCTCCCTGGGTGGAGACGGGACCATGCTGGCCTCAGCCCGGGCGGTGGGCAAACATCAGACTCCCATTCTGGGAATAAACCTTGGTGGCGTGGGATTCTTGACCGAGATTAACTCCAACGATCTATGTAATGCGCTGAACAAGCTCAAGAAGGGAGACTACTTCATCGAGAAAAGGATGGTCTTGGAGACTGAGGTTGAAGGAATCAAGAAGCTTGATCAGTACGGCCTGAACGATGTAGTCCTTGACAAGGGCGAGGTAGCGCGGCTTTTCCTTTTGCATCTTTATCTACAGGACGAGTTCATCTGCTCCTACTCGGCCGACGGTTTGATCGTTTCCACTCCCACCGGGTCAACAGCTTACTGCCTGGCAGCCGGGGGGCCGATTATTAACCCACGGATGAATGCGATAATCGTCTCTCCCATATGTCCCCATACCTTAGCCTCGCGTTCCATAGTCTTCTCGGAGAACGAAACTCTTAAGGTTGTGGTGGAGCTCTCGTCGAGACACGCGGTATTGACCATCGACGGACAGGTCGCCTTCAAGCTGAAATCTGGCAGTTCGGTCTTGATTCGCAAAGCTAAGCACTCGGTCAACCTGGTCAAATTCCGGGATAGATCGTTCTATGATATCTTGAGAACCAAACTGCACTGGGGAGCCAGGCCGAAGACCGGGGAGTAGGGTAGGGGTAGAAGTTCAAGAGTTCAAAGGGCCAAAGGTTCAATAAGTCACGGGCACATCACCTGCTGTTGCAATTTCAATCCCTATCGAAGTTCTAAAACCAAGGAACACAATCCCTGGAAAATGCTACAGAGTCTCAGAATAAAAAACTACGCTCTGGTGGACCAGTTGGAGGTAGACTTTCGGCCTGGTCTGAATATCATCAGCGGAGCCACGGGCGCGGGAAAGTCGATTATCGTGGGAGCGGTAAACCTCATCCTGGGAGAAAGGGCCAGCAGCGAGGCGGTCAGAACCGGATTCGACAGGGCCAGCATCGAGGCAGTGTTCAGGCTGCAGGATGACCCGGCCTTAAAGGATCTTTTAGCCAAACTTGGCATGGTCCTGCAGGACGATGTTTTCATAATTCGAAGGGAGATATCCAGCAGGGGGCAAAACAAGTGTTTTCTCAACGATCGGCTGATCACATTGGCGACCTTGAAATCGATCGGGGACAGGCTGGCAGACCTTCACGGACAGCACGAGCACCAATCGCTTCTGAACGTGGAACGACATATCGAATACTTAGACGATTATGCGAGTCTGGGCGAGATCAAAGCACAAGTTAGCCAGACCTTTCATCTGCTGAAGAAAAAACGAAGAGACTTAGAAGAGTTGCGGAGCGGCAAATCGCGAGACGAGGAGAGGAGGAAACTCTATCGGTTCCAGATACAGGAAATCGAAAAGTCTAATCTGAGTCAGGATGAGGAAGGGAAGCTCGGTGAGCAAAGGAAGGTCCTGGAGAACGCTGAAGCACTGTTCGAGGCAACCTCCGATCTCTATCATCAACTCTATGAGGCAGAAGGCTCGATACTGGATAAGCTTACCTCAATGTCCAGGGAGCTTAAGAAAAGCCATCAGATAGATTCGAGATTGAAGGAGCCGGCTCAAACCTTGGAATCCTGCGTGATCAGGCTTCAGGACGCAGTTAGATTTCTGGAGGACTACAAGACTCACTTGGAGTTCGACCCTGAAAAGCTTGAGATGATAAGGGAGAGGTTGAACCTCCTCAATACCCTGAAGAGAAAATACGACAAAAGCATCGAAGAGATCCTGGCATACAAGGATCAGATGCAGAGGGAGCTCGAGCGGATAGAGAACAAGGACGAAATCATCAGTGATCGGGAGAAGAAGATCGTCGGGCTTTCTGGTGCCCTTATGAAGGAGTGTTCCTTGCTTTCCCAGAAGCGGAAAGCGAAAGCCTCCCAACTCTCCACCAAGATTCAGAGGGCTCTGGCCGATCTGGGAATGCCCAGGACGAAATTCGAGATAAAGATCAGCCGGCGGGCGGATGAAAACGGACTGCTAAG
>CBDUQU010000126.1:0-8890 GCA_965369445.1 uncultured bacterium | reverse complement strand
AGCTCTTTCTATCCTTCTTCTGTGGCAATTTTCTCTAAAACATCCTTCTTGGCATGAGATCGACCGCCTCTCCGTCCCGCGAGTATATTATATGCGCTCCCCGGCAATCAAAGGTGAACCCCCCCTCCGAAAACTCTTCAGCAATCCTCCACATTCGGAGTCCTTCTCCAGGACATCAACCTGTATTCTTTTAGGATTTCCTTTTTGTGGACAAGAGGCGGCAGTCAGACCGGTGAGCCCTCCTCCCAAGATTCCAATTCTCATAGCACCCTTTGTGTTATCCAGAAGCATCACGGAGAGTAGTGTCTTGCCGGTGGCCTAAGCCCCAGGTGAAGAGTGAATTCTGATTCACATCTTTGGGCTGAGTTTAGGTTCGGCCGCACCCTTCTGTAGCTTCTCAAGCAGAAATGTTGGGGACGTTTCTTAAGTGTGGGGACGTTACGATCATTGCTTTTATCGACAGCTTCCCCCAAAACTTAAATCCGTTTTTGAACATTGCCCATGGCGGAAGGGTAAACTGGCCAAGGTGACCTGGCGAGGGCGGTTCATCATCCGTTAACCCCTCATCCGGAGCACTCATCGGGGTCTGCGCAAAACATGAGACAGACGATTCTTGGAATTATTGAATCATAGGAGGATCTTTGGTGAGCTCGAAATCACTTTGCAGAGACCGGAGAGGAAATGAAAAGGTCGGATAGATCTTGCGATCCTACCCGACCTAAAGAGTTCCAAGGGAGATAAGAGTACGATGTTTGTCTTGGCCTGATGGGGCAACTAAAATTCAAAGCCCAAGGAGAACCGATGAACGCTGGAGAGGTGAGAGAAATCGGCCCAGGCATAGCTTATGTCCAGCTTGGTGTTTTTGCCAGCATTGACTTTTATGCCGCCCCCCAGCGTCAACCCCTCCTCCTCGTAGTTCAGCTTGTATCCGCCTCTTAAGGAGAAGGTCTCCTTCCATTGATACTCACCGCCTAAGCTGGCCTGCTGAACGTTGTCGTTGGGATGCTTTGCCTCGGCGGTAACGGTGAATTTTGATTCCGGGGAATCGACTAAGTCATAGGCCATTCCGAATCTGAAGGTGAGGGGCAGATCATACGGGTCCACGGCCAGCTTGGCCTTGACGTTGTCGTAGTTGGGATTTCCGGGTTGGGGATTATGGTAAGTATCCAGCTCCGGCCCTCCCAGTTTCATCTCCGGCCCCAAATTGGAGATGTTCATGCCCATTCTCAGGCTTTTGAAACCAGTGTAAAACAGGGTGCCGAAGTCGAAGGCAAATCCAGAAGCTCTCTCCTCGGATATGCTCTCCCATATGTATTTCCCGTTTATGCCGGCAGAAAACCTGTCGGTTAGCTTTCGAGCAAATCCCAGCGTTAAAGCATAGGACGATGCGGTAAAGGTTTCACCAGTCCCCTCCGGCTCCTCCAGTGTGGTAATCTCCATGTTACCCATGGTCAGGGTGGTAAGGCTGACGCCGAAGGCGCTGTATTCGTCCAGAGATTTTGCAAAGGCAGCATGATTTAGCTGCACGTCCAGTATCCAGTCCACGTTGGTCAGCGATAAATTGGATTCGGGTATCTCGGTAAGCGCCGCAGGATTCCAGTACATGGCGTAAGCGTCATTCACGCAGGCTACCGATGCCTCACCCATGGCCACGTACCTGGCTCCCATTCCGATCTTAAGGAACTGGGCTCCGATCGTGCCCACCCTTGAGAACTCACCGGTATAGGCCGCGTTCGCCAGACTGAGAATCATTAAGATGGCAAGCAGACCAATCACTCTCGTCTTCATTCTTCCCCCTTGTTTTGCGGGATCCTCTTGATTAAATCTCCCAGACATTGGGAATATCCTTTTGTTTCTCTTCCTCCGTCAAACTCTGGAAGACTGGCACAGTTGCCCTGAGCCAGAAATCGGCTTTGACTGCGGCTGTGATCCGTTCAATCCATCGACCTATTTTATTATGGCGAATTTGCCCAGCTTCTGTCCATACTCTGAGTCCACATGATAGTAGTAGACTCCAGGGACGATTCCCTGCTGGTTTTTGTTCAGCAGGTCCCAATCCTCGGTTCCGGTTCCGTTGTCATGCTCAATCACCCTCAGCAGATCTCCAGCCAGGGTGTAAATGCGGATGGTGCATTCCTCCGGCAGGTGGGTAAACTGGATCTTTCGCAGTCCCTCCGTGGTCTCCCACAGAGCATGAGCTATGTATGGATTGGGCACCACCTTGATTTCGGAAAGCTCGTCTTTCGCCTTCCCTGCATCTACTCCTCCGGCGCGGAAAACGAACTCATCATCCGGGCCGTTCAGCTTTGCGCCCTCAATCTGGTAAACGTCCCCCGGTGCATATCCGGTGTCGGTGGGAGTAAAAGCAAAGAACCAGGCGTGATAGTGGGGGAAAGAATCCGGATGAGGCTGTCCGTCATAGGGAACATTTACTATGTCCAGATAATCCCCGTGATCCACATCCCACACTCCATTCTGTGCCCAATCATACACCTCCACCAATACCTGCTGTCCCGTGGTAGTGTTCCATACCTCGAAGGGGACCCATACCGGGGTGACATCATCGAAGAAACTATAAGCCTGCGAACCCTGCTCGGTGAATCTGAGTTCATAAGTAGCCCGGAAATGCATGTCTCCACCTACGGGAAGACCAAAGGTCTCTCCCATGCTTCCCAGGAAATGATACATGTTCAGGGTGGCGTCGGAGGTGCCAAACTGCGTCTGGCCGTATGAACTCGGCTCCCTTTCGCCGTTGGTGACGATCACCTGCATTCCATCTACCACCGGGTAGCTCTCTACGTCTCCGGACTGCTTGGTCTGGTCCGCCAGAACCGTTTCTCCGGTGGTTAAGTCGATCACGTGCCAGTAAGTGGCATACGGGTCATCGGTGAATGCGACCTTATAATCATGCCCGGTTAAGGCGCCTTGGTCGAACACCACCGGCGTGACCGTGCCCTCACTCTCCTCCTCGGTTCCATAATAATTGTGCCTGACCGTTGCTGCAGCGGTGTAGTATCCTGCAGGGTCGGTTCGGGGATAGGCGAAATTACAGTTGACGTCCTCTCCCGGTCTTCCGTATGCAGTCTGCAGGGGTTCGATTGGCACACTGGTGTCGCCTTCATCGAAGGAGACCACGGAGTACCAGTATTCTATCCCGTTGATTAAGTCGCGGTCGGTATAGGTATGAGGCAGAATATCGTGCGGGTTCTCCTTCTGAAAAATGGCGATGGGCACGTAATCCGGACCTAAGCTTCCGTCCGGGTTTCTCACCAGATCACCCCAGCTCTGGCCCATGTCGGTGCTTCTGTAGATCTTATAACCTTTGAAATCCACCTCTCCACTTAGTGGATCAACCGAGCTTTCTGAGCTGTTGTCCCAGGTGAGCTTCACCTCCTGGTATCGCGGGGTGGCAACCAATTGTGCTGGCTGCGGAGGTTCGGGCCCAATGAAGTAATTGTCGTACACCACCTGAGCCATGGATGCGTTATTCTTGAGATCCTGCTCATCATATCCGGCTATCAGCGCGAAAACCACGCGAACGGTCTTCCCGGAGTTTAGACTGATTCCCCGGGTGCACTGGACGTAGTATTGGTCGGTAGGGGGGAGGCTTTGGTCAAACTGCTGGCTGTTGATGAACTCGTACTTCCCCTCATCGTGGTCCGGCAGATTCTCCCATCTTCCGGTTCGGAAGGCGGTCATCCCGATGTCGTCAGGGGTCTCGATGTACTTGGTCCCCATCACTCCGGTTTTTACCAGCGGCCCCCAGCCCGGATCATAGCCGTCTTCATCGTAGGTCCAGGCCAAGTTCATGGAGGGGTCAAAAGCGACCAGATCACCCAGTCTGCCATTTTCAAACGTGCCCGGAACTATGCCACCGACATCGAAATCGCAATAGAGCCCGAAGGCGAACTCGGAGTAGTCGTTCTCTGAAACGTTTTTGATCTCCAGAACCACGAAAAGATAATCCTCATTGTAGTTGTAGTTCCACTGATAGACCGTCTGGGTCAACTCCAGGCCGAGGACTGGCACGCCGCTGTTGGCGTCACAGAAACGATAATGGCTTTCCTGAAGGGAAACCGGGCCCGCATCCACCATGCCCTGGGAGAAAGTCCAGACTTCATTGTACACCCACTCCTCAGGGCCGCTGTCCCATACCCTCCATCCGTATGCCGGCTTGCCGACTCCGAGACCGACAGTATCGGTGGGGTCGTGATTATAGGAGGTGGGGTCCGTGGACAGGTGAATTCTGTAACTCTCCTCACCGTTTATGATCGAGGAGAGGGGCATGAAATCGTCGTCCGTATTAGCCACCACCGTATCTCCGTTTGGCTTCACCGCGCCCATCCAGTACTTGATCTCGGCTAAATAGTGACGTTCGGATCCCTTGGGCCACTCGCCGGAGGGTTTTCCCAGATAGCTCTGGCCTCCGATCTGCCCCCAATTCTGGACTGTGGTGGCTACGTTCCCTTTGTTGTGAATGATCTGATCCTGCAGCGGAGTTGGGGGTTCCAAGCTTTTTTGCGCCTTTGTGCTTCCCTCTCCCCACAGGAGGAAGAACAGAATTGGAAGCAAGAGGACGGCTTTTTGCATGCGCATTTAATGACCTCCTTGGTTCTTTTATTAGAAGATGAACTCAATCCCCCAGCGCACGGTCCTTGGGGCATCGTAGTTTTGCGGATCTTTTGCTAACAGGCGATAGTATCGATTCACGTCTTCGGCGGTCAAAGGCCCGTCTCCATCCGGATCGACGGTCAGCTCATAGTGATACCCGTCATCATTCGGCTTGCCGGTGTTGGAGTAAACGTGCAGTATGTTCCGGCGATCGAAGAGATTCACCACCTCGGTGAAGAGTGAAAAATGAGTCTTCTTCTCTTTGAACAGATAAAAATCCTTGTTGAATTTCAAATCCACCCGGTAGGTGGCGGGCATTCTTCCCTCATTCAGGGCTCCCAGACGATTTCCCTGGTCGTCGGTTTTGGTGTAGGGCATGCCGCTTCCATACTTTGCCAGCACGTTTAATCCCCAAGCTCCGGGGAGGGTCAATCCGGCAAAGTTGCCGCGCCAGTCGCGCGGAACCCGGTAATCCACATCCACGGTCAAAGTGTGCCTCTGGTCAAAGGCCAAAGGATACTCCCGTACCGGCCAGACAGGCGCGTTGGTGCCCGCAGTGAAGTAATCATAATATCCCTCATACGCCGTCGAGGCGTTGCCCTTGGCTATCATGTAGGAATAGTTGATGGTCCCGGAAAGGTTCTTGTGGCCCGGCCTTTTGGTCAGGATAACGTCCACCCCCTTCACGGTCCCATAGTCGGCATTGACAAACTGGGTGTAGGAGCCCCCAGCGTAAACCACCTCTCGTGTGGAAGCAAGGTTGGTGAGGTCCTTATAGTAGGTGGTCACCTTCATGGTGATATCGTCTGCAAGAGCGTGGTTTACACCCAATTCGTAAGCGATGCTCTTTTCCGCCTCCATGTCCGCGTTTCCCACCAGCGGGTAGCCGGTGGTCAAATCCGCCTGAAGATTGGTGAACATGTATTGGTATGGCGGAACCTGGAAGTAGTATCCGTAGCTGAAATGAATCACGGTTCGCTCGGAGATGGGATGAGAGATGCCCAGACGGGGACTGAGTTGAGCCTTGGGTTTGGTGTGAATCTTCCTCTCCTTGGTCACCGGATCATTCCAATAATCGATGTCGGCGTCGAGATAATCCAGGCGCAATCCCGCGTTCACAATGATCTCCTTGAGCTCAATCTTATCCTGCAGGTAGACGGCGGCGTAGTGCGGATCGACCTCGTATTTCTCGCCGTAAGGTCGAACGTTGAAGAACTGCTTATCATCCCACTTCAAGCGATTTATGCGGTACTCCCCTCCGAACTTGATCTGATTATGTTTGTCCACCTGGCTTATGACGTCGAAGCCCAGGCTGGTGTACTTGGCTCGCCGGTAGTGGTATCGGGGAAAGAAATCCGGGGCAGCAGTGAAGCCGGTATAGAAATGCTCCTCCGCCGGGTTATAATTGTCATCGTCAATGGTGCCTATGAAAACACCACTGGAGTCCTCCAGATAGCCCGGCCACTGATTCCAGTAAAGGTCAAAGAGATGTTCTGGAGCCAACTTGATGTCGGTGTGGAAGTGGCTGAGCTTAACCGTGAGGAAGGTGCTCTTGGACGTGGCGTAAGAGGTTCTTGCTCCGATGCTGTAAGACTTGTTTCGGATCTTCCCCAGCCCGTCTAAGTTGAAATCGTAGGAGATGCCGTTTACGTCTCTGTGTTCGTATCTCAAAAGCTCCCTGGTATAGTAATTGCCGCTGAGAACCAGCTTCAAGTTGTTGGTGGGACGAAGACTGATCTTTCCCGTTCCGGTTACGAGCTCCCTCTTGTTATGGGGGAGATACCCGTCGCTCCATATCTTCTCACCGGAGAAGAAGAAGGTGGCTGCGTCGCTCTGGCTGAAGGTTAACGGACCGCCCAGGTTGAGGACCAGACAATGGTTATTGTTCCTCTTGAGTTTCTGATACTCTCCGGCGTTAACGTCGTAGGAGTGGACCAATCCATCGTATGCCTTGATCTTTCCGGCAAATATGGGCCCACCTTCCCGGGTGATGGCACTGACCACTCCGGACAGAGCCTCACCGTACTCGGCGGTGAATCCTCCCGTGGTCAGGCTCAATTCCTCCAGAGCCTCAGGGGATATTCTGGTTCCGGCTCGCCCCACCAGCGGGTCCTGCACGTAGATGCCATCTAAGAAGTAGCTCACAGTGGCTTCACGTCCGCCCCTCACATGCAGGTCGCCGTATTCATCCACCACCGTGCCTGCCATGTTGGCGATCACCGACTGGATTCCCGCCGTATTGGGAAGGTAATCCAACTGCTCCCTGATCACGAAATCCGTCGAGGAGGTCAAATCCTTTTGGATCAGGGGACGGGATGCCACCACCGTGACGCCCTTCTTCAACTCGATGGGCGTAGAGCTTAGTCCAAAGTCGAGAGGTGTGGTCAGGTCCAAAAGCACCGTCACCTGAGTCTGGATGATGGTCTGATACCCTATCAGGGAAGCCTCCACAACGTAGGTTCCTACCGGCACGTTGAGAATGAAGTACTCCCCATCCTCGTCAGTGGGGGTTCCGATGCTGGTGCCCTGGATCATCACCGTGGCCCCGGGCAGGGGTTGTCCGCCCTCTGAGTCTCTGACCACCCCAGCGATCTTTCCCGCGGTTCCAGCCCAGGCGAACTGACTCAGCAACAGAAATAAAAGGCTCGCCCCCAGGATCACTCTTGCGCCAAGTGAAAATCCCCTTTCAAGTGTAGTTTTGTTATCCAATTTACAGCCCTCCTTTTTGAAAGATCGGTTAGTCTAATTAATTTGAAAACGACTATAGTACCATACAACACCACACATATCAGAGAAAGCCCTTTTAGGCTAAACCGTTTTCATATACAAACCGAGGCTATATACTTAGTCGACCTCCGGTTGAAAAACTTTAGCTGACAGATTCTGTCACCCCGAGGCTGCACGTTGCTGGATCTGCGGGCCGCGGAATCGACATCTGAGCCCTGGGCGTGTCGCTGCATCAGTATCATCTTCTCCTTATTATAATGGCAGTTTGACCCTAAATGTGGTTCCTTCATCTAATTTGCTTTCCACCTGAATGGTTCCCTGGTGAGACTCGATTATCTTTGTGCATATGGATAGTCCCATGCCGTGACCGGATTCTTTTGTGGTAAATCTGGTCGTGAATACCTTTTTCAACTCTTCCTCAGACATCCCTCTTCCGGTATCGCTGACCCACATCTCCACCAGTTTGTTCTCCGGCTGGTAAACCGTGCCGATGGTTATGCTGCCTCCCTCGCCTTTTCTCTTTCCCATGGCATCGGCGGCGTTGTTCAAAAGATTGTAAAGCACCTGCTGAATCTGGCCGGAATCCACCAACAGACGAGGCAAGTTCGGCTTCAGCTCGGTAAGAAAGAAGATGTTCTTGAAGATATTTTGGGGCTTTATGAAAGCCAGAGTTTTTCGAATCAGATCGTTGATATCACATTCCGCTTTCCTTGCCTTCAGAGTCGAAAAATCCAAAAGACCTTCTGCAAAACTCTTTATTTTTTCTAAGTTGGTGGATATAGGTTCCAGTTGCTTATTCAGCGACTGTATCTCACCCTTTTTTATCTTCATGTCCAGTATCTGAAAGTTACCCATTATCACGGTTAAGTAGTTGTTCAACTCGTGTCCGATCTCAGCGGAGATTCTTCCCTGGGTGGCCATCTTCTCCAAACCGATTATCTGCTCCTGCAGGCTCTGTAGCTCCTGGTATGATTTCTCCGTCTCTATCAGCAGGGTCAGGTTTTCCAGCGAAATGGCGGTTTGAATGCCCAGGATAGCGAGAAGCTTCAGATCCTCCTCCGAGAGCTTCTGGCCCTGCGAGGTCTTCTTCAGCACGATCGTTCCACAGGTGGATTCGGCCTTTCTCAATGGAATCAGGATCGCCTCATCATCCGCTTTGGGGAACGCGTCGGTCACGGAAGAATCCGAGAGAAGATCTCTAAGTCGGGAGAACAAGGGATGCTGATCCGGCCTTTCGATCTGAAGAATATCTTTCACCGAGGAGCATTCCGCCACCAGTGCCTGATCGAATTCCGCAGTGTGCTCGGTGAAGAGATTTTGCCCCGGATCTTTTGTGTGGAGGATCAGAAGCTCCCCGGTTCTGGCGGTCCAATAAAGGATCATCCCACTTCTCAGCCGGCTCTGCATCAGGGCGAATTCCAGGGTTAGCTTCAACAGGCTCTTGCGGTCGCCGGCGGTATACAGGATTCTGTTAAGATCAAATAACTGAGACAACCCCTCTTTTCGGCCATCTTCAATGTTCTGGCTTCTCGTCTGGATGGCACGGGCCACG
>CBDUQU010000125.1:0-8923 GCA_965369445.1 uncultured bacterium | reverse complement strand
AATAGTGTTACCCATGTGTCCGAACACCTGTTACCCTTCTCTCCGGTCTGTACACCCCGGAGGGGAGAGGGAAAGTCCTCTCTCCCCCTGGGGAGAGAGTGAGAGTGACGGGGGGGAGCAAGTGCGCCGATGATTTCTGCTGATCAAACTTTGATGTACGATACCTAATACGAGATCGGTCGAACAAGCAAGCGTAACCAGCAAGACATCTATATCTTCAACTTCTCCAGAATCCTGGGAATATCCAGAAAGGTCTTGGCGACATGGGCGCCTGCTTCTTCCAGCGCCTTGAGTTTGCTCTTCGCGGTTCCCATCTCGCCTTCCACGATGGCGCCGGCGTGTCCCATTCTTTTTCCGGGAGGGGCAAAGACGCCTCCCACCATGCAGATTACCGGTTTTTTCATCTTCCCGATGGAGGGTCTCGCCATCTCCTCGTAGACTCCGCCGATCTCCCCTACGAGAACCACGGCTTTGGTCTTTTCGTCTTCCTCAAAGAGCTCCAGAATCTCGTTGAACGTGCTGCCTAAAACCGGATCGCCTCCCAGACCGACGCAGGTGGTCTCTCCATAGCCCGTGCGGGAAAGCGTGTCTGCGACGTAATAGGTCAATGAGCCGGATCGGGAGACGGTTCCCACTCTCCCCGGCTTGAAGGCAATATCCGGCATTATGCCCAGATTTGCCTCACCCGGAGTGATGATCCCCGCTGTATTTCCACCCAGAACAATCGTTCCAAACCTCTGAGCTTCCTTTCGGACGGTCATCATGTCCAGAATCGGTATGTGCTCCGGAACCACGACGATGAATTCGATGCCCGCATAGACTGCCTCGATGGCCGCTTCCATCACGAACCGCGCCGGAAGGAAAACAACGGAGGTATCCGCCCCCTGGTTTTTCACACACTCTTCCACCGTATCGTAAACCGGCACGTCAAATACCTTTTGTCCGCCTTTTCCAGGCGAGGTTCCCGCCACGATGTTGGTGCCGTATGCCAGCATCCTTTCGGTATGGAACCTTCCGGCACTTCCGGTTATTCCCTGAACGATCACTTTGCTGTTTTTATCCACCAAAATCGCCATAAGATTCTCCTAATCTTCCCTCTAAATGCAGTTGCTCGATTCTTTGAGCCCGGTGTGTGCCTGATGATCAGACGCCCAGTCGGGGGTGTCTGCCGTCCCGTCCGGGAATCAGGCAACTACATTGCCAAAACAACTACAAGCGGAGCAAGCTCCGCCACTACGCGTTATACTTTCTTGGCCAGTTCTACGGCCCGTTTCGAGATCTCCTCGATGGGGGTTTCGATGCCGTGAATCTCGATGTTCTTGAAAATCTCCGGGTTTTTCTCTTTCTCCTCCTCGAAGATACGTACGCCCTCCTGCCACACGTTTCCGGTCATACGCAGGACCATGGGTTTGGAAAGTCCATGTTCTTTAAGGAACATCACCACGCCTTTGGCGAAATCGTCGCAGCGGGATATGCCGCCGAATCTGGCGCCGAAGATGGCTTTGACATTGGGATTCTCATCTAAGAGTATGAGCATCCGGGCCAACCTCTCCGGAGTGGGACCACCGCCGGAATCCATGAAGTTTGCCGGCTTGCCGCCGAAGTAGTGGATGAAATCGTTTCCCATTATGCCGAACCCGGCACCGCCGGGAAACATGCCCACTTCGCCGTCTAAGTCCAGATAGGGAATTCCCCACTGCCGGGCGAGCTTCTCCCTTTCCGTCATCTCCCCCTCCTCGTGCCGCTTCTCAATCCCCATCTCGGCCAGCTCCGAATGCCGGAACAGGGCATCATCGTCCACGCTCATCCGGGCGTCGGCAGCAACGTACTTCCCCTCCCTGGTCAAAATCAGCGGGTTGATCTCCACCAGCTTGGCGTCATACTGCCTGAACAGTTTGAACAGGGACACTGCTATTTTGCTGACAACTTTTAGACCTTCCCCCTCTGCTCCAAGCCACCCGGCGACAGAGTTGCCCCAGAAAGGATAGAATTTTTGATCCACGTCCACGCTGATCTTCTTTATCTTGCCCGGGTCCTTTCGGGCGACCTGCTCGATCTCCACCCCACCCTGGGAGCAGGCTAACATAACCAGCTTGTAGTTGACCCGATCGAGGGTGATGCCTAAGTAGAACTCCTTTTCGATCTTCAGCTTCTCGTCCACCAGAATCCGCTCAACGGGAAATCCTTTTATGGTAGTTGCGAAAAGTTCACCGGCCTTCTGCTCAACTTCCTCCGGAGAGTCTGCGAACTTCACTCCACCTGCTTTGCCCCTGCCCCCGGAGAGAATCTGAGCTTTCAAGACCACCGCCTTCCCCAGTTTCTCGGCGCAAGCCTTCGCCTCCTCCTTTGTCCGTACAACCTCCCCTGTAGTTATAGGAATCCCAACCTGTGAGAAGAGCTTCTTGGCTTCATATTCGTAAAGTCTCAAATCATACTCCTTTGATTGTGTAATTCAGTCCACAGCCCTTCGGTCTGAGTTCAGGGTCGAAGACTCAGGACAAGTCCGCCGTCCGCAGACCGCCGCAAGACCCCTCAAATCCACGTAATCCGTTTGATCCGCTGACTTTATCCGTTTGCATCCGTTGACCGCTCTACTTTCTCTTCTTGCTCTGAAACTTCTTTACTGCCTTCTCGAAAATATCCAGCGCCTGATCCACAGTGCGCTGGCTTACGACTAACGGAGGTATGAACCGAATGACACTCTTTCCGCAGGTCAGAAGCATCAGCCCTTTGCGGAAACACTCATAGGCTATCTGGTCGGCCAGATCCGGCGCCGCCTCCCTGGTCTTTCTATTCTTGACGAACTCGATTCCGATCATCAACCCTTTCCCTCTAACGTCCCCGATGATTGAGTATCGCTTCATCATCCCTTCAAGGTGTTTCATTATGTATTTACCCATCCGGGCGGCGTTCCGCATCAGCCCGTTTTCTATTAGCTCGATGGTGGCCAGGGAAGCAGCACAAGCTATGGGATTTCCGCCAAAGGTGGTGGAATGGGCACCCGGCTCCCAAGACATGAGTTTTCTGGAAGCCACGCATGCGCCTAAAGGCATTCCCGAAGCCAGCGCTTTCGCCACCACCACGATATCCGCGGTCACGTTCCAGTGTTCCATGGCAAACATCTTTCCGGTCTTTCCCATGCCCGACTGGATCTCGTCCATGATGAGCAGTATTCCATATTTGTCTGCCAGGGCTTTCAATCGGGGAAGATACCCCGGGGGAGGAATTACATAACCTCCCTCACCCTGAATAGGTTCCACCACTATGGCCGCCACCTCTTCTGCCGGCGCCACCTTCTGCAGAATCTCCTCGTCGATGAACTTGACGCAGGCGATGTCACATTTGGGATAAGTTAAGTTAAAAGGACATCGATAGCAGTAAGCATAAGGAACGTGTGTCACCTCCGGGACCAGCGGAGCAAAGTATCTTCTCTGGGTCCCTTTGCTGCAGGTTAGAGACAGGGATCCCATCGTTCTTCCGTGAAATCCGTTGATAAAGGCAATGGTGCGGGGTCTTTTTCGATTGTAGCGTGCCAGCTTGAAACCGGTCTCCACCGCTTCGGTGCCGGAGTTGGAAAAGAAAGTCCTTTTACGCTCCTTTCCGGGAACGATTTCGGAGAGCTTCTCGGCCAGCTTTCCCACCGGCTCGTTGTAGAAGTCGGCAGAGGGGATATGTATCGCTTTTCCCGCCTGCTCCTTTATCGCCTCCACCACCTTTGGATGGCAATTTCCGGTGGAGCACACCCCGATCCCGGTATGAAAGTCGATGTAGCAGTTTCCGTCCACATCCCACATGTACGCACCCTCGGCATGCGAGAGAACCGCCGGGTAGGCCCTGGTGTAAGACTGGGAGACGAACCTCTCGTCCCGTGCAATCAGTTTCTTGCTCTTGGGACCAGGCAGTTTGGTCTTGATCTTCGGACATCGGCATGAAGCCATCTTTTCTCCCTTCATTATGGAAATTCAAGTTTTAAACGAAAGACGAACAAACCGGAAGAAGTGTGGAACAAAACTACGTCTGTCCCTTCACATATATTTTCAGAAGAATCCTTCGCAACCGCATGAGCATTCACTCTCACCTCATTCTCAACCTGAGGCAAATTTAAGAGAAAAAGCCGCGAAGTCAACGGAAATTTGTGAAAAAGATAACAAGCGGCGACCAATTCGTAAGGTTTCTGACGCCTTCTGCCTCTTTGTATCGGAAGTCATCGTTTTGGAGGTGAAAGGATAAGGCAGGATGACGGAGACCCCCACCCGTACGGGCGGGCGTCGGGGAATTCCTGCCTCTATGTTCGCGTGTCACCATGTTGGCTCGGGGGTTGATGTTGGTTCGGGGTGCCCCCACCCCGAACCGAAAGGGTCAGGGGTTAGGGAACCCCCGACCAACATTCACGATCCCGATCGGTCGCGGTTTAGCGAGCCCCTGACCAACGTTGTCTTTCTGATCCCAGTGCTCGAGGTAAGCACATCATTTCACTTTTGCCACCTTGTGGATCTGAGACCGACCGCCGATATCGACATAGAGAAGATATACTCCGCTGGCGACCTCCTCCCCACTCTCGTTTGTTCCGTCCCAGGTTTCCTGGTAAGTAGTTTCCGCACCTCTCTCCGGGAATCGATAGACTAACTCGCCTGCCGCGGTGAAAACCGCAATCTCCACTCTGCTAAGGGAGCCATCAGCTTCAACGATCACGCTCAGGCTGTCGCTAAACGGATTGGGGAACACCAGGACCTGGACACCCGGATGGAGGGTGAAGAAGACCGGGACCTTTTGAAACAGGTTTATGGCAGAATCGGCCGAGATCGTTATTGCATCAACAGTGGTACCGGCTTTCAGATAGGTGGGGACTACGGTGACCCAGACCAAGCTGGACGTAATATCTGATTCGGGAAAGACGCTGATCCAGTCTGCGGTGGTGTGAGCTTCCCACTCCAGCCCTTGCCCCTGCCAATTGGTAATCTCCAGGAGAGACCTTTGCGATTGAGTGTCTCCGAAGGAGGCTTCAAAAGATAGCTGCTGAGGTGAGACCATCAAGTAATCGAACCCGCTGGCTTTGGCTGCATTTACAATCCCCCAGCCGTAGAGCGTGTCTGGATCGTTAGCCCTGCTGGCGGTGGTCCTTAGCGCCTCCGCCACCTGAACCGGGCTCCAGTCGGGATGAGCTTCCAGGAGCAGGGCGCACACTCCAGCGACCAGAGGCGTGGCAAAGGATGTGCCGCGCAGGTTGCCGTCGTAACCGTGGATCGTGGCACCGTAGACTCCGACTCCCATAGCCATCACATCCGGTTTAATTCTGCCGTCATAGGTAGGACCAGCCGAACTGAAGGGGGCCAGTGTACCCTCTGAATCGACAGCGCCCACGGCGATAACGCTGTCTCCATCAGCCGGTGCGATCATGTGATGCCACAAGTCATCTCTCTCGTTCCCCACTGCATTCACCACCACTAACCCCCTGGAAACCGCCAGGTCAGCCGCCCGGGTACACAGAGCAGTGTTGCCGTCCATATCCTGGTAAGTGTACCAATCAGTGTAGCCCAGCGAGCTCGATACAACATCTGCTCCGATAGAATCGGCCCACTCCACACCCGCCACCCAATGATCTTCTTCTATTTGAATCTCCTGAGATACGATCTCTGTCTTAGCTAAGGCAAACTCTGCTCCGTAGGCACTTCCAATAAGAATGCTGTCGACGAATCCGCCAACCACCGAAAAGACAGAAGTTCCGTGTGCGCGTTGGTTATCGTCCCCGTCATCTACGTCATCATCCCCGTTGATGAAGTCATGAGTAGCCACCAGTCTGTCTGAGTTTATGATATGCTCGAAGGCGGGATGATCGATGAAAAAACCGGTGTCCAGAATCGTTATCAGCACGCCTGCTCCGCTGAGTCCTATCCGGTGCAGTTCCGGAACGTGAATCTTCGCCAATTGTGTATATGATCCTCCGTACGCCAGATCCTCCTGCCCGGGAAGCTCGCCCGATTTCTTGAGGAGTCTCTCTTCTACCTGGGGCTTTCTTCGTCTGAAAGTCGCTACCTTCCTAACCGCCCTGACGAAGGTGAGATTCTCTATCTCTTCAACCTGTCGCCTGGTTGCCGAGACGGATGTCGCATTCAGCCACCTGGAGACCACTCTTATTCTTGCTCCCAGATTCTCCAACTGGTTCAGATACTGCTCTCTCACCGGAAGATCAGTAAAATCCACCCAGGGCTTGCGTCCCCTCAGCATTCTTCTTCTCAAAGACCTTTCCGAGAGTTGAAGCGTAGCTTGATCCACAGCGGCCTTATATTCTACAGACGATCTTATGCCCTTATCCGTGAAAAAGACCCACACTGCCACGGTGGAATCGAGTGGCAGGGCTTTCAGAAAGTTCTGAGTCTTCAGATCGATCTTGGGGGTGTCAATTGGGTATTCAAAGGGGCCTTCCTCCTGAGATGCAGACAGGACAGGCAAGAGCAGAAACAGGCAGATGAGTAGGCAAATCGAAAACCAGAATCTCTCCCTCGAAAGGAAATGGCTGTTAGATGTCATAAGTCTCCTTTTTCAGTGCCACTAGCCATTTTGGCCAGTCTTTGAATCTAAGAAAACGGAACATGGTGTCAACCGTTTTCTCAGAAGCACCGATAAGGTTTACGAAGTTATCGCGTCCAAGTTTAGTGCAGTCCGATCAAAGGTTGAAGGTTTGTGTGGCATGGGAGGGAGTAATGCACAACCTAAGACAGCGCGGGGCTGGTCATGCCACAGGCAGATCCCCCACTTACCCAGATCGGACAGGGGTTGTACCCCTGTCCGCCCAGAAGAAAAGGGACGGGGGTGCAACGCCCGTCCCAACAGGAGGCGGAGCTTCAGCTCCGCCCTTTTTGCGCGGGCGAATCTGCGGTTCGACTTTGTTTATCCTGCCTTGGCCCTGAAGGCTCAAGCCTGAAGGGAACGAAGCTGAAGGGCTCACCGCCCTGAGGAATTCGAAGGGAAGATTCGCCCCTACATGATTGCCGAATTTTCTTCTGCGGCTAACAGCCAGGCGGATCTCCGCCTCTGTAAACATAGTTCACCAGATAAACCATATTTGCCTTCTGTCAGGTCTTGCCCGCCTTGGCGAGTGTGACTTGACAAAACCTGGTGTGCGGGGCTGGAAGCCCCGCCTACCTAGTAATTTCCGAGCTGCATCTTGGGGAAGACAAAACGTAGGGGCGGAGCTTCAGTTCCGCCCTCTCTCACGCGGGTGAATCTAAAGATTCGCCCCTACATGATTGTCGAATTTTCTTCTGCGACTAACAGCCAGGCGGGTCTCCGCCTCTATAGAGGTAATTCACCAGGAAGACCACATCACCAACATCGACGTGTCCATCACAGTTGGCATCTCCGGCCTCGATCGGGTCCGGAGCGGGGCCGGATCTGTACAGATAATTCACCAAGTAGACCACGTCGCCGACGTCTACTGCTCCGTCCCCATTGGCATCGCCTGGCAAAAACGGAACTGGGAGGTAAACGTAGGCATAGAGCCTGTCATCAACTATCGAGTCGACCTGGACGACTATTCCCGTGGGCCTGGAATAACCGTTGCTACTGGGATAGGTGGCCGGACCGAAGAGGTCTTGGCCCGCGACGTCGTCGGAGAAAGGCGCTTGCTTTCTGGTTTCGTAAGGATACCACCAATGAGCGCTGTCGGTAACGAACCCTTCCGGATTGCTCCAGGCGTCCTGCGCGGGATTGTAACCGGCGTCCTCAACTGCCACGGTGTAGTGGGGGTAATCCGGCGTGCCGCTGTTTATTCTCCAGTAGTAAGCACCCAGTGAATCATGAACGTGGGTGATCAGAAGTCCCCGGTCCAGCGGGTCGCAGCCATAGGTTAGATCGGGCCAGAAGTAGACACTGAAGTCCGAATCTACTTTGTCAAACATGCCTGTGGAATTACGATTGCGATATTCTAAAAGGAAGTATTCCCCTTCCGCCGGATCTATGGGAAGCATGTAAAGGGAACTATCGTTGGTGGTCTCGAGATTGTACACCACCAGAGGGTCGTAGGTGCCCGGGTCCAGCACCACCGGATTTATCCATCCCATCTCCTTCTTGCACCACCCACAGAGATGAGTCGGTATGTCCGTGCCGATGGAAAAAAGACCGTATCCATAATACCCCATCAGGCACCAATCCATGTACGGATGATCGTTGGCATCGTCCGGCGTGTAGTATGTCGACTCTACCAGCTTGTCGTCGTAGTCATACAGGTCGGGCAACCCCAAACCGTGAGCCATCTCATGGGCAAAAACGCGAATTCTATTCAGGGTATCGACGCCTGAGAAATTCTGAGGATTGAGAGGATCGCGCAGCGGCCGGGTCTCCGGGGACGTGTTCCACCTCGGGATATGCATGTCATCGAAGGGTCCCGGACCGCCACCCGGGGGGTAGATCATGGCATACGACCAGATATCCCACGAATCTTGAGAATCTTCCTCACCGTTCCCTGAACGAATGAAAACGGCAATGTCCACATCACCGTTGTTGTCGCCGTCAAACTGCGAGTAGTCTATGACCGGGTCAAGTATCGCGAACAAATCCTCAAACCAAAACCAGCCGCTGTAGAATCCAGCATCGTACCAGTCTATTACCTCTCCGACTACAACTACCTGCCCATAGGAGACCTCGTAGTAGTAATCAGCAATGGAGCCCCCGGGCATGAAATCTCGGGAGAAAAACAAGCTGTCGAAAGTCTCCTTGGGATAGGTGCCGGGTCGATTATCCCAATCCACCATGATCGCTAACACCTTGAGAGTATCGCCGGTGAAGCGGTAGGAGGCCATCTGGGTCAATTCCTCTTCCGTAAGTTGGGATGCCGGCAGTTTGCCAAACTGTTCCTCGGCCTTTTCGGGCGGGATGTCGAGTAGAATGCCCCGGGAGAGATCAATTGCAGAACTTGAGCCGGGGA
>CBDUQU010000124.1:0-8999 GCA_965369445.1 uncultured bacterium | reverse complement strand
GAGTCGGGAGCTAAAGGGATTCGCATAGAGATCCAGACCGAACTGGGAGAGCTATTCAGGCCGGTCGGAGACGCCGCGGAGATAAAGGAGGTTCTGACCAATCTGATATACAACTCCATCGATGCCCTGCCGGATGGGGGAAGCATCAAGATAACCACAGCTATGCGCGACAACAAGGTGGAGATCAAGGCAATAGACAACGGCCTGGGGATGAGCGAGGAGGTCAAAACCAGGGTGTTCGATCCTTTCTTTACCACCAAAAAGGAGAAGAACGACGGTCTGGGTTTAAGCGTGGCTTATGGGATCGTTTCCAGACACAATGGAGAGATAACCGTAGAGAGCGAGCCGGGGGAGGGCACCACCTTCACCATAACCCTTCCGATTTCCAGCGAAACGAGAACCGAAGCGCAGAAAGGCTCAAGGGCGGATCATCCGGCCATAGTTGGTGAGTCTGAAGGAAATACTAGGGTGACAAACCCCGCCACCCAGTAGATTCAGCGATGCCCTTATGGCTAACATTAAGGAAATCAACGTCGTCGGGTTCGATCCTTCGACAAGCTCTCCTCAAGTCTGAGCGACCTTCCTTCGACACTGAGTCTCACTTCGTGCCGAGGGCTCTCAGTGCGAGGCAGGACGAAGTGCAGGGTAGGAGATATTAATGATGGGTTCTGACATGTTTATTCTCCGGATCACAAATTGCCACGAGCTTTAGCTCGTGGTTTTGAAATCCGGGTTTCAGCCCTCTAACTCTGTGGGCTAAAGCCCAGTCGGATTTTGGAGTCCTTTTCGTTCCACGACCTGAAGGTCGTGGCAACATTCTCATTTTGGATTCGCGGCTAAGATCGCAAAGCCATATTTCTTCGTGAAATCCTGATATTCCTCAGCAAAGGTTTTCCTCCGGTGGTATTCCTCTTGATTGTTGATATATTTCCGTACTCTGTCCACAACCGATTCGCTGACCGAGACGGCAATGTATTCATCCTGCCATTCAAACTTTCCACGGGCCAGGTTCTGCTCATTAATCCAATGTGAGGATTCTCCTTTGAGGAGTTGCGCCGCCTTGGCAATCGTCTGATCTGCTCGGAGCGACACAAGCGCATGGACGTGGTCAGCAACACCATTGATGGTATCGAGGAAGATACCCTTCTGCGAGGCATTGTTCCTGATGTGTACCAGTACTTCTGTCTTCAATTCCTTTGTCAGTAGCGGCGCCCTGCCTTTCGTTGATCAAATCAGATGAACCCACACTCTAACATATGGCATTGATTCAGTTCCTTCTTTGTCTTCTGATCGGTGGATCGCCCATTGCTCATTGCCACGAGCTTTAGCTCGTGGGTTTTGAATCGAATATAAATATACCCCGGGGTTTTAACCTCTTCATCCTGTGGGCTAAAGCCCAAAAGGTTTCTTTGTTCCCTGGTTCCACGACCTAAAGGTCGTGGCAAATGAAGATCGGGGCAAAGATCTTGGGCGTCCTCGTTCTCATTCTATCGTCAATCCTAAGTTGCCACGAGCTTTAGCTCGTGGGTCTTGATCTAATGTCAGGTTACTTAGTGCCCGAAACAGGCTTCCCTGTCTCCGGTAAATTTCCCTTGATTTATCATTCCCAATTTACTCCTTTCTGTGTCCCTGTCAATATCAAATCTTGAACGGATGTTGGGGCACGGTAGCCCGGGCTACATATCTTACTGGCTGGTGGCGCCACGCGGCAAACAGTCATTCGTAGCGGATTGCATCCACCGGCGAAAGCTGGGCGGCTCTGCGGGCAGGATAGACGGTAGCCAAAAAGGTGAGGAGCATGGCGGCCGAAGCCACCAGTATGAAATCGAGCGGGCGCATCTCCACCGGCAGGGTGCTGATGAAGTATATCTCCGCTGGAAGAGAGATTATGTTGAAGCTCCTCTGAATCCAGCAGAGAATATAGCCGAAGAGGGTTCCCAGGAGTATTCCGATTGCCCCCACCACCAATCCCTCGAACATGAAGATCTTCATTATGCTTGAATTGGTGCTTCCCATCGATTTTAGAACCCCGATGTCCTTTCGCTTTTCCATCACCACCATGATCAGGGTGCTTATGATGTTGAAGGCGGCAACGGCTACGATGAGGCTTAAAACGATGAACATGGCATATTTTTCAAGTTGCATCCAGGAGAAGAGGTTCTTGTGCATGTGCATCCAGTCGAGCGCATAGTAGTGATAGCCCAGTTTCTCTTCCAACTGCTCCGCCACCTTGCTGGCCTGATACAGATTGTCCAGCTTGACGTGAAGCCCGGTTATCCTGCTGCCCAAATTGAAGAGCTTTTGGGCGGTGGAGAGAGAGATGTAAGCCATGGAGGCGTCATACTCATACATTCCGGTCTCGAATATCCCTCTCAGCCTGAGTTTGGAAGCCTTAGGTTGACTCCAACCGGTTGTCAGAGAGCCCTCCTTCAGGCTAAAGAGGACCACGTTGTCACCCAGCTCCACCCCCAGCCTGTCCGCCAGCGTGGCCCCCAAGAGGATTCCGGGAAGCTCGTCTTCATCCTTATCCAACTCCAAGCTTCCCACTTTGAGATTTCTCTCCACATCGGTGACCAGCTTCTCTTTCTCCGGGTCGATGCCTCTGACCACAATACCGTCGCTGCCGGTTTTGGAGGCGATGGCAGCCTTGTAATAGATGTATGGGGCTACGTTTTCAACATGTTTTGCTTCTTTGATCTGGGGAATGAGTTCCTGGTAATTGTCGATTCCCTCTTCGTAGGTGGAAAACACGCTGACGTGTGCAGTGGTGCCGATGATGCGGGAGCGAACCTCCTTTTCGAATCCGTTCATCATGGAGAGAATGAAATCCAGGGCGGTTACCCCGATTAACACTCCACCAATGGAGATCAGGGTGATGACCGAGACGAATTTGGTTTTCCGCTTGGACCTTAAGTACCTTTTGGCTATGAAGAATTCGTACGACATGACAGTAAAATTAAAAGAGCAAAATGAAAAATTCAAAATTGCAATTCAAAATACAAAATTATGTTTTTCGTTTGCCTTTGAGAGTCAGGATGCTTGAGGCGAGGATGTTTGCCAGTTCCTTCGTCTCCGAAAGCAGTCGGTCGACTGGCTGCCTTTCTGCCTTGCCCGAATCTCTTAGTAATGCCAACCAAACTTGGTTTCATTAGCTGATTTTAGTGAATGATTAAGGAAGTTGGTAAATTCTCTTTTGGAACTGGATGCTTGGGCCTCCATTATGTTTGCCCCGACGCTGGTCCCGCTTCGCAGAAGCTGTCTGGCAATGACCTGGACCGATAAGTCCCCCTGATTCAATTGACCGACAAGTTTGATCAACTCCAATGCGTATGAATAGGCTCTCTTCTTTATATCAATCTTGCACTTTGAATTGTAATTTTGCACTTTGCTATTTGCTTTTTGAATTCTACTCTTCCCCGCCTTTGGCGGTTCGACTTCGCTCACCACCCTGTCTTCGACTCCGAGGTCGCTCAGACTCGAGGAGAGCTCCTCGAAGGGCGGGATTTTCAACCGCCGCCTTTGGCGGGGTTTTCAACAGGCCTCATCTGGGGAAAGAAGATCACCTCTCTGATGGAGTGCGTGTTGGTGAGCACCATCACCAGTCTATCTACGCCAAAACCGAGCCCTCCGGTGGGGGGCATGCCGTATTCCAAGGCTCGGATGAAATCCTCGTCCAGCAGTTGAGCCTCCTCATCGCCCCTTTTGGCTAACTCCGCCTGCTGGAGAAATCTCTCCCGCTGGTCCTGAGGATCATTCAGCTCAGAGAAGGCATTGCCCATCTCGCAGCCGCCTATGAAGAGCTCGAATCTTTCGGTCAAACCCTCTTTTTCACGGTGGTGTTTGGCTAAGGGAGACATCTCCGCCGGAAAATCGGTGATGAAGGTGGGCTGAATCAGATGTGGCTGAACCTTTGTCTCGAATATGGCTTCAATCAACTTGCCTTTGGGTCGGTTGAGCTCCTCTTTGACGTTCAGCTCCTCGGCGGCCTTTCTTGTCTCCTCCTCGCTTTTACCCTCAAGGTCCACGTCCGTCTGTTCCTTGATTGATTCCAGCAGGGGGATTCTCTTCCACGGCGGGGTTAAGTCTATTTCATTGCCTTCGAATTCAAATTTGTTTTTTCCCAAGACCTGCGTGGTCGCGAAATTTAAGAGCCTCTCGTAGAGCTCCATGATGTCGTTATAATCCGCGTAGGCCTGGTACAGCTCCAGCATGGTGAACTCGGGATTGTGATTTCTATCCATCCCTTCGTTGCGGAAGCTCTTGGATATCTCGTAGACCTTGTCAAATCCTCCCACGATGAGCCTCTTCAAATACAGCTCGTCTGCGATTCGCAGGTAGAGATCGATATCCAGGGCGTTGTGATGGGTGGTGAAGGGCCGGGCAAAGGCGCCGCCATAAAGCGGCTGCAGGATGGGAGTTTCCACCTCCACGAATCCCTGGTCATCCAAAAACGCGCGCAGGGCTTTGACCAGCTCGGTGCGGAACAGAAATATCTTCTTCACTTCGTCGTTAACGATCAGGTCGACGTATCTCTGTCTAAATCTCAACTCCTTGTCCTGAAGCCCGTGCCATTTCTCAGGGAGGGGTCTTAACGACTTGGAGAGAATGCAGAAATCGGTTGCCCTGACGGTGATCTCGCCGGTTTTGGTCTTAAACACCGTTCCGGTAACTCCCAGGAAGTCTCCTATGTCGAACAGGTCAAATAGCTCGAATCTCTCTTTTCCCACCTCGTTTGACTTCACATAAATCTGAATCTTCCCGGCACCATCCTGAAGATGGGCAAACAAGCTTTTGCCATGGAGGCGAAGGGAGATGATTCTGCCGGCAATCTTGACCTCGGTTTCTTCACCCTCGAGTTTGTCAGAATTCCCGATTATCTCCGAAGACAGGTGCGTCCGCTTGAAATTATAAGGATACGGATCGATGTTTTTCTCTTTCAGTTTCTTCAACTTCTCTTTTCTGTGCAGGATAAGGTCGCTTTCCTGATCCATATGTTTTTCTCCCTGAATCTCGTGCTCCTGGATGGACGCGTACAACTCAAAGAATCTAAGAGATTGGTAACCGCCTCGCCTTTGAGGACGCTGGATTAAGTCAAATCGCAATATAAGATTGGCCTCGTGGGGTGTCAAGGAAAAGATAGGTTGCCATTTTCGGGGCGGGCGGGTTAAATCTTTGCTTCCCGTTGGTAAGGGACGCCTCGACCTGTTACCGTGTCGTTTACGTCACGGACGAGGGCGTCCGTTCACGGTGAATCCGTTCAGGATGAATCCGTGACGAACAAGGACGCCTTAATTGTTCACGGCGTTTGTAGTTGCCCGATTCCCGGACGGGACCGTCTGGTCATCGGGCTGGATGAGCAGACGCTCACCCGTCTGGGTGAATCGAACCCCTACGATTAAAAGAAATGTGGCGCAAGTACCCAAGAACCTGCGCCACAATCTTCAATCTGCTTAAGACTAAATATCCCTCTGCTATTTCAGCAGATGATCCAGCATGAACACATAAGAGCGGGTGAAATCCTCGATCAACAGAGTCTTTTGGGCTCCTCCATGCCCGGACTTGGTCTGCTCAAAGTAGAGCACGTCCTTGCCCAGCTCCTTCAACACGTAACCGAAACGGCGGGGATCGCCGGGGAAGACGCGCGGGTCGTGAAACCCGGCAGTGACCAGGATGGGCCGGGAGACGTTGTGTGCACCGAATATGGGGGAGAGCTTCTGGGTCAACTCGCTGCCCACCGGCCCCATCTCCTTTTCCCAACCCGCACTGAAGGTGACATCTCCATGGGTGGTTGAGTAATCAACGTCGGCCACGCCCACCTCGGAGACGACACAGGCGAATTTGTTCGGATAATTGGTGGCTAGGTAGTTTACCGTATAGCCTCCGTAGGAAGCTCCCCAGATGGCGATCTTGTCGGGATTAGACCATTTCTCATCGATCAGATAGTCGATGGCGGCAACGTCGTCCTCCAGTGCGGAGAAGCGTCCCTCCAGGTCGTCCGCCTGCATCCAGGCGGGCCCGTATCCGGAAGAACCGCGTACGTTGGGGAAGAGCATAACCAGGCCCCGGCTTAAGGCGAAGGCTATGTTGCGCTGAAAATACGGGCGGCTCTGGGATGGTGGACCCCCGTGATAGCTGACCACCGCCGGATTGTTTCCATCCTTCTTGGCATCTTTGGGCGCGTAAAGCAGCGCCGGAATCATGGTGCCGTCCTTGGAAGGATAACGAATGACCTTCACTTCCATCTTGGAGAAGTCGAACCCGAAGGTGGATACCGGAACCATCTGCTCCATGGACTCCCATCCCAAACGGAAGTGAAAGAAGGTGGGAGGTATGCGGGGCGAACTGAAATCGAACACGATGTCTCCATAGTCGTTGGCAGCGACGTTAGTGATCACGCCGATCTCGGGCTGGGGCACCTCCACCCGCTTACCATTAAGGTCGAAGGCCATCAGCTCGGAGTATCCGTCTCTGTTTACCGCTCCCACGACGATCTGGAGCTTGGCAATCCATGAGTAGGCGTCAAGCTCCAGCTTGGGATCGAACACCAACTTCAACTTCTTGGGTTTCTTGAGATCGATCAGGGCGACCTTGGCGAACTCCTCCTCGGTTGACAAAGCATCCGTGTAGGTCAGAACATCGCCGTCGGAGGTGAACAGCCCGCCATAGTACAACCCGACTTTGGTGATGTCCTTGGTCTTCCCGGTGGCCTCATCTAAGATGAAGAGCTGGCTTTCGGAGAAGCTCAGCCACCGGGTGAGGATCAGCTTCCCGTTCTGATAATCATCCGGTCCGAACCAGCCAGGCTCGGTATAGAAGGTATCTATCTTTCCGGTGGAGATGGTGTATTTGATCAAAGTCTGGATCTTGCGGTCATTAGATATCAAGAAGAACTCATCCTCGTTTTTGAAGATCAAGCTCCGGTATTGAATGGCCGGAGCGACCAGAAGAGGTTGGAATTTCCCGTCGCGGTCGAATTTGTAGATGTCGAAATTCTCGTTCCCGTACTGATGGACTAATGCCAGAACGTACTTGCCCGAGGGGTGGACGTAGTAATAGGCGATGGATATGCTCTGATCCGCCCAGTTGTTGGGGGTAAGCTGGTGCGGAAACTCCATGGGCGAGTCGACGTAGAAGAGTGACTGGACCTCGCCGGTGATCCGCATCATAAAATAGATCCTGCCGGTATTATCGACCTGCGGGTCGGTGGCTAAGTCGATTCCCAGAAGGAAGCTGAGGTCGTCGTAGGTGGACTGCCAGTGTTTGGAATTTCTCAAGGCCTGGTCGGCTACCTGGTTGCAGCTGTCGATGTAGCTTAAGATACGGGAGGTATCCTGTGTTATCCAGGTATCGGCTTCCTGGAGTATCTCCAACACCCTCGGCTCCGCGGACACGTCGGAGCATGACAGCCACCCTCCCACCAGGAGCGCGCCCAGCATTAGAACAGCTTTGAACTTCATGTAACACCTCCTTTAAGAGTTCAGTTCAGCGCAAGATATGGCATTTGAACTGGCCGGTCAAGGGAAAATCCTCCTTGCGCCAGCGATCCCCCTGCTGGCCTTGGGCGGATGTTATCCCAGACGGGTCTCCGTCATTCGGCCCGGCCTGCGGCGGCGGAAAGCTACCCGACGTTGTGTTTAGGAGAGACAAAACCTTCATGAAGCCCTGGAAGAAGTTTTGCCTTGACAAGCAAGGCCGATCCGTTAGCTTATGGAAAATCTTCAACCCGTTGCCGGGACTTAAGATGCTCAAACCTAAACTCGCCGCTTTCTGTTTAACCTTCCTTTTTCTTACTTCGGGCGTCTCCGCGGCGGGCCTTCCGGTCAGGTTACAGGCGGTGGATACGCCGAATGACAAAGGTGAAAGTACTACTCTTACCATTGAGGGCTTGCCTCAGGATGCCTCGGAAGTCGAATATGAGTTATTGAGATCGGCGGTTGAAGATAACAGCTTTCAGGTCGTGGAAGGCTGGTCGGCCAAGGATACAGTATTTGTCGACGATAACGTGGAAAACGGCGTTGAATATCTCTATTTACTTCAAGGAACCACAGACGACGGGGTTCTGTTCTCCGCGGTGGTCGGGCCGGTGATCCCCAGGGGACAATGGTTCAACACGGAAAGGACCAACGTCCTTTTGGGAGTACTCATCTGCTTCCTATTCATCTTGGGGTTCGTCCTGTATGCGAGAAGGGGAAAGAAGTTTTATGTCAGGCCGATTGCCGGTCTGCAAGCAGTCGACAACGCCATCGGGAGGGCTACCGAGATGGGGAAACCGATACTCTACTCCTCCGGCTTAGGCAAGATGGATCGGGTGGCCACCATGGCGTCCATGAATATCCTGGCCAGCGTGGCGGAGAAGACGGCTGAGTACAATACTCCCTTGATCTTTCCCAACTACGATCCGGTGGTGATGGCTACAGCGCAAGAGGTGGTCTTCGAGGCATACTCGAAGGCGGGACATCCGGAGGCATTCAATCCGGACAATATATTCTTCGTGACTCAGAGCCAGTTCGGCTATGCCGCAGCAGTGAACGGAATCATGACCCGCCAGCTTCCTGCCACCAATCTCTTCTTCGGCACCTTTGAGGCAGAGGCGCTAATTCTTGCCGAGACCGGCAACTCCGTGGGCGCCCTGCAGATCGCCGGAACTGATTCGACCATCCAGCTCTCCTTTTTCATCGTGGCATGTGACTACACGCTGATCGGAGAGGAGCTTTTCGTCGCCAGCGGCTACCTGACAAAAGACCCGCAGATTCTGGGTAGCATTAAAGGACAAGATTTCTTGAAAGCGCTTGTGGTTTTATTGATCCTGATCGGCGGAATAGCAGGGATTTTGGGTTGGAACTGGTTCGTAAGACTCTTTTCGGTTGGATGAGATTGGTACACCAGAACCTAACTTAAGTTAGGTTCTGGTTATCTAAGAAACACAAAATGGCAAGAAGAATCCCCATAATCGTCTGCTTCGTCTTCGGCCTGTTCATGCTGGTCCAGTTCTTTGTTCC
>CBDUQU010000123.1:0-9041 GCA_965369445.1 uncultured bacterium | reverse complement strand
ATCCAGAAGTAGCCGTTCAGACCCCAGCCCGCTCCCCAACTGTTCTTGCAGAGCCCGGCGCCGTCCTGGGGAGCTTGGGTGTTCTTGTTATCGTCCCAACCCACTATGGCAATGGCGTGGTTGGGATCCAAGTCACTGCTGGGCGGCTGGTAGTGTATGTAGTTCTGAATAAATGAGCTGCTGTAGCACATACAGGTCCCCACCGCACCCTCGCTCATGATCTTGTTCTTGATGGTATTGATGTTGCTTAAGTCTGTCCCGGCGACGAACCATTCGACGTCTCGCGCGTAGTAATAGTGCCAACTGCTGTCGTATCTCGGTGGGGGCGGGCTGTAGGATTGACCGTCAATGTCCCGAACCACTCCCTCGCCGCGGGTGAGATAAGCCGAAGCCACCCTGTAGTCACCGCCCTGGTGGACCACCAAGCCTCCGCCCGTAGGGGGATCGGTATCGTCATTGTTGTGCTGGTTGAAGCCGTTCCACCAGTCAAGGTGATACTCTGCCAAGTTGGGCTCGCCGACCTCCCCTGCCACCGTCCAATTACCCGACATCAGCAGGTTGCTCTCCATGGAGGCCATTACTCCGTGTGCCCAGCAGGTGCCGCCCCGCTGGTCCTTGACCGAGGTCACGTAGTTGTTGCCACCCACGTCTCTCAAGTCGAAGGAGCTCGGTGGATCTGTTGCAAAGGCCGCTCCAACCACAAGAAATGAGAGCACTGTGATCATTATCATTCCCTCAGTCCTTAGCTCTGATCTCATCTTTGTCTCTCCTTTTTTGATTTCTTTGGCGTTCTTGCAGAAGGCTCGAACCATTCGAAACAGAATAAGAGTAAATCACCCCTGCAACCGAACCCCTGGATACGCCCACGAAGTCCTCAGTTAAACTCCCTATGTTGCGCCTATCTTTTTTAATATAACTCATTTCCCACGTTTGTCAAGTGTTTGAACGCGAATGGACTGCATACGTCCCGACACAATCCCTGGACTTGCGTCTGAAAGAAACCCTTGACTTCTCAAGTGGCCTAACGCTCCTTGGAATTGTTTTGTGATCACAGCAAGACCTTTTCAAAGGTGTACCACTGCAAAGTCGGAAATCTAAATTCGGCCGTGCCTGGCCCGGTCTATTCCCGGTTGACACAAGACAAAGGGATTAGATCAGACTGATTTCTGGAGCGTCGGAAGGGAAATCAAAAAGAGGTCGACCCACGGAATGAATCGGCCCCCTCTGAGAGCTGTTCTCCAAACATACCGTCATCTACCTGACCGGCGGCAAGCTCCTCCTCTCATCTGGAGGAGATTCTCTCACCGGCCAGTTCGATCGATTCTACGGTGAATAGCGTACAGGCGGCGGACCGCCTTTAAACAGGTAATTGAACAAGTACACAACGTCGCCCACGTTCACGTCTGAATCTGCGTTAGTGTCCCCACAGACATTAACCGGATCGCATTCGGGAGTGGAACCGTTTACATACAGGTAGCTGACCAAGTGGACGATATCTCCAACGCCGATCTCCCCGTCGCCGTTGACATCGCCGCAATAGGACACGCACCGAAAGAGTGATACGACGAAGTCATCAATGCCTGCTTCCACCACGGAGGGGAGACTGATGTCCGAGACCAAGAAACGAACCTTGACCTGGCCGGTTGGAGGCACAAAATCCTGGACTATAAAGCTGTGTTCCGTCCAGCCCGGAGAGCTCTCGGGGCCGATGGTCTCCACCAAGACCCAGTCTGCGCCATCGTTGTGGGAAACATAGACCTTGAGGAAATCGTTGTCAGGATCACCTCCGAAATCGTTGGTGTACCACAGGGCATAACTGACTATGGCGCCAGCGCCCGGGCCAAGGCTTACCGTCGGAGAGATCAGCCAGGTGAAGCCGCCGTCTACGTCGGAATCGCCATCCTGATTCTCGGTTAGGTAACATTGGCCTGAGCCGTCGAAATCAGTCGCGGGATCACCGCGATCACCCCCGCCAACAGGCACGCCGCGCTCCCAGGCTCCGCCGGTGAGATTGGGATCGTTCTGCACGGTCCAGCCGAGATCAGCCTCAAAGTCGTCAGGGAACACAGGGGTGAGAAACCCGACATAGGCGGAGTAGACACGATCAGGGGCAGTCACCGGCTTATAAACCACTCCCTCCAGGGCTGCTTCGGCGCTGAAATAGAATTCCGGCGCGTGAACACATCCCGCCGGCGGCAGCGTGGCTTCGTAGAGATCACCGCCCAGCGATACCAGCGGAGAGGTGACGAAGTCACCGCGCTCCAGGCGACAATGAAGCATAGCTGTACCCGGAATGTAGGTGTCACCCACCTCGGCGATCTGCACCGTGATGGTGGTCGGAACACCGGGATCGACGTACTCAGGCACGCCATCCGGGAAACGGATGCCCAGGGCAACCTCCTCGGTACTCATCCCCTTGATGCAGAAGTTGGCCGTTCCCGGCCAGTGCGGGTCGGAGTAATCCTGAAGGTCAATCCAGCTTCCCCCGTCGCGAAAATAGCTCTGGCCCGGACGGGCCGCTGACTCCACCAGAGTGCGGTACTGCGCGCCCAGCAATACCGGCACCTCGGAGGTGCGATCGTAGGGATGACCGCCTTGCGAGAGAGACAGGTAAATATGGAAATCGTCGTCCGGCGTGAGCGTGACCGGTGGGTCCAGGTCAATGGTGTGGTACCCCGTATACTGGATGGTACCGGACTCGGTGGCGAGCTCATCTGAGAGTTCCATTCCCTCGAAGCGATCGTAGATTTTCACCGTGTAGTTCACGTTGTCCGCGGCCGTGTAGAAACTCACTGCTCTGAGTATCTCCTTACCTTCTGTGGCGCCGCAGGCGGTGAATGCGTTAAATGCTTCACTGCAGTCCCCCTTGGTATCACGCCAGCCGTGATAGTCGTGGTAATACGTGTAATCGTAAGGGAATGGTTCCACGTCCTGGTAAGAGATGGCGCCCATCTCCACATGTTGGCCGCACCACTTATCGTAGTAGGAGATCCAGAAATAGCCACCCAGCCCCCAGTTTCCCCAGCTATTCTTGCAGAGCCAGGCGCCGGGCTCAGGAGACTGGGTCGCCAGAAAGACATCCCAACCCACGATGGTGACAGCATGGTTCGGGTCCAGGGGGCTCTCCGGAGGTTGGTAGTGGGTGTAGTAAAGGTCGTCCATGAATAGCCCGCTGGAGCACAGACAGGTTCCCAGCGCGCCGTGGGTCATAACCGCGTTCTTGATGGTGTTGATGTTGCTCAAGTCCGGCCCGGCCACGTACCATTCGATATCCCGGGCATAGTAATAGTGCCAGTTGGTGTCGGCTCTGGGTGGAGGATTATTATAAGACTGACCGTCAACGTCTCGTACCGCTCCCTCGCCGCGGTTGAGATATGCCGAAGCTACCCGGTAATCTCCACCCAGGTGAACAATCAGACCGCCGCCATCAGGTGGGATTCTGTCGTCATTGTTATGGTCGTTGAATCCGTTCCACCAGTCCAGGTGGTACTCGGCTAAATTGGGTTCACCCGTCTCACCGGCGACGTCCCAGGCGCCGGTCATCAACAGGTTGCTCTCCATCGAGGCCATCACCCCGTGCGTCCAGCAGGTGCCTCCTTGCTGATTCTTAATCGACGTCACATAGTTGTTCCCCCCAACATTTCGCAGATCGAAAGAGCTCGGTGGATCGACGCTGACCGGCTTGAGGTCAGACACGGCCCAAGCCGTCAGAAAAGGAAACAAAACGATCAGGATCGATACGCCAAAATTGTACCTTAGTTTAACCATAACCCTCTCCTCATTTAGCTTTTCAACGGTTATATTGGAGCGCTGAGCGGCTCCGGGAGAAGATAAACGCATCACCTTCCCAAGCAATCCTGTAGCGTTACCAGACAACTCTGAGCTTGGCTTCCTTCCTTCTTCCGTACCGAATATACTGCTTTTCCCAGGCATGTCAAGTGTTAAGTGCGGAACCTATCCCATAGGTTGAGAACTGGCTTACGAACGATCTGTCCGAGACTGTCTAACATCAATAAAGCATCCGTTCTCGTTGACCCTCAAGTCCTCTACTCTGATACGCAATGTATCTGTCGTAGTTGCAGGGATTGCTCTTGAGGTTGCGGGGCACTCTTCGGCCAATGTCCTCAGCGGAGGTGTCGGGCAACTCCCTATTGTCGCAGCCCGACCTACTTTGCCGCCCGCCTCCAATAACCCAGGCATCTCTCGCTGGAGTGTTCGGCTTTAGCCGAACTCAAGCTCTGCCTGAAGGCAAGCACTCCAGATCAGCGGGACTAGCAATGAGGAATCGGGACAAAAAAACCGGCTCCGCCTGAGGCGGAGCCAGGGCTAATTCATGTCCAGTGATACGAATTACTGAGCGGAGACTAACACCCGGGTGGCGGGCCGTTCTTAAAGAGATAGTTTACAAGGTAGACCACGTCTCCGACATCAGTCTGTCCGTCGCAGTTGCAGTCTCCTGCCTCCAGTGGATCAGGGTCAGGACCATTCCTATAGAGGTAGTTAACTATATGGACCACGTCGCCAATGTCGATCACCCCGTCGGCGTTGGCATCACCCAGAAGATAGGTTCGAACCACAAATGACAGGGTGTCAGCGTTACAGTAGTCTTTGGCGGTCACCGTCAATAGCTCCGAGAAGGCCGTGTCGGGAGCAGTTCCAATCACCGAATCATTCTGGACCGTGCACCAGTGCGGGTATTCCGAATAGGTGATCAAGTGTCCCACATCATCAGGGTCAACTATGGCGGGATAGTAGAGGAAACCATCATGATTCGCAACCAGTACGGTATCATCTATCGGAGTGATAGATGGAGCTACGTTGGAATGGTCGATGGTAATGGTCACTTCCAGTGTATCAGCCGCGGTTCCGTCTGAGACCGTGACCTTGAACGAGGTGTCCGCGTGATCACACTCCGCGAAGCCAATTAAGGCATCTCCGGAAACGATGAACCAGGACGGTACATCCAGGAAGCTTATGACAAGCTCGGTTCCGTCGCAGTTCGGATCCGAGGCTGTCCCGATATATGCAAACGGAACCTCCGACGGGGCAACCGTCTCGCCGGAAGAGGAGGTTATCTGGGGCGGTATGTTTGTGCCAACCGGATTGCAGCAGTCGTCGGCAGCGTGATTGGGGCAGACGTCGCAGGAATCGCCGACATCGTCGCCGTCGGCATCCTCCTGAGCGGGATTGTAGGCAAACGGGCAGTTGTCATCCTCACATGTATTGACCGGGAAACCGGAATCGCCGTAGCCATCACCGTCAGAATCGGTGCAACTGTCACAGGCGTCTCCTGTCCCGTCGCCGTCAGCATCTGCCTGGCTCGGGTTATAGACAGCAGGACAGTTGTCATCAGGACACTCGTTTTCCGGGTGACCGGGATCACCATAGCCATCACCATCGCCGTCCACGCAAATGACGTCACATTCCAGAGAGGAAACGTAGAAATCGTCAATGCCTGCCTCCACAACAGAACCGGCACCCAGGTCTGAGGCTTCGAAGCGGACCTTGACCTGGTTGGCCAGCGCAACGAAATCACCAACCATGAAGGTATATTCCCTCCACCCTTCAGAGGTCAGGGGTCCGATTGTCTCGACTAAGGTCCAGTCGTTGCCGTTGTTGCTGGAGACATAGACCTTAAACAGATCGTTGTTAGGATCGTTTCCGAAGTTGTTGGTATACCACCAGGCATAGTGGATCTGTGCGTCCATGCTCGCACTCAGGTCCAAAGATGGCGAGATCAGCCAGGTTATCCCATCGTCCACATCGGAATTATCGTCCACGTTGTCGGTCAGACAGCAGCTCCCCGATCCACCGAAATCAGTGGGTGGATCACCCCTGTCTCCACCGCCCACCGGAACGCCGCGCTCCCAGGCGCCGTCAGTCAGATATGGATCATTCTCAACCGTCCATCCAAGATCGGATTCGAAGTCATCCGAGAAGACAACCGTGAACTCTCCCACCGGCGAGGAGTAAACAGTGGCGGGTGCGTCGGAAGGGTCGTATACCACTCCGGAGGCAACCCCTTCGGCGCTGAAGAAATACTCCGGTGAGTCATCGCACTCCGCCGAGGGCAGCGTGGCCTGGTACAGATCTCCGCTCAGATGAACCAGGGGCGAGGTAAGATAGGAGCCTCCGTCGTAGCGATAGTGGAGCAGACCTGAGCCCGGGACGTAGGTGTCACCCGCCTCCTCAATCTGTACCGTAATCGCCGTGGGTTCTCCAGGAGGAATAGTCTCCGGAACACCGTCCGGGAGGTTTATGTTAAGGAACGCCGTTCCGGCGTAATCGACGTAGCATGCGGCATAACCGATGCTTGAACAGTCGTACGGGATAAGCATGTAACCGCCTTCACCCCAGCCGGATCCCCAGGAATTTCTCATGATCCAAACGCCCCCGGTTCCCTGGTTATCGTCCCAGCCAACCAATGTCACGGCGTGATTGACCTCACCGCTTCCGCAGCCGTTGAATACTCCGCCGGTATAAGCCTGCATGGCGGTATTGGCATAGACGGCCACCGACACCGGGCCGTAGTCCATGATGGCCTGCTTGATGGAACTCACGGGGGGAATCCCGTACTGGCTGCCGATGAAGGCCCAGCCGTCGATCAGGTAGTGGTGGGGATAGGGACAGTTGCATGGAAGGTCGGATGCCATGTAGGGAAAATCAGCTTCAAAAACGGCTCCTGTCCCGCCGCAGGGGTCGGTCTTCCACTCATGGTAATCATGAGCCCACCAGCCGCCACCACATCCCCAACCATCGGAGTTGCAGCTCACCAGCCACTGTTCGGAAAGATCTACGGTAACGCCGTCCTTGATTTTGATATTGCATTCCAGCGGGCCAACCGTCCCAAACGCCCAGCAGCTTCCGCAAGAACTCTGATTCTTGACCGGGGTGCACCCTCCCGAATCACACCAGTTGAACGAGGCGGTAAAGTCTTTCGTCGGGACCATGGGGTCAAAGCGGGCACCCACCCACCAGTTCTCAGGCACCACCAGTCCGCACAGCTCATCCAACGATCGACTGGTGGCAGGGTTCTCACCGACGGTGAAAGTCCATTCCTCCATCTCCCCCTGCTTCTGCAGGGCGGCAATGTCCTCGGGTGAGAGGCCCTGGGCAAAGGAAACTCCGACCAGGAAGAACAAGAGTGAAACGATTGATAAGAACTTCGGAAGCATTCGCTGTTGCATCATTAGATTCTCCTCCTTCGTTAGTACATCGGCACTCGTGCTCGATGCCGGAGTGATTCTAAGAAAAAAGGAATGGTTTCTCTCTGCAAATCAAGTCCAGAAGCGACCCGGAAGACTTGAACTCAGCTATCGACTCGCCTGTTGTATTCAATATACGGGTTTTGTCACGTTTGTCAAGTGCCTGACACCACCACTCAGCATTCAGCACGCTATCAGGAGAGATTCTATTTAGTATGCGTGAAGGGGCTTTCGGGGGAGTTTCTTGTTGCGTCAGGAGTAGGTCCTGACAGAACACAAAACGCTTTGACTTTCACCGGTGGACGGCGAAGCCGACCGTCAGGTGCAAACCCGTGTTAGGTCGCCTGCAGTGTGGCAAGGATTTTGGCCCGGTCAGCCTCACTGAAATCCTCTCCGTAGAGCCTGAGGAACAGAAGGCCTCGGACCTCCTCCGCCGACACGGACCCTTCATTCAGGATCGCTGCGCGGATCAGGGCCTTGCCTGTGGCAAACATCCGGCATGCCATTGCCAAACGTTCCTCGGGTGTCAGACTCATCAACTGACGGAGATACCGAGCTTCAACCCCTGCCACTGTGTCTCTCATAGTTCTCTGACCTCCGCAAGAAGATCCTCTACCCCGAGATCAATTGACCATTTCCCTAGGTAGCCCCAATCGAGGCCCCGAACCGAATGCAAGATCGCACGAACATCGTCTCGCTGGAGTTCCGAGCCGGTATCCTTAGACCACTGAAGCTTCGAGAGAACCAGATCTTCGGGTGATACAACCCACACCGTCACGCCCTCGATCTCGAACCCGCGACGTCGACCGAACTCCACCTTCCGGTAGGCTTCCTCCTTGCGAACGATGAAGTCTGCTTTGATGACCCACTCATTGTGAATGATGTTGAACATCCTGCGGGTATCTATTGCATCGCGAACGCTCGCCGGATCTACGTAGCAATCCGACTCAAACAACCGAACGATAGTCTCCGAATCGCGGGGACGGCAGTCAATAACCAGATCTATGTCCCTGGTCATTCTCGGCCGGGCATACAAGGCCAGCGCAATGGAACCCGTGATCATGTACGGAATCCCAGCCGAATCAAGCCGCCTGGCGATTTCCTTCACGAACTCAAGTTGCTCATTCATCGGTGACCTATCCTCCTGGAACTTCTCCTCTCAGGTGCTCGGACGCCCTACAGGCCTGCAGGGAGTCCCCGGACGGGCACCTGATCATGAGAGTACAGCACTCAGAAGCAATATAAGTTGTTTTCTGTGTGTGTCAAGCAGGACAGCAGTCAGTCGCGCACACGGAGGCTTAGCAAACCTGTTTGGACGAAGCTAAGTATCAGGTCAGGAGCCGCGTGCCCAAAGGGGTTCTTACGAACTCCTGACCTATCTTGGTGTCAGGTGCTCGGACGAGCCCGTCTGCCCAGACGGGCACCCGTCCGGGTGGGCTCAGGGCACCTGACCTTGTATCTTACGTTTCAGACTATATCTTATTTTAGACAAAGGAAACAGGCCGGGATGAAGCTTTTACCTGACCAAGGCCTTGCGAGCCTGCGGCTCTTGACCTACCGGCTGGACTTGGGGGACATGGGGGACGTGCGGATGGCTATTTTTCATTTTTTTCATCGTCAGAAAATGTATTTTGGGAAAGGATTCACCGTAAACGGGTTCACCGTGAACGGGTTCACCGCAAGCGGATTCACCATAAACGGGTTCACCGTGAACGGGTTCACCGCAAGCGGATTTCCCTCGATCCTGAAGATCTTCGGGATCGAAGGACACCGTAAATGATGATGTTTGACCGGTGCTTCTGGTACATCTGGTGCATCTGGTGCTTCTGGTGGTTA
>CBDUQU010000122.1:0-9082 GCA_965369445.1 uncultured bacterium | reverse complement strand
GGCTCTGCAAGAACAGTTGGGGAGCGGGCTGGGGTCTGAACGGCTACTTCTGGATTTCCTACTATGACAAACACTGCTGCAAACACCCGGAGATGGGGGCCATTGCCCACCTGAACGTGGAGCCGATGGCTTACGACAACGTCTACTATCACGATTACCATGGCTGGCGCGATACGAAAGAAGATTGCACCGAGGCGTTCAATGCCTTCAGGGCCGCTGTCCCGGCCGAGGGCAAGGAGATACTCAGGGCGGTGAGCTTTTTCACCGCTGCAGACAGCGTCGATTACACGGCCACAGTCTACGGTCGCTTTGAGGGCGGTCAACTCCTGGACTCACTCTCCACTACGTCCGGCTTCATCCAGTATTCGGGATTTCACACGGTGGATCTGGATGTGCCCCTCCCGCTTACGCCGGGCGACGATTTTTACATCTATCTTGAACTCTCAGCCGGCGGTCATCCCTACGACCGCACCTCGGACGTTCCGGTCTTGCTGGGGGCGCAGTATCGCACCATTGTGGAATCATCGGCTCGTCCCGGCGAAAGCTACTTTCGAAGCGGCGCTACCTGGGTGGACCTCCAGGATTTCGATGATCCGCCTTGGACCGGCACGGCGAATTTCTGCATCAAGGGTCTGGTCACAGTGGGGAATCCATTGAACATCCTTCTCCCTGACGGCCTGCCTGAGTTCGTCCAGCCTGGCGCCTCCACGACCATCCGGGTTCAGATCGAGGAGATCGAAGATTCGTTCGTGCCAGGCACGGGCATGTTTCACTATCGCTATGACGGCGGTGTCTACCTCACCTCTGCTTTGGTCTCCTTGGGAGGCGATCTATATGAGGCTACCCTGCCGCCTGCGGGCTGTGCCAGCACTCCGGAATACTATTTCAGCGCAGAAGCTGTCCTGGCTGGGGTCGTCCTCAACCCGCCTGATGCTCCTGCCACGGTCTACTCCTCGGTGGTCGGAGAGCTTACCACTCTGCTTGCTGACGATTTCGAAGCTGATCTTGGCTGGAGCGTGGAAAACGATCCCTATCTTACAGCCGGTAGCTGGGAACGCGGCGTTCCGGTTGGCGGGGGAAATCGGGGAGACCCGCCGACTGACTGCGACGGTTCAGGTTGTTGCTATCTGACTGGCAATGCCGACGGCAACTCCGACGTGGATGGCGGGATTACCTGGTTAGTCTCACCGACCCTGGATCTCAGCACGGGGAGTGACGGCATAATCCACTACGCCGTCTGGTATACCAATGACTCCGGCGGTGATCACGATACCCTTTCCGCGAGTTTTCATCCTGAACCCGGGTCCGGTCGTGGCGACGATGTCTTTCGTGTCTACCTGTCCAGCAACGATGGTGTAAACTGGACTCAGGTTCAGACCATCGGACCGGTGACCTCTGCCGGGTGGAAGGAATACGACCTGTGGGTGGGCGATTTCGTCACCCCGACCGATCAGGTCAAAGTGCGATTCGAAGCCTCAGACTTAGGTGTCGCCTGGGTGGTGGAAGCAGGGGTCGATGATTTCAAGGCCTGGGCTTACCATTGCGCGATCATTTGCGGCGATGCCAACGGTGACGGCAACGTAGACATAGGAGACGTAGTCTACTTGATCAGTTACCTGTACAAGAACGGATCTCCGCCGCAATGCGACCCCTTGGCTGACTGCGGAGACGTCAACTTGGATGATGTGATCAACATAGGCGACGTTTTGTACTTGGTGAATTACCTGTACCGGGGTGGACCACCCCCGGGCAGTCCGTAATCGCTGGATAGAATTGAATCGATAGGGAAAAGAGTTGCATTACAATGAGGCAAGCAGCGTTGGCGTGTTTCGGGATGCCGGGTGGAAAAAGAAAAGCGGTTGTGAGGTCGATTCACGAAGGGAGTCTGACTGGTGGGTCGCATTAACCATTGAGGGGAGGATCGAGTTCATTCTCTGCCGAGAGTGGCTCAGCACCGAATGTGGACGATGAACTAACAAAGGAGAAGGGTCTAATGAAAAAAACGGCGACCATTGCCAACCTTGTTTTGCTGGTTTCGGCGCTGGTGTGGCTATGTGGAGCTTCCTTCGCAGCAGATCCACCGAGTTCCTTCGACTTACGAGACGTGGGGGGCGTAAACTACGTGACGTCGATCAAGGACCAGTGGGGAGGCACCTGCTGGACTCACGGTACCATGGCCGCCATGGAGGGTAATCTCCTCATGACCGGGGCCTGGGAGGCTGCCGGCGAGACGGGTGAGCCCGACTTAGCGGAATACCACCTGGATTGGTGGAACGGGTTCAACCGGCACAATAACGACGATACCGATCCCCCTACGGGCGGCGGGCTGGTCGTGCACCAGGGCGGCGATTACAGAGTGTCGTCTGCGTATCTTGCCAGAGGCGAGGGAGCGGTCCGGGACGTCGACGGGCAGTCCTACTACGACCCCCCTCCCAGGTACGATTCCAGTTGGCACTACTATTACCCCCGGGACATCGAGTGGTTCGTGGCTGGCTCGGATTTGAGCAACATCAATACCATCAAGCAGAAGATCATGACCGAGGGGGTCATGGCGACCTGCTTGTGCTCCAACTCCTCATTCATGGACTATTATTACTACACCCACTACCAGCCACCCACAAGCTCCCTGGATCCTAACCACGCTGTAGCGATTGTGGGTTGGGACGACTACAAGTACACCCAGGCTCCGCAGCCCGGCGCCTGGCTATGCAAGAACAGCTGGGGAAACTGGGGGCTTGGCGGCTACTTCTGGATTTCTTATTACGACAAGCACTGCTGCCAGCATCCGGAGATGGGCGCGATTTCCTTCCAGAATGTGGTACCAAAGGCCTACGGCCGGATCTACTATCACGATTATCACGGCTGGCGGGATACCAAGGAGGATTGTAGTGAAGCATTCAACGCCTTCACTGCCGGCCTTCCTGCCGAGGGTAAGGAAGTACTCAGAGCGGTGAGTTTTTTCACTGCTGCAGACAACGTAGATTACGCGGTCACGATATACGATCGTTTTGAAGGCGGTCAGCTTTTAGATCAACTTTCCACGGGGTCCGGCTTTATCCAATATTCGGGATTTCATACTGTGAATTTGAATACGCCGATTCCGCTCAGTCCCGACGACGATTTCTATATTTATCTGCATCTTTCAGCCGGCGGTCATCCCTACGACCGTACCTCGGACGTTCCGGTCTTGCTGGGCGCGCAGTATCGGACCATTGTGGAATCATCAGCCCGTCCCGGCGAGAGCTACTTTCGAAGCGACGATACCTGGGTAGACCTCCAGGATTTCGATGACCCGCCCTGGACAGGCACGGCCAACTTCTGCGTCAAGGGTCTGGTTACCTCAGAGAATCCATTGGGCATCCTCTTTCCGGACGGACTACCTGAGTCGCTCCAGCCGAACGTTCCGATCACAATCAGAGTGCAGATCATTGAGATCGATGATACGTACGTCCCGGGAACGGGTACGATTCATTATCGCCACGACGGTGGCACCTATCTTACGTCTGCTTTGACCTCTCTGGGCGGCGATCTGTATGAGGCTGCGCTGCCACCAGTTAGCTGTGCCAAAACTCTTGAGTTCTATTTCAGCGCCGAGGCGGCTCAGACAGGCATGATGTACCAGCCCTTAGATGCGCCTGCATCCGCGTACTCTTCGTTCGTAGGACTAATCGCTCCGGTGTTCACCGACGATTTCGAAACCGGTCTGGGCTGGAGTGTGGAAAATGATCCCAACCTCACCGGCGGGGCATGGGAACGGGGCGTCCCGGTTGGCGGGGGCGACTTAGGCGATCCACCGACCGATTACGACGGCTCGGGCCAATGCTATCTCACTGAGAATGAAGACGGTGATTCGGACGTGGACGGTGGATTCACCTGGCTCATCTCACCAAACATCTCCACTGACGACGGTGTCGGTGCCACGGTCCGATACGCCCTGTGGTACACCAACAACTTCGGCGGCGATCCGGATAACGATTACCTCAAGGTCTACCTCTCCAACAACGGTGGCGCGGACTGGACTCTGGTTGAGACGATTGGACCTGAGACATCTCCGGGCTGGACGGTGTGTAGTTTTCTGGTGGAGGATTTCCTTCCGCCGACCGGCCAGGTGAAAGTCCGCTTCTTAGTCTCGGATATCAGCCTTCCCTCAGTGGTAGAGGCAGGCATCGACGATTTCAGCGTCTCCGTATATATGTGTTTGACCTCCTGCGGCGACGTCAACGGAGACGGGGAGGTGAATATAGGAGACGTGGTTTATCTGGTCAGTTACCTGTACAAGAATGGTTCTCCGCCCGAATGTGACCCGGTCACTGAATGCGGGGACGTCAATCGTGACGGCCTGGTGGACGTGGGCGATGTTCTCTATCTGGTCAATTACCTGTACAGGGGTGGGCCAGCTCCCGGCGCTCCGTAAGGGAAGCATAACCCTGAACCGCCGGGGAATGGACGCCTATTCCAAAGAAGTAATATGCCTGGCGCCGGTCGACAGAGGTGGTGGCGCCGCAAAGAAAACCGTGGGAAGGAGAAGGATCGAATGAAACCAAAGGGAATGATTGCCAGACTTACCCTGGTCGTCTCGTTTTTTGTACTGATATTCGCAGCTTCGACTGCTGCGGATCCGCCGAGCTCCTTCGACTTACGGGACGTAGGAGGCACAAACTATGTAACGTCGGTCAAGAGTCAGCAAGGTGGCACCTGCTGGGCGCATGGAGCAATGGCTGCCATGGAAGGTAACCTTCTGATGAGCGGTGCCTGGATGGCTGCTGGTGAGATGGGTGAGCCCAATCTGGCTGAATACCACCTGGACTGGTGGAACGGCTTCAATCAGCACAACAACGATGATACCGATCCCCCCACAGGCGGTGGATTGGTGGTGCACGAGGGGGGGGATTACAGGGTCACCTCGGCCTATCTCTCAAGAGCCGAGGGAGCGGTGCGGGACATCGATGGGCAGTCCTACAGCACGGCTCCGGCCAGATACGATCCCAGCTATCACTACTACTACCCGCGGGACATCGAGTGGTTCGTTGCCGGCACGGATTTGAGCAACATCAATACCATCAAGAACAAGATCATGACTGAAGGTGTATTGGGAACCTGCATGTGCTACGACGGCTCATTCATGAACGCCAGCTACGAGCACTACCAGCCGCCCACCAGCGCGCTGGACCCTAACCATGCTATCGGCATCGTGGGCTGGGATGACAGCAAGACCACCGATGCCCCCTTGCCTGGGGCGTGGTTGTGCAAGAACAGTTGGGGAAGCTCCTGGGGCCTCTCCGGCTACTTCTGGATTTCTTACTATGATAAGCACTGCGGCCAGCACCCGGAGATGGGTGCCATTTCCTTCCAAAATGTGGAACCCCTGGCCTACGGCCGCGTCTACTATCACGATTACCACGGCTGGCGCGATACCAAGAGCGACTGCAGCGAGGCATTCAATGCTTTTGTTGCGGAAGGCTCTGAGATGGGGGAGGAGGTGCTCAGGGCAGTGAACTTCTTCACCGCCGCAGATAACGTTAGTTATACCGTGACAATCTACGACCGTTTTGAAGGGGGAGAGCTATTAGATGTGCTCTCCACTAAGTCGGGAACCATCGAATATACCGGATTTCATACAGTCGACTTGGATGCGCCGGTCGCGCTGGGTCCGGGCGACGACTTTTACATCTACCTGCAGCTGTCCGACGGCGGTCATCCTTACGACCGCACCTCAGATGTCCCGGTCCTGCTGGGGGCACAGTACCGTACCATAGTCGAATCATCTGCTCGCCCCGGTGAGAGTTATTACAAGAACGGGGGCGCCTGGACGGACTTCCAGGACTTCGATGATCCACCCTGGACCGGCACGGCCAACTTCTGCATGAAGGGTTTGGTGACCATAGATCCTGCTCTGAGAATCCTGCTCCCTGACGGCCTGCCGGAGTACATCAGCCCGGGTCTGGCTTGCACCGTGAGCGTGGAGATTGAAGAGGTGGCCGATTCGTACGTCCCGGGCACGGGCATGCTTCATTATCGTTACGACGGCGGTACCTATCTTGCCTCGCAGCTGGTTTCCCTGGGTGGGGATCTCTACCAGGCTGTCCTGCCATCAGCCGGCTGCAATGACACGCCGGAATACTATTTCAGCGCCGAGGCGGTTGAGGCCGGGGTGATATACAATCCCTGGGATGCTCCCGCCACTATCTATTCTTCAGTCGTCGGGGAGCTTACCGGCGTATTCGCCGACAACTTCGAAACCCATCTTGGATGGACCGTTGAAAACGATCCCTATCTCACCGACGGTCCGTGGGAGCGCGGCGTTCCCGCTGGGGGCGGCGATCGGGGAGACCCACCCACTGATTACGATGGCTCAGGTAGTTGCTATCTTACAGATAACGAATATGGTAATTCTGACGTGGACGGCGGAATCACCTGGTTAATCTCGCCATCCATGGATTTGAGCGGGGGCATTGACGCCAGAGTCCATTATGCCCTGTGGTATACCAACAACTTCGGAGCTGATCCTGACAACGACCTGTTTAAAATCTATGTCTCCAACAACAACGGAGCAGATTGGACCCTGGTAGAGACCATCGGCCCTGTAACCTCTTCCGGGTGGAAAGAATATGACTTCTGGGTCGGCGATTTTGTCACCCCAACTGAACAGGTGAAAGTTCGCTTCGAAGCCTCAGATTTGAATGCTGGTTCTGTGGTGGAAGCAGGGATCGATGATTTCGGTGCTTTCGTCTATGACTGCAGTTACTACGTCTGCGGTGATGCCAACGGCGATGGCATCGTAGACATCGGAGACGTGGTCTATCTTGTCAGTTACTTGTACAAGAGCGGACCTCCGCCCCAATGCGAGCCGGTCAGCGAATGCGGAGATGTCAATCTGGATGAGATCGTGGACATAGGCGACGTTCTTTACCTGGTCAACTACCTATACAGGGGTGGGCCGTCGCCCGGCAACCCGTGATCATTGAGCGAACCGAATCCGGACGGAAAAACATCTGTCTGAGATGATTGAAAGCGGACGGGCTGCTTGAGGGTGCCCGCCGATGTAGGAAGCAAAGCTGTAGGGTCGATTCCCCAATCGGCCCTACTTTCTTTCGATGTCACCTCCAATGGAGTGTCTGCCTTCAGGCAGACTTAGTGTCCCGGCCTCTGGGGTGAACCATGCGGTTCGCCCCTCTGGTGGGATGTTCCAGATGAATCGACCCTACTTGCTTAATGCAAGAAAAATTCCCGCCAGATCTGGGGATGCGTCCCGCATTTTGCGGGACGAACCTGGCGGGCACTGAACTCTTTAAGCAAGAACAAGGGAATTCCTCATACCCTCCTACTATTTTTCTTGACCTTAGTACAGACTTACGATATATTTATATTTTTGATCCAAGAACTTTGGTCTATTCAATTGTAAGCTCAAACAATTTGCTCTTATATCGTCTTGGGATCAACTTTGAACACTTCTGAAAAAGAAGATCGAGGGCTGGTTGAAGGTTTTCTTGCTGGGAGAAAAGAGGAATACCAAACTATAAGCAAATGGATTTCCCGGGTAGTCCAACTCAGTAGTTGGGGACTGAATAAATATTCTGATGACATTACCCAGGATGTTTTGCTAAAACTCTACAACAGCTTGAAAGAGAATAAATTCCGGTTCGCTTCCAGCTTGAAAACCTATGTCTATCGGATCGCCAAATTTACTTGCATAGATTATCTTAGAAAATATTCTTCCAGAGAGCAAAAAGAAATTGAATTGATTGAGATCCGAAGCGACGACGACCCGGAAGAAGACCTTGAGATAAAAGAGGAGAGAAAATTACTCTGGAGAATTAACAGATTAATCTCTGTTGAATGTCGAGAGTTGTGGAAGATGATCTTCTGGGAGGATCTTTCCTATTTGCAAATCGCCCAAAAACTTGGCATAAAGGAGGGAACGGTAAAATCCCGCTTCGCCCGCTGTAAAGAGAAAGCTATTGGAATAAGAAGAAAACTGATAGAAAAAGGGGAACCTTTTTGATTCAGATACGACTATGCATATGGAAAGAAAGAATAGGTTTGAAAGGAGAAGGATTTGGCAGATTGCGAAAATAAACTAAAGAGTTTATTGCCCTGGTATCTTAACCGGACATTATCGGCGGAAGAGGCCAAAAAGGTGGAAGCTCATCTGAAGGAATGTCCCAAATGCCAAAAAGAGCTGGAAGAGCTAAGATGGCTATCCTCGGGCGTAAAGGAACATAAAGAAGTTTTCGCTTCTCCTCATATTGAATCAGAAAAACTGGTGATCTTCTTTGAAGAGCCTGAAACCTTAGCCACAGAGGAGAGGACCACTATCGAAAGACATCTTCCATCCTGTCCTACATGTTATGAGGAACTCCAAACCTTAAAGCGTGCCAATCTTGAGTTGGCGGCTCTGGAGAAAAAAGAGGAGCCAAAATTTGTCAAGGAAGCTTCTGTTTGGGAAAGAATTAGTGAAAGATTAACTTGGTTGGTCCGAAAACCTGCGTTTGCTTACATAATTGTCGTTCTTCTTGCTTATCCTGCGGGGCGATGGCTGTTTAGTCCTTCTCAACCCGGCATACCACCAGTGCTTAAAGTTGCTTCTGAAAGTGTATATGTACTCTCGGAGCAAACCCGGGTCACGGCTGAACCTACCTCTGTTTTTCGAAGTGATAAAGATAAGGAGGTTAGGGTGGGCATACCATTTTGGCCTGACTTAGAAAATCAATCATATGAACTTTGGATCAACAGTGAAAGAGGTGAAACCATCTTCGCCATCAAGGATTTCACCGATTTTGGAGATCAGGGCTTTTCCCAATTGGTCTTAAATACGGACTCCATCCCGGATGGCCGCTATAATCTGATTCTCAGGGAGACGAATAAAACGGACCCCACCATATCTTCTGAGACCTATTTTCCCTTCCAGATCATCAAGGCGAAAGAGTAACCAATTAGATGCCCCGCTTTTATCTCCAATCTCCCAGCGCGATGAACGGCGCCCAGAGATAGGGGTGGTCGGGTTGATTTCTCTTGCGTAATTCCGCGAGTTTGTTCCGGGCTAAGCTCTGCATGGCAAGAGCGAGATTGTTCTCCTTAAAGC
>CBDUQU010000121.1:0-9146 GCA_965369445.1 uncultured bacterium | reverse complement strand
TCTTCACACCTATAATATCTGAAGCTGAATACTGGGTGCGCGCTGAAATAACCTCTCCCTGAAAGGTCACTCGTCGTGGGAAGTGATTTGCTTGGCTTTGGTTCGCGAGGCCAGAGTTTTAGCTTCTTGGAAACAGGTGCCCCCTATTTTCTATTGCTCCGCATTTCTTTGTAGACCTTCGTATAATACTCTTTCATAAGGCTTGGCGATATAACATTGTTCTTTCCAGATTCGAAAGCCTTTTTCCAGGGGTCTTCATTGTGTGTCATACTAACCAAAGCAGTAGAAGAGAAGCTGCTAAAAATCCGATAGAACTCAACCAAAAACTCAAGGTGGTGTTTCTCAAATGCATTCTCCTCTTTATCATTGGGAGTATATTGAATAGGCATACTATTGTACTTCTTCCATTTCCTGTAAATCGATCTTATGACGGGGCCGAGATCCCAAGCTTCTATGTCGTCATCAAATAGGCGACGACCATAATTGACAAGATACCACGCTTGGGCATAATAAAGCAATTTCTGGATTTTTAAGTTAGTTATGGTGTCGCCGTTTTCACGCGCCCACTTAAGAAACAGTTTAGCAACGTCATTTGCCCTAACCATTATAATCATCTCCTGTCGCCTTGTGCTTGCCTATATGCGGTATCGGCATACTCTAAGCCAGAATTACCCCTCTAACAAAGAAAGCAACACCCTCAATCTATTCAGTTTTTAACCAGTAAATTGAACAACTCTCTCTTCCAATCATATTATACGCGTATACCGGGATATGTCAAGCAAAAAATGCCCAGTATTGGGTATACGTCATATACGGCACGTTTGTGCACTAAAAAAAGATTGTCTACTCAAAATGTACCAGTACCCAAAATTATGCTTGATAAACTTCAGATTCTAAGCTATTATGCTCGGCGGTAAATAAAAGGGAGTCTCAACATGAGGAGAAAGAAAAGAATCGGAATCTTGACCGGCGGCGGGGATTGTCCCGGACTGAATCCGGCCATCCGGGCAGTTGCCAAGACCGCCTTCGTCTGCCACGGGGCAAAGGTGATAGGTTTCAAGGATGGATTTGAGGGACTGATCGAGAACCGGATAAAGGAATTGGGCTGGGAGGACGTCTCCGGGATTTTGACCAAGGGTGGAACCATACTGGGTACCTCCAATCGGGCCAATCCCTTTGCCTATGGGGAGAAAAAGAAAGATGTCTCAAAACGGTGCTTGAAGAACTTCCGCGATCTGAAATTGGACGCTTTGATCTGCATCGGGGGAGACGGCACGCTCAACATCGCTCACCGGTTATATCAGCTGGGAATCCCTATCGTAGGGATACCCAAGACCATTGATAACGACTTGGAGGCTACCGACTACACTATCGGTTTTGACTCGGCGGTGGCAGTGGCCACCGAATCCATTGACAACGTCCACAGCACGGCTGAATCTCACCATCGGGTGATGATCGTGGAGGTGATGGGAAGGTATACCGGCTGGCTGGCCTTATATGCCGGGGTGGCAGGCGGGGGGGACGTGATTCTTATCCCCGAGATACCTCTTGATATCCGGAAGGTCTGCCAAAAGCTGGATTCGAGAAGCAAGATCGGAAAGAGATTCAGCATCGTGGTGGTGGCAGAGGGAGTCAAGCCTGGGGACTCAAAATTGGTGGTCAAAAGAAGGGTGAAAGGAAGCACCGATCCCATAAGGCTGGGCGGGGTAAGTTACAGGATAGCAGAGCAGATTGAGACTCTATCCGGGCTGGAGACCCGGGTGATCATCCTGGGGCATCTTCAGCGGGGTGGAAAGCCTACCGACTTAGATCGAATTTTAGCCACCCAATTCGGCACAAAAGCCGTAGAGTTAGTCATAAGCGAAAAATTCGGCTATATGACCAGCCTGCAGGGGGGAAAGATCACGTCGGTTCCCATCGAACGCGCCATTGTTAGGTTGAAGAAGGTAAAGCCAGACCTCCCATTAATCGAGGCCGCCCGGGCAGTGGGAACCAGCTTTGGCGACTGAAACGAAGAGTTAAACCATCGCCGTACTTTTGGATTGAAAACCAGTTCACGAATTCCTATATTCCGAAGTGTAGGTCTTCTGTGGTTGCTCGATTTATCGAGCTAAAGAATCGCCCAATGACCAGACGGTCCCGTCCGGGAATTGGGCAACTACGGAAGAAGGATTACTCAACTTGAGGATAGAAAAAAGGGAAAGACTACTTCATGGATAAAGACAGGACAGCGGAAGCCTCATCCCCGGATGCGGAGATAAAGTTCAGCCGGGAGCTGGGGCTTCTGGAGGCGACCACCTTAGGGGTGGGAGCCATGATCGGGGCGGGGATCTTTATCCTGAGTGGAATGGCGGCAGGCATAGCCGGGCCGGCAGCCACCCTCTCCTACGTCCTTTGCGGGCTGATGACGCTCTTCACCGCTCTCTCTTATTCCGAACTCTCATCCTCCATTCCCTTAGCCGGCGGCGGTTATACCTTCGTTCATCAGGGAATAGGTGGTTACATAGCGTTCTTATGTGGGTGGGCGCTGATCTTCGGAAGCGTGGTGGCCTGTGCCCTTTATGCCCTGGGATTTGCAGAACATTTCAATCCTCTGGTAGATCTGGTGATAAAGGTATCGCCTTCGGTCAAATTCAGCGCCTTTGCCATCGCGTTGCTATTGCTGCTGGTGAACATAAAGGGAACCAAGGAGAGCGGAAAAACCCAGAATTTCTTCACCATTGCCAAAGTAGCCATGCTAATTGTCTTCATAGGATTGTGCATTCCTCACGTGAGGGTGGAAAATTTCAAGCCGTTTGCTCCATTTGGACTTACCGGCATAATCTCTGCCACCGCTTTAATCTATATATCTTTTTTTGGTTTTGAGATCATCTCCAGCGCCTCGGAAGAGATCAAAAACCCGAAAAAAACCGTCCCCAAGGCGATTCTGCTTTCACTTTTTATCCCCATGTTGATTTATGTTGGGGTGGTTTTAGTCTCGGTGGGAATCTTGGATTATCAAACTCTCGGGACTTCTGCCGCTCCTTTGGTCTTGATAGCGGGGAAGGTTTTGGGAAGCTACGGGCTTATCTTTGTCCTGATCGCCGGGCTCCTGTCCACCACCTCCGCTTTGAATGCCACGGTGCTGACGGCATCACGTGAGACCTATGCCATGGGGAGGGACGGATATCTCCCCGGCAGGATCTTCAGGTTGCATCCCAAGTTCAAAACCCCGTATACGGCGATTGCTGCGGTGGGCGTGATAATCTTGTTCTTCACCCTCTCCGGAGAGGTGGAGTTGGTGGCGCATCTGGCCAATTTCTGCTTTCTTTTCGCGCTGATTTTGGTGAACCTGTCGGTGATCATGTTGCGCAAGAAAGCGCCACGCCTTAAGCGGCCCTTCAAACTCCCCTGGCATCCGGTCATTCCGCTTTTGGCCATCGCCTGCAACGTATTGATCTTGGCCTTCATGAGCCCCCGTACCTACCTGATGGGAGCAGGCTGGTTAGCTCTGGGAAGCTTAGTCTATCTTGTCTATTCAAAGGAACAGAAGGAGACGGTGGAAAAGCACCGGCGCTTAAAAGAGATTTTGGGACGCCAGGAACGGAAGGAGTACAAAATCTTAGTATCTCTGGCCAATCCCAAGACCGTGGGGATGCTGATGACCATCGCTTGCGCCATTGCCAGGAAATTCGACGGAGAGGTAATCGCCTTAAACGTGGTGGAGGTTCCTCACGGAACGCCTTTGAGAAAGGGACTGGCGGATTTTTCCCAGCAAAGACTGCTTTTGTCCCGGGCAGAGAACATTGCCCGCCAGGAGAGGGTGAAATTCGATAAGATGATTAAAATCTCTCACCGGCTCTCCTATGGCATATTAGAGACGGCAGGGGAGGAGCACTGCAACTTCATCATCATGGGGCGCTCCGGTCCGGAGAAGATGCTGGAGAAAATTTTGACCACAGTTGTGGATATCGTGCTCAAGGAGGCTCCCTGCAACGTGGCCATCGTGCACGGAGAGAAGATGGAGGCCATCAAGCGGGTGATAATCACCGCCACGGATAACGTCAACTCTCAACTGGCGGCGGAACTGAGCCCGGCCCTGGTGGAGAAGTTCAGAGCCGGCCTCTTGCTGCTGCACGCCCTTCCTCAAGACTCCGGCGCTGAGGAGGAGGGCCAGGCAAGGAGATGGATCGACTCTTTTACCGAGAAAGCGGGATTGAAGATCAAGGGCGAGCGAAAAATCGTAAAGGCTCAAAAGCCGGCCGAGGCAATCGCAGACCAGATTCAGGAGGGGGACCTTCTTCTGATGGGTTCCAGCAAGGGTGGAACCTTAGAACAACTTCTCTTCACCTCCGTTCCGGAGGAGGTAGGCGAAAGAGTCTCCACCCCCATCATAGTGTTCAAGAGATTTGAACCCCGCAAGAGATCGTGGGTGGAAAGAATTATTGCCGGAAAGAAAGCCAAGATCAAATAAAGAATTTCACTGAAAAGACAAAGGGAGAGAAATGGATCCCAGAGAATTGTTCTTAGAACCGCTGAAGGCAACCGGCGAGAAGATAGTTAGCCTGCTTCCCGCTTTAGTGGGAGCTTTGGTGATATTGCTTTTGGGGTGGCTTCTGTCCAAGATCCTCAAAGCCGCGCTGGTCAAGCTCCTGGTGGCAGTTCGTCTGGAGAAATTCAGCGCCAGATCCGGATTGTCAAAATTCTTATCCAGAGGAGACATCAAGCACTCCTTAGCTGACATTTTGGGGACGGTATTCTTTTGGATAATATTCTTGTTTTTTATCGATCTTGCTGCCGACGTGCTGAAATTCACCCTGCTGCAAAACCTGATAAACACCATAATATCTTTCATCCCCAGGCTGGTGGTAGCTGTCCTGATAATCGTCGTGGGAGTGTTGCTCTCCTCGTTTTTCAAGGGAGTGGTCAGGGTGGCGGCATCAAGCTATGCCCTGGCCCGGGGGGAATTGATCGGTACCATAGTGCAATATATGATTGTATTCTTTGCCCTGGCAGTCGCCTTAGAACAGCTGGGAGTTGCCACCCAGATTCTGGTGAGCTCCGTTTTGATAATCGTCGGGGCGCTGGCCTTTGGCTTCGCCTTAGCCTTCGGATTGGGGAGCAAAGAGGTGGCCGGGAAGATAGTTGGTAAGATCCTTGAGTCGGAAAAAACTGCAGGTGAGGGCTCAGGGGTTGTTACAGATCCTTCCGAAAAAGAAGAACCCATTCAAAAAGATGGTTGAATTTGGCACTACATTTCAGCTTGGACTTTGCGACTAACCTTTAATTCGGTAAGAGAAGGAGCGTGACGAGGATGACACAGAATCGCAAATTTGAGGAGGTTCCTGTAGAAAAACTGCGCTGGCGCTGTCAGGTGGATAAGCTGGAGTTGCAAACCAGCGACGACGTGGAGCCTTGTGATTGGATCATCGGACAGGACCGGGCGGTTAAGGCGATCAAATTAGGCTTAGACATCAAAAGCATGGGCTATAACATCTTTGTCGCCGGCTTCGTGGGCACGGGAAGGATGACGGCCATTAAGCATCTTCTGGAAAGGCTGGAGAAGAGGAACAGCATCCCGGACGACAAGTGTTACGTGAACAACTTCAAAAATCCGGATGTGCCCAGAGTCATAAGCCTGCCCGCGGGTCAGGGAAAGCTCTTTAGAAAGAACATGGAGGATCTTACGGTCTCCCTGAAAAGGAACATACCCGTCGTGTTCGAAAGCGAGGCCTACAAGGATAGACGAAAGGAGCTGGCCAGGGAATCGGAGGAGGGGCAGAAGGCCATCTTAGAGGAATTCGAGAAACAGGTGAAACAGGAGGGCTTTGCCCTGGTGCAGATTCAGATGGGTCCCTTCGTCAAGCCGGACGTCCAGCCGGTTATCGAGGGAAAACCGATAAGCCTGGCCAAACTGGAAAAGCAGGTCAAGGCGGGGAATTTCCCTAAGGAGAAATTCCAACTGCTCAAGATCAAGTATGACGCCTTAGCTGAGTTGATGGAGGACATTTTCAAGGAGGGGAAGGAGATCGTCAGGGAGCTGGAGAAAGCGCTGGACAATCTGGACCGGGAAGCGATCGTTCCTCTGATCAAGGACCTGATAAAGGAGACAAAAGCAAAGTACGAAAACGAAAAAGTGCTCAGCTACTTAGATGAGGTGGAGGAGAGCTTAATCAGCAACCTGGACAGGTTCAAACCGGCAAAGGAGAAAGCCCCGGAGATGGTCATACCGGGGCTCATCGCTCTCAAACCGGAGGAGGAGTTCTGGGAATACCGGGTGAACGTGGTGGTGGACAACTCCGAGACCAAAACCGTCCCCATAATGATTGAGACCAATCCCTCTTACAAGAACCTCTTCGGGACCATCGAGAGGGTGGCGGAGCGAAGCGGCGTATGGAGAACCGACTTCTCCCGAATCAAGGCCGGGTCGTTCCTCAAGGCCAACGGCGGTTATCTGGTGGTAAACGCGCTTGATCTCTTGATGGAGCCGGGATCATGGCAATCGCTCAAGCGGGCTTTGAAATACCGGCAGGTGGAGGTCGGGGCTTACGATCCCTTCTATCTTCTGGGCGCGTCCGCCATGAAGCCGGAACCGATCGAGACCCAGGTGGACGTGGTGATGATTGGGGGCAGCCATCTATACCACCTGCTCTACCATCTGGACGAGGACTTCAAGAAGATCTTCAAGGTGAAGGCGGATTTCGATTCGGTCATGCCCAAGGATGACCAGAACGTCCACCAGTACGCCTGCTTCATAAAGAAGATCTGTGATGACGATAAGCTTCTGTCCTTTGACAAAACCGGAGTGGGCGGAGTGGTGGAATTCGGGGTGAGGGTGGCAGGTACCCAGAAGAAGCTATCCACCCGGTTCACCGTAATAGCCGATCTGATTCGAGAGTCAAGCTACTGGGCCCAAAACGCCGGCAGCAAGGTGGTGAAGCACCAACACGTGGAGAAGGCTATAGAGGAGTGGATAAAAAGGGTGAGCCTAATCGAGGATAAGATCCAGGAGATGATTGAGGACGGAACCATTATGATCGACTCTGAGGGAAAGGTAGTGGGGCAGATCAACGGCCTTTCAGTGTACGATCTGGGGGAATACGCCTTCGGCAGGCCCACTCGCATAACCGCCAGAACCTCCATGGGGAGAGCCGGGGTGATCAACATCGAAAGGGAAGCCGACCTCTCCGGACGCACCCACAACAAAGGGGTGCTCATCCTGGGCGGCTATCTCAGGGGAAAGCACGCCCAGGACAAGCCCCTGACCATGAGCGCCAGCATTTGTTTCGAGCAGTCATACTCGGGGGTGGAAGGGGACAGCGCCTCATCCACCGAGGTATATGCCATCCTTTCCAGCCTGTCTAAGATTCCCCTGAGGCAGGATATAGCCGTCACCGGCTCGATCAATCAAAAAGGAGAGATTCAGCCCATCGGTGGAGTCAACGAAAAGGTGGAAGGCTTCTACCAGGTCTGCAAGGCCAAGGGATTGACCGGTACCCAGGGGGTGATGATTCCCCATCAGAACGTCAAGGAGCTGATGTTAAGAAACGAGGTGGTGGAGGCGGTGAAAGAGGGGAAATTCCGCGTCTATCCGGTGAAAACCATCGACCAGGGAATCGAGATCCTGACCGGCGTTAAAGCAGGCGAGAGGAAAGAGGATGGTACCTTCGAGGATAAATCTGTAAACGACCTGGTGGACAGGCAGTTGAAAAAGTATGCCGAAGATTTGAGAAAATTTGGCGCAGAGGAGGCCAAAAAAGAGGAGAAAGACAAGTCGTAAGCATCCTGTGTTTCGTGCTGATCCCCCGTGCGGGGGGTGAGCATCTCGTTTCTTGAGATTCTTCCCCCCCCGTACGGGGGAGAAGAATGACAGAGTGCGGGCGGTCGCAACAGCGCCGGATAGGAGAAGGATATCGAAATGAAGAAGAAAAAAAAGCGGAAAGCGCAAAGCCCAAAAAGATTGTCTGGAAAGGCCGTGATTCTGGCGGCTAAACTTGGCGCCGTTGCAGTGATAATCGTAATTGGTTTACTTCTTTATAGCTGGATATCCGGTACGCCGCCGGAGAGGACGGTCCCACGGACTGCATCGTTCGAAAAGAAGGTTGATGGCCTGACAGATTACCTCGGCGGTCTCCTGCAAACCGGGAATGCTGAGCTGAACAGGCTTTTCGAGAAGGCCTATGCCTCATACCAGGCTCAAAGATATGCCGAAGCCATAGACACCCTCCAAGCGTGCCTGGACCTGAAAACCACCGACAGCGAGCGATTGGCCCTCTCGATTATGCTTGGGAACGCTTACTCCTATCTTGGTGGGCTGAATCTCGGCGAAGATCTCTATGGGAAAGCTCTGGTAATCGGAACCGGTATCGATGATAAGTCGGGAAGCGCCGTCGCTTTGGGCAATCTGGGGGCGATCCGCATGACCCTGGGTGATTTGGATAAGGGCTTGGATCACTTAGAGGATGCTCTGGAGCTCTACGGGCAAACGGATTTCCGAAAGGGCGAGGCCATTGCTCTGGGCAATCTGGCCAATGTTTACTATTTTAGGGGGGACCTGACCCAGGCTTTGGACTACTTCGAAAATGCCCTTAAAATACACCAGGAAACCGGTTTTGAGGAGGGTGAGGCAAGCGCTCTCGGAAACATCAGCAACATTTACTATCTTGAGGGCGAGCTGGACCAGGCTTTGGAGTATTTCAGGGATGCCCTGAAGAGTTACAAAAAGATACGCTTCCCACAAGGCGAGGCAAAGTCTTTAGTTGCCATAGGCGCCATATTGGTTAAGAAGGGGAATCCGGACGAGGCGCTCACCTATTTCGAGAACGCTATCGAGATACATAAACGTGAGGGGTTGAGGAAAGAACAGTCCATGGCACTGCACAACGTGGGTTTGATCCATAGATCGAAGGGTGATTTTGACCAGGCTTTGGAGTCTCATCAGGAGGCTCTGAACATCGCCAGGGAAATAGGCTACCGGGAGGGAGAGGCAAATGGATTGACCCACATCGGTTTAATCCACAAAGCCAACGGCGATATGGACGAGGCCCTGACGCATTTGAACCAAGCTTTGAAGATTCATCAAGAGGTGGGTTCTGAGAAGGGCCAGGCAAACGCTCTGGCCAACATTGGTCTGATCTATTGGGCTCAAGGTGATCTGGATTTGGCTT
>CBDUQU010000120.1:0-9223 GCA_965369445.1 uncultured bacterium | reverse complement strand
CAACCCCAGGATATGCCCAATTACGAATTTACACAATTAGCTTGACACAATGCTTTCAGAGCCTTGTCTACAATTAGCTTGACAGTCCCTCCGTCCGACTATATATTTGGGCGAATTTTGAAGGTCCGGGCGTGATGTGCAAATTCTAAAAACAGGCAGGGCGGAGAGTGGCAAACGGAATACCAATAGATCAGTTGGAGAAGATAGTCGGAAAAGATAATCTCAGAGTCGAGTTGCAGGGAGTATTCATCTCGCCGGAGAGCAGTTCGGCCGTATCCAAGGTGGTGAAGTTAGCCAATCAGCAGAAATTCAGGTTATTACCCTCGGGCTCAGGCTCGATTCTGGATCCCTCGAAATTCACCGCTGAGAACGTGGTCGTTCTGAGGTCTGACAAGCTGAACAAGATTAGCAAGGTGGTCTCCGAGGACCTATACGTGATTCTTCAGTCTGGTTTTCCTCTGAAAGCCTTGAGCCAGCACCTTGAGTCCTTCAAGCTGTTTTATCCGCTGGCCGACGCCGGTTCTGCCGACACCATCGGGGGAGCCGTAGCCGCCAACTTAAAAGGGAAATCCGGGGAGAAAACCCTTCAAACCAGCGAGTACGTTCTGGCTCTGGAGATCGTCGATCCTACAGGTCAGATTCTCAACGTGGGAGCAAAAACATTCAAATCGGTCACCGGATACGATCTTCCCCGGCTTTATGCCGGGTCCTGGGGTACCTTGGGTTTCATAAGTGAAATAAGCCTAAGACTGGTTCCTGTAAGGAAAAGGAAAGACTATCCTGTAGTTGTATTTGAGCGGCCGACAAGAGAAAGGAGCAGGAGCCAGGACGACCCCAAAGTAGTCCTGAGTTCTCGCATCAAGAAATCACTGGATCCTAACAGGGTTTTCATCAGTTTCGATTCGCTGGCGTGAGAGATCATTCGCCTTAGACTACAACAGCAACCGGAAGGACCATCTGAAAGCGTGATTTAGGATCAGTTGTTGGGAGCCATCCAGGGCCCTTCCCTGCCTTCATCCATCCCAAAAACTCCTTGACTTTAAAGAACGTTTCGTTTAGGTTACACGTAAATATAGTGGTTGGGCAACAAGCGACTTTTTGCCTTTAAAAGGAGGATAAAGTGAGTTTTAACTGGACCGTTTCAGCCAGGGCGCGGGAGATGAAATCTTCCGCCATCCGCGAGATACTGAAGATAACAGAAAGACCCGACATCATCTCTTTTGCCGGCGGTCTGCCCGCACCCGAGCTTTTCCCCATCCAGGCGCTGAAAAAAGCCTGCGCCAAGGTCCTGGATACCCATGGACCCAAGTCCCTGCAGTACAGCCTCACCATGGGAGTGCTTCCATTACGTGAGATCCTGGCCGAGCGCCTGTCCAAGAAAGGGTTGCCAGTTACCATAGATAATCTCTTCATCACCGGAGGCTCCCAACAGGGTCTGGATCTGGTAGCCAAGGTTTTTCTAAACGAGGGAGACGCGCTACTCTGTGAGAATCCCACCTATCTTGGGGCAATCCAGGCGTTCAACGCATTCAGACCGAAGTATGTCACCGTCGAGATGGACCAGGAGGGGATGATCGTAGAGCAGGCAGAGGAGAAGATAAAAGAGCACAATCCCCGGTTCATTTACGTGGTGGCCGATTTTCAGAATCCGTCCGGCATAACCATGAGCCTGAAAAGAAGGAAACAACTGGTGACGCTGGCGGAGAAGTACCAGATTCCGATCGTCGACGATAACCCTTACGGTGAGCTCCGGTACGTGGGAGAACCTCTCCCCTCGCTTCAGAGCCTGGGTAAGGATCTGGTGATAGAGTTGGGCACCTTTTCCAAAATCGTCTCGCCCGGCTTGAGGATCGGCTGGGGGATAGTCTCCACCGAGATCACCACCATGTTCGAGCGCCTGAAGCAGGGAGCTGATCTGCACACCAACACCTTTGCCCAGTACGTGGTGTACGAATACATAAAGGCAGGAAACTTGGACCGCCACATTGAGGAGATCAAAGCCTCGTACAGGGAGAGAAGGGGGGTAATGATCGAGGCCTTAGAAGAGCATTTCCCTGAAGACGTCAGGTGGTACGAGCCGGAGGGCGGGCTGTTCCTCTGGGCGGAACTGCCCAAAGGGATATCTGCCACCGACCTGCTGCCGGTGGCAGTGGAGCAGAAGGTGGCCTACGTGCCGGGGAAACCTTTCTATCCCTATGAAGATAAGGACAACACCCTGCGACTTAACTTCTCCAATGCCAAGCCGGATGAGATTCGCGAAGGAATCAAGAGGTTGGGGAAGGTTTTCCGGGAGAGCGTTGAAGCCCTCAATCTTAAAAAGGAAGACACCGGGCAGAAGGTAAGTTAGAGCCAGATCTTGCCATGGGCAGAAGCTGTAGCCGAAGCGCGCAGCTTCTGCCTTTTTCGTTTCTGTTTTTTCCGTCCCCGGACAATGCGGTGTGAACTTGAGGGTTTGTACCGTCAACTGACCCCTTCAAACCGAAAAAAATCAGTTCCAGCCCCAGATTGTTCTGCTAAGAGTCCAACCTCCGTTCTCTCAGGAGGTTATACCGGGCAACTCGGACACATCCAGTCTTGTTTTTTTAAGACTTTCCTTAAGTTCTATATTTATAATGTATGTGACGAAACCTGGAACGTCACCTTGGGTCAATCAAAGAGTTAGAGTTGAGCATAGGTCTTTGTGTTTTGCACAAGTCTGCGTTAAGTGCCCGGTTGCTTTCAGGGTCCAATCCGGGGCTTTATGCCCCTGAGACTGGGAGAGCCGGGGCGCCTTCGGCGGGAATCCCTCGAATATCAGGGAATTCACTAATTTTTCGCTTGACATGATTGGCAGATATGTTATTTTAATTGCGGAAGGGACCAACCGACATTTCATCAGTCTAAGGAATGGCAGAGCATTTCTCTTCGATTCCTTACACCTTAGGCTTAGATTCTTGCCTCGGTGATAACCCTCAGGTTTGAGGGCGAGCACCCTAGCGAGAAGATGCCTGTCACTTCAGGTTTGTTGGATCTGTAAATAGAGTACAGTAACCACAGGTAAAGTAGGAAATACTTTTCCCGATCTAAAAGGAAGGAGGTAGGATGTCTTTTCTGCAATCGGGGGGTGAAGCCAACAATTATCCGTTATTTGAACCAATCAAACCTTCAGAGCGGCTTTCTTAGCCAAAGGAGGTGCTTTCTGTAATATCTTTTCTCTTTATGTCCACCCCGGATGGTGGATCAGATCTGGGTCCATCACCTTAGGGCGTCCTCTTTTCAACTCTTAAACCAAAAGGAGCTGGAGACATGAACAAAAGAGTAATACTCATTTTGGGCATCGCGGCCATGATCCTCCTCGGTCTCTCTCTGGGATTAGCTCAGAAGACGGTGGCCAGGCAGGCCCAACCGATTCCGACTGACCAGATCAGGCCTGTCACGCCTCCGCTGGCCTTCGGAGCGAAGGATTACTGCTTCCTGGATTACACCAACTGGACTCCGTACTGGTATTATCGATGGTGGAAATTCGGCGACAAAGTCGCTATATACTTTGACCCGGAAGACTGCGACTGGCCACAAAACTATCCTTTTCAACTCACCGATGTGGAGTTCGTACTTCACGATTATGCGATTGTTGATTCTGTGGATGTGCGGTTCAGCGTGGAGGTAATGTGCCCCGATATCTGTGATGGACCCGGGATAGAAATCTGGAAATCAGATGTTTACACCATCACCACTTTTTACCCGGACATTATACAAATAATCTTCCCGGACACTGTCTGCTTGGACAAACCATTTTTCTTCAATGTGGAGTATATGAGCGATTATCCTGAGGAAATGATGCCCAGTTTGCTTTGGGACTCTCTGACGGTTGACACCTGTTATCAATGGGTTTGGACTGGTCAGCCAGCTTGGTGGGAGTGGTATGATTTCTGGCCGCCACATCCCCCTCCTGACCCTCCGTCTGGATGGGTGGTGCTGGGGATAAGCGGCTATGTTGCTGATCAGGCCGACTGCGGATGGTGGTATTGGAAGCCGGATACCACCGAGGCACCCAGCGGCATGCCTGATTTTGACCAGAATCAGCCCGGATGGTCATGCTATTGTGGACCCACTGCAGTGGCAAACTGCCTGTGGTGGTTTAATGCAGTGCCGCCCGGATGGACTCCACCTCAGTTGATTGATACCCTGGCAAGATACTTCCATACCAATCCCAGCTGGGGAACCTACGTCGACACCATGCAGATGGGACTGGAAGAATATTTCGCAGACTATGGGTTTGCCTTGAAAGAGACCACCTACTGGATGCCGGACTTTTATGAGATGGAGGACTCGCTCAAGGTCTGTCAGGACATCATCCTGCTGATTGGCTTCTGGTGGTATGAGGAAGAATGGCAGGAGTTCATCAGAGGGGATGTTGACGAGAATGGGTTAATTAACATACAAGATTACGTCGCATGCATGAACGGACCTCCTTTCTCCTGCGATGATGCTGCCGACGTTAATGATGATGGAGTGCTGGATGCTCTTGACTGCGAATATCTTTACAACTATCTCTTCTCCGCAGGACCACCGCCGCCTCCACCATTCCCTGATTGCGGCTTGGATCCAACTCCGGATGCACTCGGTTGCGCCGACTTTCCTCCTTGCCCCGGTGGTGGAGGAGATTGGTGGCGAGAAGGAGGACATTATGTGACCATGGCGGGAGTGAACTCGGAGAAAAAGGAGATAGCCATATCCGATCCGGACCGGGATCGGGTTGTCCAGTATCCCTGGTGGCCCGGAAGGGTCAGAACGGCAGATCATTTGCCCTGGGGAGCCTATGGACCTACCTACCATAACAATACACAGTATGTCTCCCACGATGTATATATCAGCCTGTTGTATCCCGAATTCCCCAGCCCGGGAAGTGAAGTTTGGGATCTGGCAGATTACTGCTATGAGGCATATAAGTATTCCAACATGAACGTTCCGGAAAGGTTTAGAGCCTTTACCAAAGAATCGCCTAAACATTACGCATATTGGCACACCGAGGTTGATGCCGCCGTTATGATCTGCCCCATTCCGGGGGAGAATCATCCGCCCGAGATCATCCAGCCGGATACATTGTACGGCTACAAAGTTTGCGATACTGTTGTCTACGGATTTTCTGGAACAGATCCGGATGGCGATCCTATCTTGGATGGCGCTTCCTTGTCCATAGAGCCTTCATGCGGCACCTACTCGGTAACCAGGCTCACCGGGCACGGAAGCTCAAGCGGAACCTGGGAGGTTACGTGGGACACTAAAGGTTGCCAGGATTCCATCTACTACAAGATCATCGTTGATTTAACTGATGATCAGGGGAACACCTCATGGTGCACCACCTACTGCCATTTAGACCCGAATCACCCGCCAGTGATCGATCAGCCTGATTTCCTTGAAGGCTATGTGGACTCTGTTGTCGAATATGATATCACTGGTACAGACCCGGACGGAGATGATATTGAAGACACAGCCTCCATAGTCATTATTCCTGGCTGCGGCAGCGGCTATTCCATAACCAGAACCTCGGGTCACGGGACTTCCTCCGGCATCTGGCGGGTTACCTGGTACACCGATGGTTGCACACCTTGCGACACCCACATGGTTATCCATGATTTGACGGATGGTTGCAATACCTCCTACTGCACTACCTACGTACATCTGTCTGAGAGGCCAAGTGACTCATTATGGTACTGGAAGCCGGACACCACTGATGCCCCCAGCGGCATGCCGGATTTTGACCAATATCAATTCGGTCCACCAGATTCTTTCGGGATGTGCGGACCCACGGCGGTGGCAAACTGCCTGTGGTGGTTCGGTGCGGTTCCCACCACTGTAGACGACCCGGGTGACTTTATCAGGCTTCTGTCTGACTATTTCAATACCGATCCAACCTACGGTACCTATGTGGACTCCATTCAAGAGGGGCTGGATAGATACTTTGAGGACTATGGGTTTGCCTTGAAAGAGACAACCTACTGGGAGCCAGATTTCTATGAGATGGAGGATTCGCTTAAGGTCTGCCAGGACATTATCCTGCTTTTGGGTTTTTGGTACTATGATATATTCTCGGAGGAGTGGTACAGAGAGGGTGGACATTTTGTTACCATGGCTGGGGTATGCTCCGAATCCTTAAAGATCGCCATAAGTGACCCGGCTAGGGATGCGGCAGTAGGGGGTTGGCCTGGCAGAGTCAGACCACCCACACACCCGCCAGCCGGAACCTATCCTCCTACACTGCATAATAATCCGCTCTACGTCTCCCACGATATGTACCAGAGCATACTTGATCCTCCATTCCCCAGCCCGGGCAATCCTTTCTGGGAGATTGATTACCCCTGGGCAAAAGGCGAATTCTCTGGCATGAACGTTCCGGAGCGATTCAGAGCCGTCACCAAGCCGGCACCTGAAGGCGGGAAGCAGATCTTTGCCACCGAGGTGGAAGCCGCCATCATGATCTGCCCGAAGCCTGAGGAGGAAAGAGAGTGCGATGAAAACGATCCTAAAGAATGCGACACCCTGTGGGTCGAGTGCGGAAACATGCTGGTTCCTCCTGGTGGCGGGTTAGTCACTGTTGATTTGACCATAGCCCATGATGAGAGTCTTATGGCCATTGTCGTGCCGCTCAGCTATGAGGGCAACCCTGAATGCTGTGACTCCATGCCAGACTCTGAGAACACGGCGGCTAAAGTGTTTGCCGGCTCGGTCGTGCCGGGCGACTGGATTAAGGGTGTCTTAATTGACCACCAGACGAAGAAAGTCGTGGCATATGCTTTTGCGATATCACCCACTAGCTGCTTGGTGCCTGGAAAGGGGCACTTCGGCACCTTGACCCTCTTTGGTGACTCCTGCTGCACCATCCAGTTAGATACTACTTTCTATCCTCCTAGCAATAATGTTGGATTCATGGATTGCCATGATCCCACACAAACACTCTTCTATCCGGTGTGTCGTATCGATACCTGCCACATAGACCGGAACTACCCACCAGTGATCGGGCAACCTGACTTCCTGGAGGGCTTTGTGGACGATGTTGTGCAGTATGATATCACTGGCACAGATCCGGACGGAGACGCTATTGAAGATGACGCCTCCATAGACATTCAGCCGGGCTGCGGCTCATGGAACATTGTAAGAACCTCAGGTCACGGTACCTCATCCGGCACTTGGCAGATTACCTGGGATACGGACGGCTGCACGCCTTGCGACACCCACATGGTTATCCATGATCTGACTGACACGCTTGGCGCAACGGCGTATTGCACGACCTGGGTACATCTGTCTTCGGGAAGAGAGTGCGATGAGAACGATCCTAACGAGTGTGACACCCTGTGGGTCGAGTGCGGAGACATGGAGGTGCCACCAGGTGGAGGGCTGGTCACGGTCAACCTGACTATATTCAACGATGAGGTTCTTCAAGCCATCCAGGTCCCGCTCAGTTACCAGGGTAGTCCTGTATGCTGTGATTCCATGCCGGACAGCGAGAACACGCTGGCCAAGGTGTTTGCTGGTTCGAGAGTGGAGAACTGGGAACTGAATACCATCAACATCGACCACCAGAACAAGACGATCACCCTTACTGCTGTCCCGATATCCCAGCCTCCTTTGCAGCCGGGGAAGGGACATTTTGCCACCCTGACCTTCTTTGGCGATTCGTGCTGCACCATCCTGCTGGACACCACGTTCACCCCTCCCCTCAACACCGTCCAGTTCGTCACCCCGGATATGATGTCATTCTATCCCGTGTGCCGCATCGATACCTGCCACATAGATCGTGAGGAGGTTGGTTGGCACTGGAAGGATCCGTACGAAGACTACGCTCCCAATGGCATGCCGGACATCGACCAGAAGCAGGATGGCTGGAGGAAGCTCGAAACCGAGCAGTGGAGCTTCTGCGGTCCCGCAGCGGTTGCCAACTGCTTCAAGTGGTTTGACTCCAAGTATAATGATGTTGCTCCCGGCTTCCCCGGTGACGGGATCGATCAGTTCCCCCTGGTCAGAGATTACCTCGATGATCTCGGCCCCCTGGTGGGATATGACGATCACGATCCCTGGAATGTCGATCACGTCGGCAGTGCTTGGGGACCGGCCATCGGGCCGCCACCGCCCACGCTTCAGCCCTTCGTTCCCGGTCCACAGATGCCTGGCGGCGGATTGCCGCCGTGGGGTGAGTTGGTGGAGAGGCTAGCCTGGTACTTCGACACAGACGGCATTCAGAGCGGGTACTGCAATCACACCGGAACCAACATTCTGCAGATGCAGCAGGGTATTCAGGATTGGTTGGATAGTGAGATGTTCCCGGACAGCAGCACCCTGGCGGACACCCTTTGTCAGGAACTCACTCCCATGCCGACATTTGCCTACGTGGAGTCGCTCGTAGAGAAGTGCGAGGACGTGATTCTGCTCTTGGGCTTCTGGTTCGAGGATCCTCCGGGAAGCGGGATGTGGTTCAGAATTGGCGGACACTATGTCACCGTGGCCGGAGTGAACTCGGAGCGGTTCAAGATCGCCTTCTCCGATCCGTTCATTGACAACGCAGAGTTCGGCGCTCCCGGAAGAGTAGGAGATGGAACCATCATTCCTCACGATTTTCCACACGATCCTACGGTGCATAATGACGAAGGAAACGTCTCGCACGACATCTATGACGTGGAGATTCCGTCCAACAGCCCGGGCGGCGAATGGTGGCTGCCGGGTTATGCCATCAACGGGGACCCCGGCTACTGGGTCTGGAACTTCCACGACCAGAACGTGCCGGAGGAATTCGAGCCGATGACTGCGCAGTGGAACGGAACCTCTCCCATTCACACCGAGGTGGAGTACTGCGTTCACATCAGCCCGTGGGATTATCGCGGAGACGCCAACGGCGACGGGATTGTCAACGTGGGCGACATTGTGTTCCTAGTTAGCTACCTGTACAAGAACGGACCGCCACCTGTCCCTGTTTCGGAGGGAGACGTCAACTGCGATGGCATCGTGAATGTCGGAGACATTGTCTTCCTGGTCAGTTACCTCTACAGGAACGGACCCGTCCCGCGCTGCTGCGATCCTTAGTAAGTTACCTGAGATGCAGTGCAGGAGCAGTAGAATCAAAAGCCCCCCCGCCTTTGGCGGGGGGGCTTCTGTTTTTTTGCCTCGCTCTTCTTTCTTGTGGACCGAGTTAGACGGGAAAGCCACCATCCGCGTTCGGGACGATAGTACAAACGCCCCGAAGGAAAAAGGA
>CBDUQU010000119.1:0-9277 GCA_965369445.1 uncultured bacterium | reverse complement strand
TTCTCATAACCTCCACGGAAACGGGGGGCGGCAAGCAACTGGAGCACAGCGTGGAGGTAATCTTAATCACCGGCTGCGTGATCATTCGGGTTCCGGATGATTACCCCACGATTCAGCAGGCCATCGACGTGGCCTCGGACTGTGACACCGTACTGGTCGCCCCGGGCATCCATTTCGGGACCGGGAACAAGAACATCGACTTCTTGGGTAAAGCCATCGTGGTTAGGTCTGAATGCGGTCCCGAATCCACCACCATTCATTGTCAGGAACAGGGCCGGGCTTTCTATTTCCACAACTCCGAGACCGCCGTCTCAAGACTGGAGGGATTCAGCATCATCAACGCCGAAGTGGAGGATCGAGGAGCTGCAATCCTGTGCGTAGGTTCCAGCCCCACCATCATCAACTGCTCCGTAAGTGACTGCGAAGTAACAGGGAAGTCCGGCGAAGGAGGCGCAATCTCCTGCGACAGCTCTTCTTCTCCGCTAATCGTTAACTGCACCATCGTAGGAAATAGTGCTGCCGAAGGAAGCGGAATTTGGTGCGGAGAGAACTCTACCCCCACCATGTTGAACACGATTGTGACCTTTAACTTCGGGACTGCCATATATGGCTCGCATCCGAGCGCGGACTGCCAGCTATCGTGCTCGGACGTGTGCCTCAACACAGACGGCAACTACGGAGGATCCATCAGCGATCAGACCGGGATCAACGGCAACATCTCGGATTGCCCCGTGTTTTGCGATATGTCAGAGAACCAGTTCTTCATCAACGACAATTCTCCCTGCGCTCCGGAATATAACGAATGTGAGGTGCTCATGGGGGCATGGGGAATCGGCTGCTCGTTTGTCTGCGGCGACGCCACCGCCGACGGTCAGGTGGACATAGCCGATCTGGTCTATATGATAAACTACCTGTTCAGGGGAGGGGCGCCTCCTGAACCCCTGCAAGCCGGAGATGCCAATTGCAGTGGAGAGGTCAACATAGCGGATTTAGTCTATCTCATCAACTATCTTTACAAGGGCGGACCAGCGCCGCCAGGTTGTTATTATGGCCCGTAAATGTGCGATGCCACGAACAGAAAAGCCCCAGCTTTCACAGAGCCGGGGTTTTTCTCTAATAGGATGTTTTTATACTTGATTTTCTTGCGGACTTCATTATGAAATAGCGACCGGACTACCCCGCGGGATATTCCGGAGTGTAGGGAAGAAGTTTGCGTGGAGTGATTTTCGATAGCGCGGTTGTGCAACCTCGAAACTACAGGTAGGGAGGAGTAGACCATGAAGGTTATAGTTGTTTTCTATTCCGTGTACGGGCATATCTACCGGATGGCTGAGGCCGTCGTCGAGGGAGCTAAGCAAGTCTCCGGGGCGGAGGTTGAACTCCGCCGCGTGCCGGAGACGCTATCGGATGAGATGCTCGAGAAGATGGGAGCGACAGAGGCACAGAAGACGTTCTCTCACGTGCCGGTATGCACGGTGGACGAGCTTGCCTCCGCCGATGCCATCATCTTTGGCACGCCAACCCGATTCGGAAACATGTGCGGCCAGATGCGCCAGTTTCTTGACGCTACCGGCCAGATCTGGATGAAGGGAGCACTGGTGGGAAAAGTGGGAAGTGTCTTCACCAGTGCTGCCACGCAACACGGAGGCCAGGAATCCACCATCCTTAGCTTTCACACCACACTTCTGCATCACGGCATGGTGATTGTCGGCCTACCTTACGCTTTTCAGGGTCAGATGCGCATTGATGAAATCACGGGCGGATCACCCTACGGCGCGTCCACCATCGCGGGGAGTAAGGGAGAGCGCATGCCCAGCGAAAACGAACTGGCCGCCGCTCGGTTTCAGGGGAAACATGTTGCCACAATAGCTGCGAAGCTTGCTTCGTAGGAAGCCGTCTTTGGCCGTTTCTAGCGTCGGTCCGTCTGTGGAACAGGACTTCTCTGCGTACGGCTCCGATATTTGTGGAATGCCGTTGTCATCGACCGACGCACATGCAGGTCGTCCTTAGAAGGAGATCATTGATGGCCACGCATCCCCAATTTCCCCAGTTCAGACCGATGCAACTGGAAGACCGCGAGTTCATCCAGGATATCTTGTGGAGATATCGACCCGACACCTCGGAATGGACCTTCACCAATCTCTTCATCTGGCGCTCTCATTATGGATTCCAATGGTCCGTGTATCGTGACTGGCTTTTGGTGATTTCGGTGATCGAGGGTAACCATCATTTTGCCCTTCAACCCATAGGTCCTTCGCCCCGATTAGAAATCGTCCGTATGTTGTTGCAGTGGCTCAGGGAGGAGAAGGGAGAGGAGAACCCCCACATCGAGCGGAGCGACAGGCGGCTGGTATCGGAACTCGAAGGAGCGACCGACCTATCGATTGAACCAACCCGGGATCAGTTTGATTACGTTTATAGAACCGAGGATTTGATCAAGCTGGCTGGGAGGAAATATCATTCCAAACGAAATCAGGTCAACCAATTCCTGCGCTCTCATTCGTTCTCCTACGCTCCGTTAACCGACCAGCACGTAAAGGAGTGTCTGAACCTGACGGAGACCTGGTGTGAGTGGCGCCGGTGCGAAGAGGATATGAATCTACTGGACGAGTGGGAAGCTGTTCGCGCAGCCCTCAACAATTTCAGTGCTTTGAGCCTAAAGGGCGAGGTAATCCTGATTGAAAATAAGGTAGAGGCTTTTGCCCTGGGAGAGCTGCTTAACGATCAGACCGCGCTAATACACATCGAAAAAGCCAATCCGGAAATCAAGGGAGTATATGCAATCATCAATCAGCAGTTCTGTGAGAAAGCCTGGCAAGATATCCCTTTTGTCAACCGGGAGCAGGACCTGGGAGAACCCGGACTCAGGAAAGCCAAGCTTTCCTACTATCCCCACCATCTGGAGGAGAAGTTCACCGTCCGTTTGAGTTCAGGCGCCAAGGCAGAGATCACTTAGGAGCCAATCGATTTTATAACCTCGCCTGCCCCCACTTAGACTATTACCTCATATAATAGGTCGTAAGCTGAGAGTACCCAAGCTGTTATGCTCCGGCTTAGCATGGAACCGAAAAGGCTTGCGCCTCCTTTCGATTTATGGTATAATTCAATATCATAATCCGCAGATGACTCGCAAATCACTCAAAAAAACGAGATTGGAGTGAGTTGAGGTGAAAAGACTGTTGATCGTTTCAAACAGGCTGCCGGTAAACGTGATCAAACGGGAAGGCAACCTTCGGTTTCTACCCAGTGCCGGTGGCGTTGCCACCGGACTGAGTTCATTCTACAAGTCCTACTCCAGCCGGTGGATAGGCTGGCCGGGGATGACTCTGGAGAATATAGATGATGAAGAAAAGCACCAGATAGAGGAGAGGCTGAGCGCACAAGGCTGTCATCCTGTTTTTCTCTCCAAGCCAATGGTGGATAATTACTATTATGGTTTCTGTAACAAGACGCTCTGGCCGCTTTTTCACCACTTTCCGCTCTATGCCTCATACAATAGGAGTTTCTGGGAGGCATACAGACAGGTGAATCAGGTCTTTTGTGATGCTGTGGTCGAGTCGGCCCAGCCAGGGGACGTCATCTGGGTACACGATTTCCAGCTTATGCTGCTTCCCGGACTCATCAGGAAGAGACTTCCCGAGGCCAGCATAGGTTTCTTTCTTCACATACCCTTCCCATCCTTTGAAGTCTTCCGTCTGCTCCCCTGGCGCAAGGAGATCCTTGAGGGGCTTCTGGGAGCGGATCTGATCGGGTTTCACACCAACGACTACTTACTGCATTTTCTTGACAGCGTCCACCGGCTTCTGGGCTACGAGCACTCTTTTGGCCAGATCAATGCGGGCAATCGCTTGGTCAAGGTGGACGTGTTCCCCATGGGGATTGACTACAGACGATTCGCCAGCGCGGTAGAGGATCCGGAGGTGCGAGATGCAATCCGGAGATTCGAGAAGAAGCTCGAAGGCCAGAAAGTCATACTCTCCATCGATCGTCTGGACTATACCAAAGGTATTCCCCAGCGCATCCAGGCGTTTGATCTCTTCTTGGAGAGAAACCCACAATATAAGGAAAAGGTGACTCTCATCCTGGCGGTGGTCCCGTCGCGCACGGGAGTGGAGCAGTACGCTCAGATAAAAAACAGGGTGGACGAATTGGTGGGCAAGATCAACGGTAAGCAAGGAAACATCGGATGGATGCCCATCTGGTACATGTATCGTTTTCAGTCGTTTCACAGCCTGGTCGCACTTTATAACGTGGCAGATGCCGCCCTGGTGACCCCCATGAGGGACGGAATGAATCTGATAGCCAAGGAGTTTCTGGCTACCAAAACCGATGGTCGAGGAGTCTTGATCCTAAGCGAGATGGCGGGAGCTTCAAAGGAGTTGGGAGAAGCTATCGTAGTAAATCCCAACAACCAGGATGAGATAGCCTGGGCCATAAAGGAAGCTTTGACCATGCCGGAGGAAGAACAGGTGGAGCGCAACCGCATCATGCAGAAAAGGCTTAACCGCTATAACGTGGTGCGCTGGGGAACTGATTTTATTGACGCTCTGTCCAACGTCAAGAAGATTCAACTGGCATTGTCGGTCAGGAAATTAACCGAGGAGATGCAAAAAAAACTAATTAGAAGCTACTGGCAGAGCGATAATAGTATTATGCTGTTGGATTATGATGGAACCCTGGTTCCCTTTGCCGAAAAACCCCAGAAGGCAAAGCCGGATGAAGGGCTTCTCAACATGCTTGATGCGCTTGGCGAAAGCCCCAAAACCGAAGTGGTAATAATAAGTGGACGAGACAAAGAAACTCTGGATAAATGGTTTGGAAACCGAAACCTGGGATTGGTTGCCGAGCACGGCGTGTGGATCAAGGATCGGGGGAAGCCGTGGGAGACCATAGAGCCCCTGAGAGACGATTGGAAGGAACAAATGAATCCCATCCTTGAATGGTATGAGGACAGAACTCCAGGTTCTTTCATCGAAGAAAAAGACTTCTCCTTGGCTTGGCATTACAGAAAAGCAGATCCTCAATTAGCGTCGATAAGGGCGAGGGAGTTGAAGGATGAACTGCTTCAGCTCACCGCCAATCTTAATCTTGGGATACTGGAGGGAAGTAAGGTCATCGAGATAAAAAGCGTCGGCATAAACAAAGGGCGGGCGGCGTTGCACTGGCTCTCACGAGGCGGGTGGGACTTCATCCTGGTCATAGGAGATGACTGGACCGACGAGGACATGTTTGCCGTCCTTCCCGAATCAGCCTATTCCATTAAAGTGGGGTTGAGCCCCTCGAAAGCTAGCTTCAATTTAGATTCCGTATGGGAAGTAAGATCATTGATAGAAGGGCTGGTCAGAGTATAATATGAAGAGCTTGGATGATTATAGTGAAATCGTGGGAGATGAGGTTCTCTCCTCTCTCTACCGGAAGGCCAGGCCGCTATCGGGCAAGCACATTCTCCACATAAACTCAACCTACCAGGGCGGCGGCGTCGCTGAGATCCTGGGATCCATGGTGGTGTTGACGAACGATCTGGGTATTGACGTGGGCTGGAGGATCATGCACGGAACGCCTGATTTCTTTGCCATAACCAAGAAATTTCACAACGCGCTTCAAGGGGGCGGTATCAATCTAACCGAGATCAAAAAACGTCTGTACATCCGAGCCAACGAGGATTTCTCTGTTTTTACGCACATAGATCATGATTGTGTGATTATTCACGATCCACAGCCGCTACCTCTGATAAAGTACTACACTAAAAAGCAGCCATGGATCTGGAGATGTCACGTCGATTTGTCACACTCCAATAGCGCCCTTTGGGATTTCCTCAAGAAATTCATTCTAAGATATGATATGATGGTTATCTCGAGTGAGAAATATAGAAGAGAGGACCTTCCGGTAGAACAAAGGATCATTCACCCGGCCATCGATCCTCTTTCCCCTAAAAATATGGCAATCTCAGAGGGGGTTATTTCAAAGTATCTGAAAAAGTTTGGCATACCCACAGATAAACCGCTGATAACCCAGATATCAAGGTTTGACAGGTGGAAAGACCCGGAAGGCGTCGTTCAGGTCTTCAAGCTTGTGAAGAAAGAGGTAGATTGCAGGTTGGTGTTATGCGGAAGCATGGCTGCGGACGATCCTGAGGGCTGGACCATCTTTGAAAAAGTCGAGAGAAGAGCAAACGACCTGATCGAAAGCAAAGACGTGATCCTCATAACCAGTGAGAACAGCATTTTGGTGAATGCACTCCAGACAGCCTCCTCGGTCATAATTCAGAAGTCGACCAGAGAGGGCTTTGGACTCACGGTGAGCGAGGCCTTGTGGAAGGGAACCCCCGTGGTAGCATCCAACACCGGAGGAATTTCTCTTCAAATCAGCGACGGGGAAAACGGTTTCCTAGTGGAAGCCAACGACAAAAAGGGCTTTGCTCAGAGAATCGTTCAACTTCTCAAGGATCCCAAGCTTGCAGAAAAGATGGGCAAAAAAGGCAAGGAGATGGTCAGGGAGAAGTTCCTCATAACCCGGCTGGTCTCCGATTACCTGGATCTGCTGAATCACCTCATAAAATAGACCCCACCAGTTCGCAACGTCCGGCAGCATTTCTTCAAGATAGAGTTCTCCTGTCCTCCGCACTTCCGAAGTGATCTATCCTCCCCGGACACAAATCAAGAAATTCTCTGAATCGGGAACTTAGGACTTGACTTTCCCGTTAACATTTGCTATAAAGGAGCCAACGAAATTTCAAAGGTTTAAATAAGAAGTTCTTAGAACGGACATGATAGGGAGTTTTCCTGATTAGCACAGAAAGCTGTTCACTTAACAAAAGGAGGTAGAACAGTGAGACGCTCAAAGCTTTTGTGGGTCGTTGGCGCGATTTTGCTTTGCGCCACAATCGTGGTGTTTGTCTCCTCCTGCGGGACCAGTGAGGTTAAGCTGATTCCCAGAGAGGTGATTTTCGGAAACCCGGAGAAGGCCAGCCCTCAAATTTCTCCTGACGGAACCATGCTGGCGTACATAGCTCCGGTGGACAACGTGCTTAACGTGTGGGTGAGGACCATCGGCGCTGAGGATGATAAGCCGGTTACCAAGGATGACGATCGAGGTATACGGATCTATTTCTGGGCGGCGGATTCCAAACACGTCATGTATCTTCAGGATGTGGGTGGAAACGAGAACTGGCGCCTCTATGGAGTGAATCTGGTGACGAATGAGATCAAGGACTACACGCCTTTTGAAAACGTGCAGGCTCGCGTTGTCGATCGCAATAAGCACTTCCCCAATGAGCTGCTCATCGCCATGAATAAAGAGAACGTAGCGGTTCACGACGTGTATCACCTGGATTTGACATCCGGCGAGCTGGAACTGGTGGCAAGGAATCCAGGCAACATCGCCGGGTGGGTGACCGATCCTGAGTTCAAGGTGCGGGGTGCGTTGGCCACGACGCCTGACGGCGGGTTCGATCTGATGGTTCGGGAAGACGAGAAGGCAAGCTGGGATAAACTCCTCACCTGGGATTCGGAGAATGCCATGACCAGTGGTCCGGTCACGTTTTCAATAGGAGGCGATTCCCTGATTCTTATGGATTCGCGCGAGGTTAACGCAGGGCGCTTAGTCAAGATGGACATTGCCACCCAGGGTTACGAGGTTCTGGCCGAAGATCCTCAATACGATATCAGCGGCGTTATGATCCACCCCGATAGGTACGAAGTGCAGGCCGTGAGCTTCACCAAGGCAAGAACCGAATGGCAGGTGCTGGATGAATCGATCAAGGATGATTTCGAGGCCATAGCGAAGCTTGACCATGGAGACTACCGGGTGAGCAACCGGGACGATGCCGACAAGACCTGGCTGGTAAGTTTCGATAAGGATGACGGCCCCATTGCATACTGGGCCTATGATCGGGAGACCAAGAAAGGAACGTTCCTGTTTCACCACCGTCCGGTGTTGAACCAATATGAATTGACCTCCATGGAACCGATATCCTTCGAGTCACGGGATGGGTTGACCATTCACGGTTACGTCACTTATCCGCCCGGAAAAGGTAGGAAGAATCTGCCCATGGTCTTGAACGTACACGGCGGCCCCTGGTACCGCGACACCTGGGGCTACAACAACGAGGTTCAGTGGTTCGCCAACCGGGGCTACGTCTGTTTGCAGGTGAACTTCCGTGGCTCGACCGGATACGGCAAGGACTTCGTTAACGCCTCAACCAAGGAGTGGGGCGGCAAGATGCACGATGATCTTGTCGACGCGGTTAACTGGGCGATTGAAAAAGGCATAGCCGACCCTGAGAAGGTCGCCATCTACGGCGGCTCGTATGGTGGCTACGCGGCATTGGTTGGAGCTACCTTCACGCCCGACCTTTTCTGCTGCGCTGTCGACATCGTCGGGCCAGCCAATCTCATGACCTGGATCACCTCCCTTCCGCCTTACTGGGAGGTCATGAGATCGCTTTTGAACAAGCGAATCGGTGACCCCGAGACCGAGGAGGACTTTCTGAAGTCCCGCTCTCCGCTATTCAAGGTCGATCAGATAAAGATTCCTATGCTGATTGCCCAGGGCGCCAATGATCCGCGCGTGCCGCAAGCAGAATCCGAACAGATCGTGGAGGCGCTGAAGGAAAAGGGTATCGACTACGAATACCTCCTCTTCGAAGATGAGGGCCACGGATTCGCCAAGCCGGAAAACCGCCTGAAATTCTACGCCGCCGCAGAGAAGTTCTTAGCCAAGCATCTGGGCGGACGGTACGAGGAAAGCCAAGCCGAGGAAATACCGTAGGCTTTCTCTTAGCGCCAAATTGAGAATGAAAAAAGCGGCTCTTCTTGATTGGAGGGCCGCTTCTGTTTTCCGCAGAGCACAGAAGGCCGCGAACAGGAAATTCTTGACGCTCCAACCATTTCGGACTTGATTTTTGAGAACATATTTGCTATCAATTGTTTGCAGGCCTTTGCGCTTGGCGGTGGTGAGTCGCTTTACGACGTAGATGCACCCATTCAGTCACAACCGACTCACAAAACTCGGGATGCTATGATTGACGCGTTGAGAGAGAATGAGAGTCTCTGGAACCTGTTCACCAGGAAGGAAGAATACAACCCTCCGACATTGGACATGCATCGGAGATTCCCCTATTACCTGTCAGAACACAGACACGTCCTGGAACCGAGAGTATCGGAATTCTTAATTCGTAACGGTCTCAAAGTTGAATATCCCGGCGGCAAGGGGTTCGCAGTCTGCTTAACCCATGACATAGACGTGGTTTATTTCTCCGGGTTCAAACTGCCTTATC
>CBDUQU010000118.1:0-9651 GCA_965369445.1 uncultured bacterium | reverse complement strand
CACTGAGTCTTCCTTCGACCCTGAGGTCTCAGGACCGAAGGGCAGGACGAAGTGCAGGATCGAGGGAAATCCCTTCAGGGTGAATCCCTCTCCCCCGCCTCTGGCGGGATCTTCGACATCTTATGGAGAGGGGACGAAAGGGGGAGAGGTTAAAAACAAAGTTCAGACAAAACGATGAAGAACTTGATGCTACTGAATGGAAATGTCTATACCATGAATCCCCGTCTGCTTAGGGCTGAAGCCATCGCGACGGAGGGTTCGAAAATAGTTGCGGTGGGCAGGAGCTCGGATGTCGAAAATCTCGGAAGGAAGAACTTCAGCGTAATAGACCTGGAAGGAAGAACCGTATTACCCGGTCTAACCGATTGTCACACTCATTTTCTCTCCTTTGCCCACGGGCTCAGGCGGGTTAATCTACATGGAATCAGCTCCTTTGATGAAATCCTGTCGACTATCGAAGTCTTTGCGGCAAAGCTGAAAGAGGATGAGTGGCTGGTGGGCGGAGGATGGGATAAGAATATCGTGGGGGATAAGTTCCTCTTCACAAAGGAGATTTTGGATAAGGTGTGTCCGGAGCATCCGGCCGCTCTGCGGAGCAAAGATCACCATATGCTGTGGGTCAACTCGACAGCTCTAAAGGCGGTGGGGGTCGATAAGATGACGAACGACCCCCGTGGCGGAAGGATCGAAAGGGATCGCAGTACCGGTGAGCTCACCGGAATCCTGAAGGAGAATGCCTGCAACCTGGTCTGGGAGAGAGTTCCAGAGCCCTCGACTGCTACCTCCAAAGAATTGATGAAAGAGGCGATGAGAATCGCGAACAGCTACGGGCTGACGGGAATTCATAACCATGACGATCCGGGGGCGCATGAGCTTTTTGATCAGCTTGAAGCAGAAGGCGATCTCACCTTGCGAGTGTCCTCCTGGCTTCCCAGGGGGGAGCTTGACTCTGTCATAGATTTGGGGATGATGTCTGGCTCCGGCGACGAGAAACTGAAATTTGGCGGTGTGAAATTCTATTCCGACGGCAGTTTAGGATCGCAGACAGCTTTGATGTTCGAACCTTTCGAAGGCTCGAAGGACAATCTCGGCATAGAGGTTACGTCGGAGGAGGAACTTAGCAAGCTCGTCAGCAAGGCCAGCCGGGCGGGTATAAGCGTTGCTATCCATTCCATCGGCGATAAAGCCGTGCATCAGTCATTGAATGCGATTGAAAAGTCAGTTCGAAAGAGCGGGAAAGAAGCGGGATTGCGGCACCGCATTGAACACGTGCAGCTTCTCCATCCTCAGGATGTGGAACGATTTCACAAGCTCGGCATCATCGCCTCTGTTCAGCCGGTACACACCCCGGCTGATATAGACATCGCCGAAAGATACTGGGGCAAACGCTGCAAGCTTGCCTATGCCTTCAAAACCCTTCTTGACAGCGGCGCCCATGTTGTTTTCGGATCGGATGCCCCGATAGAAACCCTGAATCCCTGGATGGGGATTCATGCGGCCATTACCCGTCACAGGATTGGGGAAAAGGAAAGCTGGTATCCCGAAGAAAAAGTGAGTTTGAGTGACGCAATCTCTGCCTATACGCGATGGGCAGGTTACGCATCTTACGAGGAAAATCTCAAGGGTTCAATCGAAGTAGGAAAACTGGCGGATATGATTGTGCTGTCTCAGGACGTTTTCAAAGTCAAGCCTGAAGAAATCCCCAATACGAAAATTGAATACACGATTCTGGGGGGTAGAATCGTCTACGAAGCTAAATAGAAGTTGGTTCTAACCCCCTGCTCCGCTTTACGCGAGTACTCCTCGCATCTCATCCCAGAGACACGATAACAGCGCCCGCAAAACCAAAGATTATGGCGAGAATTCGAGTGAAATTGACCGGTTCTCTCAGAAGGAATGCTGCCAAGATAAACACGAAAACGTTGCTGGTTTGGTTCAAGGCCGCAGCGATGGAGGCCTGGGTGTATTTCATTCCCCCCATCCAGACCACCATGGAGAGATAGGCTCCCAAAAACGAACCCGGCAGCATGTATTGCCAGTTTCGCACCGCCAAGACCGACGAGATGATCTTCTTTTGAGCGGGATGAAACAAAAGATATATGCCCAATCCCACGCATCCGGCGAAGAGGCGAACCTCTACCACCCACAATAGGGGAGAGCGATTGAGCAGCGGCTTGATCATCACTATGCCCACCGCCATGAAAGCCATTGCCAGCACGCCGAACACGACGCCGAGGATCAGGTCGTGACGGGAGATGTGCTTTCTGTCTCCTATTCCTGAGACGCCCAGAACTGCCGAAACGATCAAGAAGACTCCGAATATCTGAAGGCCGGTCATGGTTTCATACAAGAAGATTACAGATAGCCCGATTATGAAGGGACTGTACAGGCAGTCAACAATGGCCGAGAGTTCTGCACCCAGAAGGTTGAGGCTTTTGAAGAAGAGGGTGTCTGATATGGCGATTCCGATAACGCCGCTCGCCAGAAGAAGAAGATAATCATTCAGAGAGGCTTCAGGAAATAGAGTAGTTCCCAGCACCAAAGAGGTGGGAACGAAAAGAACCAGTGCCAAGCAGTTCTTAAAGAGGTTCAATCCTACAGGTGTTACAGTCTCCCCGCTTTTTCTGAAGAGGATAACCGCAACGGCCCACATGATGGCACACGATAAAGCTAATATCTCTCCTAAATGCGGTGAGTGAAGTAGCATAGCTGAAGCTGCAGTTCCTTATCATCGAGTTAGAGTGATACCGATCTTAAGAAGTTGAGCTTGGCATTCCCTGTCGGCAAGCTCGGCGCACCGACAAGCGCATGGGTTTTATGCGGCGTTCTGACTTCGGACTTAGTAGTGCCGGAGGCCGGAATCGAACCGGCACGGTGAGAAATCACCGAGGGATTTTAAGTCCCTTGCGTCTACCTATTTCGCCACTCCGGCGGCTACGTCAGTTAACAGTTCACAGTTGGCAGTTCACAGTTCCCTATCCCTGCCGCACACAAGAGGAATTTAGAGGAAATAATAAAAAAAGCAAGACATAAAAAATCAGTGGAGCGTCGTCTCCACTTTGAGGTACGGCACCGAAGTATCGATTTTACAAGAGGTAGTCTCATCCCCGCCGGAATTTCTTCCTCTTTTCCTTGTCGATTTTTTCGGTGGCGTATTGGATGATCACTCTGGGCGCTTGGTCTTTCCACTTAAGCAGGAAATCTTCGACTTTCCTGGGCGATTTCTTCCAGGCCTCCCTTAAGAGCCATCCGGTTCCCTGCTGCACCACCCTTTCCGGATCGAGGATCAGCTTTCGGGCAACCTGAAGAGCTCGTGCCACATTGGCGGTGCCACCCTTGCGGAAGTCCTCCACCATGGTCACCGCCGCCGCTCGCCTTTTCCATCTGTGCGGCGATTCCGCCCAGGCCAGAAGATCCTTAAACCCAACTATCTTGTCCGACAGAAATGAATACACGACGATGTGACAGGCTACGTCGCAATGCGCCCAGTTGATGATGTATTTCTCAAACCATTTGCCCACGGTGTTGAACAAACTCTTATTGTACTTATCTCTCAGTTTGGCCATGAAGTGTATGGCGATGCTGACCTCCTCGAACTTGCCCGAACTCAGCAGATGCTGGCACAAGGTCAGAAGCTGCTTACGGTCCAGTTTTTCTTCACATGTCTTGAACCACTCATCTATTTTGGGAAGAAGCTTGTCTCCGTCCACGCCGTAAGGATCGTAGCCATCCTTGAAATACCTGGCGTACTTCGTGATGACGGCCTTATCAGCATTCGCCTTCAAAAACCGCCGCATCTCCCGTTCAATCTTCTCGATCATAACAATCTGCCTTTAACTGTTGGCTGTGAACCGTGAACTGTAAACTAAAAAAAGGCGGCTTCCGGATTCGAACCGGAGAATAGAGGTTTTGCAGACCTCCGCCTTACCACTTGGCTAAGCCGCCGTTGGTCTTTCGCTTTTCACCAGGACCCCTGGTCAGGGAATCCTCTTTCATCACAGGTGTCGGCCTGTCGACCGACTCTCTTTAAGACAAAATACGAGCGTGCATTTGTGTCCGCAACAGTCGTGTCATGTCCGCCAATGCATCGCTCATGAGTAATATACTGAAGTAGCGGTCTCCGTCAAGACAAAATCGTCTGCCTCCCACGCACGTCGGGCAGCATCGGCATTTCCCCCGCCTTTCGCGGGATCTTGAGACTAATGCCGATGCATCAAGAACATCCGAGTTCACGGTGTGATCCGTTTAATCTGCTCCATCCGTTGACCGATCTATTTATCATCCACCACCTCAAAATCCGCATCCACCGCCCCTTCTTTGCCTTTGTCGTCTTTCTTCTCTTCCTTCGGTTCCTCCTTGGGTGGTTCCTCTGGCGGGGCCTGCTTCTGTGCTTCGCCGGTCTGCTTGTACATCTGTTCTGCGAGTTTATGGGAGGCCTGCATCAACTCGTCTACTAACTTGTTGATCTCGTCGGCGTTCTCTCCTTTCACTTCCTGCTTGACCTTCTCGATCTTCTCTTCGATGTTTTTCTTCTCGTCTGCCGAAATCTTATCGCCATATTCTTTGAGGGTCTTCTCGGTGGTGTAGATCATCTGGTCGGCCTTGTTTCTTGCCTCCACCAGGGCCTTTTTCTTCTTGTCCTCCTCGGCATGAGCCTCGGCGTCTTTGACCTTCTTCTGAATCTCCTCCTCGGACAGGCCGCTGGATGCCTGAATCTTGATGCTTTGCTCCTTGCCCGTTCCCATGTCCTTGGCCGAGACGTGGACGATGCCGTTGGCGTCTATGTCGAAGGTAACCTCAATCTGAGGTATTCCGCGGGGTGCAGATGGTATCCCCACCAGGTCGAAACGGCCCAGCGTTCGATTGTATATCGCCATCTCCCGCTCGCCCTGCAGGACGTGTATGTTTACCGCGGTCTGGTTGTCTGCGGCAGTGGAGAATATCTGGCTTTTTTTGGTGGGTATGGTGGTATTCCTTTCGATCAGCCTGGTCATCACGCCGCCCAGGGTCTCGATTCCGAGGGATAGGGGGGTAACGTCCAGCAGAAGAACGTCCTTCATTTCACCGGACAGGACTGCCGCCTGTATGGCTGCTCCCACCGCCACCACCTCGTCCGGGTTGACCCCTTTGTGCGGCTCCTTACCGAACAAACTCTTCACCACCTCCTGGACCTTGGGCATTCTGGTCTGTCCGCCCACCAGGATTACCTCATCGATGTCCGACGGTTGAAGTTTGGCGTCCGCCAGAGCTTTCTTGCACGGTTCCACCGTCCTCTGCACAAGATCGTCCACCAGTTGCTCCAGCTTGGCGCGGGTCAAAGTCAAATCCAGGTGTCTGGGGCCGCTGGCATCAGCGGTGACGAACGGCAAATTGATATTGGTCTGCATGGTGGTGGAAAGCTCACACTTGGCCTTCTCTGCCGCCTCCTTCAGTCTCTGGAGTGCCATACGGTCCTTTGTCAAATCTATGCCGTACTGCTTTTTGAATTCATTTGCCATCCAGTCTATGATCCTCTGGTCGAAGTCGTCTCCCCCCAGGTGGGTATCACCGTTGGTGGATCTTACCTCGAAAACTCCTTCGCCTAATTCGAGAATGGAAATGTCGAAAGTGCCCCCGCCCAAGTCAAAGACCGCGATCTTCTCGTCCTTCTTCTTCTCCAAGCCATAAGCTAAAGACGCGGCGGTGGGCTCGTTGATTATCCTCAAGACCTCCAGCCCGGCGATCCTTCCCGCATCCTTGGTGGCCTGCCTCTGGGAGTCGTTGAAATATGCCGGGACTGTGATGACCGCCTGGGTGACCTTTTCGCCAAGATATTCCTCTGCTGTCTTCCGCATGGACTGCAGGATCATGGCGCCGATATCGGGAGGAGAGTACTCCTTGTCCATGATCTTTACTCGCACGTCCCCGTTGGGAGCTTCCACGATCTGGTAGGGGACTATCTTTTCCTCTTCCGTAACCTCGCTGTGCTTTCTCCCCATGAATCGCTTGATGGAAAAGACGGTGTTCTCAGGGTTAGTTATGGCTTGCCTTTTTGCCACCTGCCCCACCAGCCTTTCACCCGCCTTGGTGAACGCCACCACCGAAGGTGTGGTTCTCATCCCCTCCGGGTTGGGTATAACTTTCGGCTCACCCGCCTCTGTCACCGCCACGCATGAATTAGTTGTTCCCAAATCTATTCCGATTACTTTTGGCATTTATTCTTACCTCCTGATGATCATTTGACCGGTAGTCACTTTACCTTTGCCGAAGCGATCCACGTCGAAATATAGTGTATCGGAGTTCTCCGAGAAGCATATTTTTAATATCTTGTCTGCTGAACTGAAAAAAGTTGTTTGATCAACCATTGGGTCTCTGAAACTTAGAACCGAATCGACCGAGAAGACGTTTATGTACTTGCGATAATTGCCGGCTGGATTGAAGAATGCAACATACCGGTTATTAGGCGACCAACATGGTTCTCCGTCAAAAGTCTCAAGAAAAAACCTCAAGGGATATGTCTTATTCGTCTTTCTGTCTATGATTCCGTTGCAGGTGAACCTCTTGCCATTTACAGAGAACGCAATGAATCGGTGGTTAGGGGAGGAAATCCAAGAGGTCACCATAGAGAATTCGGGAAAACAAGGCACCAAATCGATGTATTCTGATTCATTGTAAGAATATGGCCAAGCCTCTGGAACAAACTCCATGATGTCAGAGACGGTCATCTGGGACTCCAATGTGGTCTGGTCATCAGCGATATAAACACAGTGGGAAGCAACCACATCTTCGGCTGCAATCTCGGGATCGTCGAACTTAAATGGTCTCCGAGTGATTTTTTCCAAATCCAGAGTGTATGGCCTTTTTGCAGAAGATGTAAAATCGCCGACCAGAAAACGCGCTGCGCTTTCGACTCTTGTTAAAGTGTGACCTACGGTATCAAAAACTATCTCTTTCGCACCGAAGTCGTATACCTTAACGTGTGCTCTCCCTTCAGGGTCGGCTCCCGAGTGAACGAAAACAATATACTCCTTACCTGTCGCTGTGATCCAGTTCAGGTGTTGGATGACGGTTGTGGAGCTTAAGATGAGAGTTTTCTCAGAACCGTCACTCTTGCAGTAACAGAGGTCTCTTCCTGCCCCTTCCCAGCCCAACCCACTAGATGTCGTATAGGCCACATAACTGCTATCCGGTGAAAAAATGGCTTCCACGGGGGGACCGCCTGCAGTCCGGGTGGAGGCAATAACTACCTTCTCCCCGTTAGGATGAATCACATAATAGACATGATTCTCCAACACAATCTCTTTTTCCTTTGACCACAGATCTGCGTTTGTCAATAGGAGTATGCCTAAACAAAAACACAAAATTCTGAGCATTGGAAGTATTCTCATTTGTGGACTTTTCTCACTGTTCGTCACGGATACCCTCCCCGTAATGATATTAAGGTAACGGATTCATCCTGAACGGATTCACCGTGAACGGACGGGGCGTCCGTTACCAACTTGGGTCATTCATCCGTATCTTTGTTTTCTTCCTTCTCCTGTTTGGACTTTCCCTTGGAGACGACCACCTTCGAAGGTCTCAGCAGTTTCTCATTCAACAGGTATCCCTTGCAAATCTCGTCGGCCACGATCCCCTCATCGTGTTCGTCGCTTTCGCACTGAGTTACTGCCTCATGGAAATTGGGATCAAAAGGCTTGCATACCGCGTCTATTTCCTTTAATCCCTCCTTCTCCAGAAGCTCCTTCAGATGAGTGTATATCAGCTCCACGCCCTTGCGGAAGCTGTCATAATCGTTGGAGCTCTTCGCAGAGTCTAAGGCGCGCTCGAAGTTGTCCATGGTGTCCAGAAGCTTTGAGATTAGGTTCTCGTTGGCATTCTGCAAGATAGATTCGAACTCTCTGGCGGTCCGTTTCCGGTAATTGTCGTACTCCGCTGCCAGCCTTAGGAGACGATCCTCCAATTCCTTGGCTTGCTCCTCACTTTTGGCAAGCCGCTCCTTTAACAGTTCTGTCTCGGTTGCCGGTTCGACTTCCTTCTTTTCTTCCTTCTCTACAACCTCGGTCTGCTGTTTTTCGCTTTTCCCCTTCTTCTTTTCTTCTTTAAGACGTTTTTCCTTGCTCAACTTGTGCTGCTCCTCGTTTGATACCAATATTGATAGTCTCTTCTATCTTGAAAGCACGTCGCTTAGAAGCTTGGCCGCATATTCCACCGTGGAGACCAGCTTGGAGTATCTCATCCGGGTAGGGCCGATTATTCCGATGGTTCCCCTTACCTTTCCCGCTTTGTATGGCGAGGTGACTAGGCTGCAGGACTGCATCTCCCCTCGCTCTATCTCCTTCCCGATGGTGATGGAGATTCCCTCCTTGATCCCCTTGGCCGAGACAAGCTCTGCTAAAAGCTTCTTCTCCTCGAGCACTTCAATTAGGCTTCGTAACTTCTCCCTGTCCTTGAATTCAGGTTGATCTACGATATTGGTGGTTCCTTCCAAATGCATCTGGTCCGGTTCGGTTAAATTGAAAAGACTCTCGGTCGAATCCAGAAAGAGTCTTATCAGCTTGGCATCGGCGGCGAACGTCTCTTTCAGTCGGAGATCGATTGACTCTTTAATCTCTCCCAAGGTCAGGCCGGATAGCTTCTCGTTCAGGACACCTGCGGTCTTCTCCACCTGCTTTGCGTCAATAGAGGATTCGGCTTCCAACAGCACAGTCCTGACGAGCCCGTGTTTAACCGCCAGGACCACCAGGATCTTCTTTTCCGCCACCGGGATTAAGTTTATGCTGGTCAGAATACCGCTGTCGAATCTGGGGGCGATAGTTAAGCCCAACTGCTTCGAGACTGTGGCCAATACCAAGGCGGTCTGCTCTAAGATGTCCTCCACCGCCGCATAATCGGCGCATATCTCTCTTCTGATTTGATCCTCTTCAGAAGCAGTAAGAGCTTCCGGTCCCATCATGCTGTCAACATAGAGCCGGTATCCCTTGTCCGTGGGAACCCTTCCGGCAGAGGTATGGGGGTGAGTGATCAGCCCCATCTCCTCTAAATCCTGCATGGTGTTTCTCACCGTGGCCGGGCTTATCCCCAACCTATATTTTTGTGCCACCGCTCTGGAACCCACCGGTTCGGCAGTGGCCACGTAATGGCTGATCAGGGACTTAAGGACCAACCGCTCCCTCTCGCTGAGACTTTCGAAAGCCACGTTTGCCTCGTAATCTACTTGCCATCAATAAATTAGCGCATGCTTGGCACTTTCCCTTTGCGAGTGCTAACCACTTGGAAAATAAGCTGATACTGCGGGCTTGTCAAGGAAATTTGCCAGCTTACATAGAGTTCATAGCAGATATTCGGAAGAAAGCTCTTCTTCATTTGCATCTTTGTTGAGCTTTCCCCGGGCAGAACATTGTAAGGCCGCAAACTGAAACTCACGGTGTGGTATCTTCAAGCCTGAAACTCGTGGCGTTGGTGTTTTGGACCAGAACCTAACTTAAGTTAGGTTCTGGTCTCTTGTCTCTATGAAAATGCTCAATTGACAATGAGACGCGTCTTTCATTATCTTTGCCTCAGTGCACAACATTTGGCTCTGCCCAAGGGTTCCCGATAAAGTGGAAGCATGCCCCAAGGGAATTAGGCGGACGGTTCGCAACCGGAGCCAGGAAAGAGAATGAAAAAAACGAC